>JACQPH010000055.1 GCA_016207645.1 Elusimicrobiota bacterium
ATCGATCGAACTCAATGAGCAGGCCCTTCGCGTCATGCCAGGTCCTCACGCCAACGTGCGAATCCGTCTCGCGGATCGGCCGTTATTCTTCGTCAAAGCCCGCGGCGCGCGCGTCTGGGATGTCGATGGCAAGGAGTATGTCGAATTCTGGAACGGCGGCGGACCTGATATACTAGGTTACGGCAACGAGGACTATCACCAGGCGGTCAAGGCCCAGCTAGACGCCCTTTGCCATACCTTCGCCGAGGCCCATATCCCCGACGAGATCGAGCTCTGCGAGAAGATAGTCAAATATGTTCCTTGCGCCGAGAAGGTTCGCTTCTGCGTGACCGGCACGGAGGCGGTGCAATTGATGATCCGTCTGGCTCGAGCCTATACGGGACGCCCCAGCTTCATCCGTTTCCAGGGCCATTATCACGGCTGGCTTGACAACATACTGGGAGGACGGCCTCATGAGGATCCGCAAGCCAGGCCTGTTCCGATCCCGTTTCAAGAGGACTGGGTCTATACCGAGGGTCGAGCCAGGCATGCCTTAGAGGATTCGTTTCTCCTGCCTTGGAACGATATAGAAGCGGTGGAGCGGACTCTGGCGCGGTACGGAGAGGAGGTCGCGATCATTTTCATGGAGCCTTATCTTTGCAATGGGGGGTGCTGCGCTCCTAAACCAGGCTATCTGGAGCGCGTCAGACAGCTCTGCGACCAGTACGGGATAGTGCTGGGATTTGACGAGGTGATCACCGGCTTTCGGGTCGGCTTAGGCGGCGCTCAGGAAGCCCTCGGGATAACGCCCGATATAGCGACTTTCGGCAAGGCTTTGGCGGGGGGCATGCCTATCGGCGCGGTGGCCGGCAAGGCTTCCATCATGGATCTGTTGGCCCAGCGCCGGGTCATAGGAGCGGGAACTTTTAACGGACATCCCATGACCATCGCGGCAGCCTTAGCGACGCTCAGGATTTTGGAGCGTAATCATGGCGCGGTTTATAAGAGGATAGAAAGGCTGCAGGAACGTTTGGGCAAGGGGCTCAAGGAGCTCGGGCGTCGGAAGGGCTTACCGACGCTCATACAAGGACCCCGCGGCGCTCTCTATCATAATTTCGCCGATCTCGACTGCGCCCATGATGTCATGCATTTGAGGCAGTCGGCGGATTGGGAAAGGCATTCCAAGTTCTACACGCGGCTCATCGACGAAGGGGTCCTGATGCTGCCTGACGGGCGCTGGTATATTTCGGCGGCAGTGACCGACGCGGACATCGACCGGGCGCTGGAGTGCGCCGAGCGCGCGATGTCGGACCTCTGATCAAGAGCGGCGGCGGTCGAAGGCGAAACGGCTGAGGCCTTTGTTGGGCTGGGCCTTGAGATAGGCCTTCATCTCAGAGGCGGTTTGCGCCACTTCGGCGTAGTGTCTCATGGGTCTCTGGGCGTTGGAGGAGATGCCCAGAGACAGGGTCATGATGGGGAAACGCGCCACCTTGCCCGCGCGCGAGACGGCCGAGATATAGCCGCGCCGGCGATGCTCGTCGTCGTAGAAGAAGGGGGCCTTGAGATCGAAGGCCTGGACCAGGGCCAGAGCCACGTCCGCCGCTTTCTCCGCGTCGGTCACGGCGACGAAGTCGTCGCCCCCGATATGCCCCGCGAAATCCTCGGAGCTGCCCTCCTGGGCGAGCGCGTCGACCAGGAACTCGGCCGTCTTGCGGATGACCTCGTCGCCTCGCGCGAAGCCATAGACGTCGTTGAAGGCCTTGAAGTTGTCGATGTCTATGTGGAAGAAGGCGAATCCCAGGTCCTCTCGAAGCCTCCGGTTGACCTCCTCCTCGACGGCGGGGCTTCCGGGCAGGCCGGTGAGGGGATTGGCGCAGATGTCCAGCTTCTTGCGCCTCAGCAGGCCTTCCACGCGAGCCTTGAGCTCGTCCAATGAGAAGGGCTTGGTCACGTAGTCGTCGGCGCCCAGGCTCAAGCCCTCGACCTTGTCCGAGGTGGCGTTGTTGCCGGTCACCAGTATCACTGGTATCATCCGAGTCTGCTGATGGCTGCGCAGATCGCGCAGCACATCGCGGCCCGAGGCGTCGGGCATGTTGACGTCGAGCAGCACCAGGTCCGGGCGTCCGGAGACCGCCAGCTCCAGGGCCTGGCGGCCCGATGAGGCGCTGAGAGTCTCGTACTCCGGCCTTTTGAAGAGGCGGCAGAGAAGCCTCAGGACCGTGCTATCATCGTCGGCGATCAGTATCTTGTGTTCCATGTTCCCCTCAGGTGCCGCAGCGCCTGTATATTCCGAGCGCTTGCTGGTCGATGGCGACGAAGGCCTGCATCTCGGCCGGGCTAAGCTCCGGGACCCGCTCCTGCGTGTACCAGACCTTCATGCGGTCGTACAGCTTCCTCTTTAGTTCCGGATCGGAGATGGTCGATCCGGGGTTGTAGCGCAGTTGGGAGAGAGAGACGCCCCTTTTCAATTGTCCGGCCCAATAGCGAGCCTTGAGCTCCAGTATCCGGGTCTCCAGCGAGTCGATGCGCTCGGCCGCGTCGGAGCAGGAATCCGAGG
Source organism: Elusimicrobiota bacterium (assembly GCA_016207645.1). GTDB lineage: Bacteria > Elusimicrobiota > Elusimicrobia > Elusimicrobiales > UBA9959 > UBA9959. The sequence goes on from JACQPH010000055.1 coordinate 2,537, forward strand.
CCAGGGAGTCTCTCATGTCCTCCTCGGAGGTTATGACGGGCGCTTCCACCGTGAACTCGGGAGCGGGCACGAACAGGGGTGAATTGCTGGCGAGGTTTTGGGGTTGCGCCCAATCCCGGGCCAGGCGGCGCTCGGCCGCGGCCAGGATCAGGCCGGTATCGATGGCGACGAGCCGCGCCTGGACCAATATCTCCCCATCCGCCAGGGCATAGGTGCCGGTCACGATGCCATCGGCCGAGGCCATGCTGCCGAGCCTGCGCAGGGCCGAGGGCTCGAGCAGGCCGGTACGCCCCAATTGATGCTCCTCCAGGAGCTGCCGCAGCAGGGAGCGTTCGACGGTCTGGAGCCGATTGAGCCGCACCAGCGCGGTGAGCAGGCGCTCGGACACCACGGAGCCGTCGCCAGCGGCCTGCCCGTCGGCCGAGCTAAAAGGAAGGACCGCGACGCGGCGCAGGCCCGCGGCCTGGCCGGCCCGGGAGAGCTCCTTGGCCAAGGACTTGAAGTCTCCCGCGCTCATCGGAGCGGCGGCGAATGTCGCGATCAGGAGGATCCGGGCCGGCAGCCATCTGCTCATGGCGGTAGTATAGGCCGGGCGGCTGTCGGGGGGCTTAATCGGGCCTTAAAGGGACCTTAATTCTCGACGGGGTCAGCGGGGATCGGCTTCGAACTTGTAGCCGTGGCCTTGGACGTTGACGATGAGGCGTCCGCGCTCCCTGCCGATCTTGCGCCTCAGATGGGAGATGTGGACCTCGACGGTTCCGGGATCGTTGTAATCCGCCGGATCATACCCCCAGACCGTCTCGAGCAGGTAGGCGACGCTCAAGACCCGGCCGGCCTTGTCGATGAGCGTGGCTAGAAGGTCGAATTCCTTGCGCGTCAGGTTGATGGATTTCCCGTCGCATTTCACGGAGCGGCCCGCCGGATCGAGCTCGATGCCGCATTTGCGCAGCTTGGATTCCATATGACTCGAGGCCTCGTAGCGGCGCAGCACCGCCTGGATGCGCGCGGCCAGCACGGGGAGGGAAAAGGGCTTGAGCACATAATCGTCGGCTCCGCCCGCGAACCCGGAGAGCATGTCCTTCTCCTCGATCTTGGCCCCGGACATGATGATGACGGGGACCGACCGGGCCGCGGCTTCCTTCTTTATCACGCGGCAGACCGCGTGGCCGTCAAGCCCGGGCATCTCGGCGTCGACCAGCACCAGATCCGGCCGCGATTCGCGGAAGAGCAGCAATCCTTCGGAGCCGTTATCCGTGATCACGGCCCCGTAGCCGGTCGAGCTTAAGTATTTCTTGACGAGCTTGAGTATGGCGTTGTCGTCATCGATGATGAGTATCTTCTTGGGCATCGTCGAATGGCAATATATCGTTTCTAGCGTTTCCATAGCAAGGAGGAAAGGGCTCCCGCCGCCCGCTCTCCGGCCGCCCGGGCCGCGCGTTCCACGGCTCCTTCGGCCGCCCCTTCGCGATCCCAATCGGCGTATGAGGCCCGCGCGGAAGGCTCGGCGACGATCTCGTCGCGCAGCGGCTCCGAGAGCCTGACGAGCACGTGGGCCTCATAAGCGCTGAGCGATCCGAGGCGAGGGTCCTTGACGTGGGCCAGCCGCACGTCCAAGCTGGCGATGAATTGGGCCTCCGAGCGGCCCTCCACGATGGAAAAGCCGGACTCGCGAAGGGCCTCGCCCAGCGCTCGGGAGGCGGAGGCCAGCCAGGCCTCGCTTCCCGGCGCCGCGCGCAGCGCCACGCGCGTTTCCTCGGGAGGAGGGAGAGGCGGCAGCGAGGCGGCGCCGGTGGAGGGCTCCGCGCTGATCACGATCTTGAGCGCGCTGCCGACTCTCTCTTCTTCCAAGACTTCATAGCGGCCCAGGGCGCCCTGCGCGTCGGCCGTGATCCGCTGCCGCACGGCCACGCCCTTTTCCACCCGGGTCCTCGCCGCGATCCCGACGCCATGAAGCTGCTCCACGGCCTTTTTCTGCGCCTCGGCCAGGGCTTGGCGCCGGGCTTGGCCGACGCCTTGCGAGATATCCCCCCAGCCTTCCGCTCGCACGCGGCGCGGCTTCGAGCCGGCGCAACCGGCGGTCCCGACCGCCAGAATGAGCAGCGCCAAGGAGATCCTCACTCGAAGCGCACTCCCATGAGCCTTTCTACCCGATCCTTGGGAAGGCGCAGGGTCACGACGCAGCCGTTATCCGAGGTGAACTCGCTCTTGAGTACTTCCGCTCCGCGGATGGTTTCCTTAAGCCGTGTCTCCAGAGCGCCATCCGTCTCGATGGCTCTTTCCACGGTCACTCCGCCTTGGAGCTCGACTCCTTTGATCATGGAGAGCAGCTCGTATTGGGCCTTGACGATGGCGGCGTCGCGCGCCAGGGCCCGGCGCTGAGTCTCGGTCGGCAGGCCCGGATCCGAGGCTCCTATGCCGATCGCCTCGATATATCTCGAGCGATTGGGCCTTTGATCCAGGGTGTCCGGCAATCGGCCATCTGTGACGCGGCTGGTCACGGAGTGGCATCCGCTCAAGGCCACGGTCGCGGCGAGTATCCATTTTCTCATGGTGTTCCTCCCGGAGGCATGGTAGCGTTTGGGGCCGAGCGGACCCTTAAGCGGCGCTTAACGGATGCTTAATTCGGCGTATGGGGGTCCCATTAGGCCCAGGCGGAGTTGGGCCAAAATGCGGCGAGGGGTTAGGTCTTACGGCTCATGGCCGCTCAAGCCGTCTTTTATAGGATCATCATCGAAGTATGAGTCCACTGCAAAAAGAGCTACACGGAGGCATTATGGGTCGCAAGACTTTGGCCGCCCTCCTGGTATTGGCGCAGCTGCTGGTGATGCCGGGGCTGGGCGCTTATCAGGCGGCGGCGAGCACTGTCGGAAAGGGTTATAGCCGCTCGAGCGGAATGCGCGTCAATCTGAGCGGTCTTCGCGGGTTGAGTGGGATGGTGGGCCGCCTCATGGGCCGCCGAGCCGCTCCTGCCATTGATGCAACGACGACGAAGATCAAATCTATCTCCGGGGCCAGCGCCGCCGAGGCCGTCAACGCGGCCGAGGCCATCGCTTTCGGCGGCGTCGGCGAGGGCGCCGTGACGCCCGATTCCGAGCCGATGGCTCCGGCGCAAGCGGCAATGGAGGCCGAGGTATACCGCGGGCACAGCCTGTTCGACCGCCTCCGCCGCATGCCTCGGGCCGAGCAGGACGCCCTGGTCGCGGCCGGTTACGCGACCCGCGTGCAGGGCCAGATTATCCCGGTCCTGGCCGGCGCCTCCGACAGGAGCGAGCCCGCGCCCCGAGCCCCGAGCAAGCTCGAGCAGTTGCGCACCCATCTGGAAACCTATGAGCACGCGGCCAGCGCCGCCGTGTTCACCGCGGTTTCCATGAAATGGTCCCTGCTGGCGAGCTTCCTAGGCGCGAGCGCCTTTTACGTGGCTCAAGTCCCGCTTAACGCGGGAGAGCTTCTCAGCTGGCTCGGCTCGCCTTTGGTGAGCTATGGCCTGGCCGCTCTGGGCCATGCCAGCTACGGGATCGGCGTCGCTTCGCAATTCGGCTCCGATCTTCTGGGCCGCGTCAGCAGTGTGGCCGGCGTCGCCGAGATCAAGAGCCTTCCCGGCGGTTTAGCGTACGTCTTCGGATCCCTGGCTCATTATCCCGGGCAGTTCCTCGGTTGGAGCGCCGGCCTTCTAGGCTCGGCTTCCGAGGCCCTGGCCGCCGGCTCCCAGCGCGTCTGGGAGTCCGTAAGCGCCCTGCCGACATTCGGCGTCAAGGGCCAATGGCTGTTGGACAAGGTTCCGGCCCAGTATCAAGGCATGGGCATCGCCGCGGCCGCGGCCTTCCACGGGCATATCCGCGGTTATTGGAAGCAGTCCCTGACACACAAAGCCGTCGCTAATCCTTGGCTCAAGAACCTCATCGTGCCGGTAGTGGCCGCTTCGCTGTTCGACGTGCTGGCCGTGATGCCGGCGCTTCTCGTGCGCGACATGACCCGGGGCGTTTGGTGGGGGCTTAAGAACATCGGCACCGTGATCAAGGAAACCTGGAACTTCCTGCGCGAGTACGCGTTCCCCTACGTCAAGTATGTGACCTGGCATCCCCTGCGGGCGTTGCTCAACGGCATCGCGGTGGGAAGCGTCGCCGCGGTGGTCAGTCCCTTCTACGTGGTCGCCGCCTCCGTGCTCAATTGGTTAGGCACGCCTTCGCTGCGCGCCATCAAGGGTGTCACGATAAAGCAAGCCGCTGTGGGCGTGGCCGTGGTCGGCATGATGGCTATGGGCGGCTGGATGTTGGTCACGGGCTGGGCCACGGTGGTGGCCTTGGCCGGTCCCGCGGCTCCGTTGTTCTCGGCCGCCGTTTGGGCGGGTTGGAAGATCGTCGCGACGGTATTCGGTCTCTATGGGACCGCCGCCGGACTCTACTACGGTTATGTGGACGGCTGGAGGAAGACCGCCGATCAGCAGGGCGGCGCCTTCCATAAGGCCGCTAAAAAGGTTGTCGGCAGCCTCGGGCAGTTGGTCGAGGAAGCCAAAAAGACGTTTCGTAGGACCGAGCAAGAGTAATTCCCACCTATTCGTGAGCTTCGGCCCCTGCCGCCCGGCAGGGGCCGAAGTTTTTTGATAGGCTCAAGGGATATGCGCGTCTATTTCAAGAGCTTCGGCTGCCGGGTCAATCAATTCGAGACCCAATCGATGCGCGAGCGCCTGCTCGCCGATCCGTCTTGCCGGGAGGAATCTCACTGGCGCGGCGCCGACGTGGTCGTCGTCAACACCTGCACCGTCACCTCCCAAGCCGACCAGGAGGCTCTTCGTCTGATACGCCGCATCAGCCGGGACAACCCGGCGGCCCGGCTGGTAGTCACGGGCTGCCTGGCCAGCCGTGATCCTTCCGCGATATTGAAGGAGGCGCCGGCCGCGTCCGTGGTCGGCAATGATGGGAAGGAGGGCTTGCCCGCCATGCTCGGCTGCCGAGCCGCCCCGTCCGAGCTGAGGGGATTTCAAGGCCACTCCCGCGCCTTCGTTAAGATACAGGACGGCTGCAACATGGACTGCCGCTATTGCATCATCCCGGCGGTCAGGCCGCGTCTTTCATGCTTGTCCTATCCCGAGCTGGAAAGCCAGGCCAGGACCCTGATCGAGCAGGGCTATCCCGAACTGGTGCTCTGCGGCATACGCTTGGGCCGCTATCTCTCCGAGGACGGCGCAGGCCGCCGCGTCGACCTGCCCGTGGCGCTCGAACGTCTCGCCGCCCTCAAGGGCTCGTTCCGGCTGAGGCTTTCCTCGCTCGAGATCACCGATCTCACCGACCGCCTGCTCGAGCTCGTCGCCGGCTCCGGAGGCCGCATCTGCCCCTCTTTCCATTTGCCCCTTCAATCGGGCTCGGACCAGGTCTTGAAGGCGATGAATCGCTGGTATAGCGCAGCTTTCTACAGGCGCCGCATAGAGTCTCTGCGCCGCCATCTTCCCGAGGCCGGGCTTTATACGGACGTGATGGTGGGCTATCCCGCGGAGACCCGCAAGCGTTTCGAGGAAGGGCTCCGATTCGTCGAGGAGATCGGATTTTCCGGACTTCACGTCTTCCGCTATTCCCCGAGACCTGGCACTCCCGCGTCCGCTTCGCGCGGCCTTCCGGACCGCGAGATCCAATCTCGCGCCGGGGCGATGCGCTCGATCGACTCTCGCCTGCGCGAGCGTTTCGCGGCCAAGGCCGTGGGCCGGATGAGGATCGTGGTCCCGGAGCTCGATGGGCGCCACGCTTTAAGCGAGGACTTCCTCACTCTCGCCCTGGAGCGCCCGCTCCCCAGAGGCCTGCACGTGCTGCGCGTATCCCGCGCCCAGGACGGCAGCCTGATCGCTTCTCCGAGCGTTTTATAGGCCCTTTAGACACCTTTGATATAGGACGAATGCTCCTTGCCATAAACCGGTATGGGCGGCAAACTTGGTTTTGGGAAGAGAGACCTTTTTGGCGGCTTGCGCGCGACAGGGTATAAGGCTATAATTTCCCGCGATAATTTTTGATGTCTGACTGCCTATTTTGCCGGATCATAGATAAGAAGCTCCCGGCGCAGTTAGTCCAAGAAGACAAAGAGTGGGTCGCGTTCAAGGACATTAATCCTCAGGCGCCCACGCATGTCCTGATAGTCCCGCGCAGGCATATCCCGGCGCTTTCCGCCTCCACGGACGCGGATGGGGCTCTTCTTGGCCAATTGCAGCGGGCGGCCGCGATTTTGGCGGAAAAACTGGGGCTGTCCTCGTTCCGAGTGGTCGTCAACAACGGCGCCGGAGCGGGGCAGACCGTGGAGCACATCCACTACCACCTCTTGGGTGGTCGCGGACTCAAGTGGCCGCCGGGCTGATTTCAAGAAAGAAGGGGGTGATCAATCAGCATGGTATTCGTTAAACTGCGCGAAGGCGAGGGCATCGAAGAAGCCCTTCGGCGTTTCAAGCGCGAGTGCGAGCGCAACGGGATCTTGAAGGAGATCAAGCGGCGTGAGCATTATGTCTCGCCTTCGGTCAGGCGCAAGCTCAAGGCCGCGGAATCCCGGCGAAAGATGCGCCGGGCCAAGCGCCGGCGCGGCGCCCAATAGGCGAGATCCCAACGTGAGGGAGGTAGGCCTGGAGGCCGACCCATGATCCCAGCGGAGTCACTGGAAGCGATCAGGTCCAAGCTCGACATAACCGAGCTGGTGGCGGAGTACGTGCCTCAGATGCAGCGCGCGGGGCGGCATCTCAAGGCGCGTTGCCCTTTCCACCAGGAGAGGACCCCATCCTTCATCGTCAATCCGGAGCGGCAGACCTTTCACTGCTTCGGTTGCGGCGAGGGAGGGGACGCTTTTGCCTTTTTGATGAAGATCGAGAACCTGAGTTTCGCCGAGGCGGCCGAGAAGCTCGCGCGCCGGGCCAACGTCGAGATCCGGGCCGATGCCGCTCTCACGCCCGAGGAGAAGCAGAGGCTGAGGCTCAAGGAGCTCCTGGCCTTCGCGGCCGAGCATTATCATGAGAGGCTGCTCAAGGCGGGCGACGCCGAAGCGGCCCGGCGTTATCTCGCGAGCCGGCATGTCTCGGCCGGCTCCCTGGCGGCTTTTCAGATCGGCTACGCGCCCCACTCGGGAGGGCTCATCGAGCCGGCGCTTAAGAAAGGCTTCAACCGGGAGCTGCTGGTCAAGGCCGGCCTGGCCGCCGAACGAGGCGGCCGCTTGCGCGACTATTTCTTCGACCGCATCCTGTTCCCGATCCGGGACGGTCGGGGCGCCACTTTAGGCTTCGGCGCCAGGGCCATGGGAGAAGCGGAGCCCAAGTACCTTAATTCGCCGGATTCGCCGGTTTTCTCCAAGGGGCGCGTGCTTTACGGTTTGTTCGAGGGTCTCTCGGAGCTGCGCAAGGCTCGCAAGGCGGTGCTCATGGAGGGCTATATGGACGTGATCGCCAGCCATCAACATGGGTTCAAGCTGGCCTGCGCTCCCCTGGGGACGGCGCTGACTCAGGAGCAGGCGGCGCTCGTCAAGCGCTACGCGGGCGAGGTCGTGCTGGTCTTCGACTCGGACCGGGCGGGGTTGGCCGCCGCCGTCAAGGGCGGAGAGACCCTGCTCAAGGCCGGCCTGAGCGTGCGCGTGGCCTCGATGCCCGGGGGCGAGGATCCGGACGAACATTTGCATCGCCTTGGTGTCCAATCGCTCGAGGGCCTGCTCGCGAAGGCGTTGGACTTGGCGGATTTCAAGACGGAATGGCTGCTCGAGGGTCAGCGCAAGCCGTTTTCTCCGGAGCTCAAGTCCAAGGTGGCGCGCGAAGTGCTCTCGACCATCGCTCTATGCGACGACGAGATACTCAAGGGGGAATGGACCAGGCGCCTGTCGCAGAGATTGGGGGTGGAGGAGTCGGCGCTTCGGCGCCAGGGCGACAAGACCCCCGCGCAGCCCGAGAAGGGACCCGCGGCTTCATCGGGGGAGATGACATTGGCCCATTCGGACCAGCAGGTGCTGGGTCTCATGTTCAAGCGTCCGGAGCTGTCGGCCCTGGCGCAGGCCGAGGATCTTGCCTCGGAGCCCGGCCGCAGGATCTGGAAGGCGCTCGAATCCCTCAAGCCTTGGGGCGGGAATTGGTCCGCCCGGCTCTTGTCTGCCTTGGGGGCCACCGACCGCAAGGCGGCCTCCGAGTTGTTGGTCCTGGTCGAGGAACTGGATAATCATGATCCGGAGGCCGTGCTTTCCGGCATCATCCGGCGCTGGCGCGCCATGAAGAGGCTCAAGGAAATCGAGCCCGTGATCGTCAAGGCCGGCGGCGACGCCGAGCCCGCGGTCAAAGAGGAGTATCACAGGCTGCTCTCGGAACTCAAGGGCACGAAGCGGCACTAGGTTTTAGGCGATGTCTTATCAAGGAGCTAAGATGGCAATTGACTCGAATCAAGCGATGAAGAACCTGATCGACCTGGGGAAGGAGCATGGCTACCTGACCCTCGAGGAGATCAGCCGGTCCCTTTCCATGTCGCATATGAGCTCGGAGGACGTCGACGAGTTGATGAGCACGCTCGAGGATCTCGGCATCGAGGTGGTCGACCGCAAGAAGACGCCGGTGCAGCCCACGATCGAGAAGGAGCGCTTCGCCGAGGAGTGGACCTCCGCCTCCGACATCTCCAACTCGATACGGATGTACCTCTCGGAGATGGGCCGGGTCCCCTTGCTCAACCGCGAGGAAGAGGTGACCCTGGCGCGCAACGTGCGCGAGCGCGAAAAGGAGCTCAGGCTGCTGGTGCTGGAATCGCCCATCACCATGCGCGAGATCCGCAATTGGGAGACCTTGATCGAGCAGCAGGAGATGACCCCTAAGGAGCTCATGCCTCGCGGTCGCAAGACCGCCTCGGAGCTCTCCGGCATGCGCCGCAAGATGAAGATGGTCTCCCAGTTCATCGCCAAGTCCGAGAAGATCATGGACGGCTTGCGCAAGAAGCTCAAGGACCCCAAGCTCTCGCCCATGGCTCGCATCAAGCTTCAGAAGGCCGTGGAGAAGCGCAACAAGCAGGTGATCGCCAAGATCGTGAGCTTGAACCTCAACCAGGACAAGATCAAGAGGCTCACCAATAAGATCAAGAACCTGGCCAATAAGATCTACGAGCTGCGCGACGAGATGGAGCGCTATCAGAAGCGCTACGGCGCCGGCTACGAGGAGATGCGCCATTATTACGGCCAAGTCAAGAAGGGCAAGATGCGCCCGGAGGCCTTCAGGGCCAAGATCGGCTATACGCCTTCCGCGGTCGAAGCGGCCATCGAGAACATGGGCGTGATCGTCGACCGCATCGAGCGCATCCAAAACACCCTTCCCATCCCCATCGACCGATTCCTTGAGCTCAACGAGAAGATCGTCAACCTCGAGGAGACCATACTGGGCGACAAGCTCAAGCTCATCAAGGCCAACCTGCGCCTGGTGGTTTCCATCGCCAAGAAGCACGTCAACTCCAACCTCGAGCTCTCGGACTTGATCCAGGAGGGGGGCTTGTGATTGATGAAGGCGGTGGAGAAGTTCGAGTACAAGAGGGGCTTCAAGTTCTCGACCTACGCGACCTGGTGGATCCGCCAGTCGATCAACCGCGCCATCGCCGACCAGGCCCGCACCATCCGCATCCCGGTGCATATGAAGGAGCTCGTCAGCAAGCTGATGAAGGTGACGCGCAAGTACCGCCAGGAGTTCGGCCGGGACCCGCAGATAGAGGAATACTCCAAGCACATGCATATCTCCATGGACAAGGTGAAGAACGCCATGAAGATAATGCAGGACCCGATCTCCCTCTCCACGCCCATCGGCGAGGACGAGGACTCCCACCTGGAGGACTTCATCGAGGATAAGGGCGGGCTCCCCCCCTCGTATTCGGCGCTGGACCTGCTGCGCCGCCGCGAGGTGACCAAGATCCTGGACACGCTGACGGACCGCGAGGCGAAGATCATAAAGCTGCGCTTCGGCATAGAGACGGGGTATCCCCGCACCCTGGAGGAAGTGGGCAAGATCTTCCGGGTCACGCGCGAGCGCGTCCGCCAGATCGAGGCGAAGGCCATCCGCAAGCTCCGCCACCCCTCGCGCAGCAAGATGCTGAGGGATTACCTGGACTGAGAGAGGCCCGAAAGGCGAAAAAGCCCCGGGAAAACCCGGGGCTTTTTTTACGGCCGGCGGACGGCCCTACTTCTCCGTCTTGTTCTCGGTGAAGAGGTTGCGCAGGACGTCGCGGGCTATGTCCTTGGCGCCGAGGCCCACCGCTATGGCGAAGGCCAGGCCCAGCGAGGCCAGGATGATGTTGATGCCGCCTATGATCATCTTCATCTTTATGCCGAGCTGCTCGATGGCCGCGATCAGCGTGAAGACCACTATGACGAAATGGACTATCCTGGAGAGCGAACTGCCGCCCCGCAGGTTATTGGAAACGGCGGAGTTCATCACGATGTCGGCCATGAAGCGCGCGAACAGCAGCCCGCCGAACCCTATGAAGATGGCCGCCATCAGGTTGGGCAGGAAGTCCACGAAGCGCCTGAGGATCTCGGAAATCACCGTCAGGTTGAGAATATTGGCGGCGGTGACGAGGAAGACCAGCAGCAGGGCCCAGTAAACCACGAAGGAGATGACCTGGGTGAAGGACTTGCCCAGGCCGAAGCGTATCAGGATCTCGTTGATGCCGACCCGGCTGGTATAAGAATCGAACTTTATCCTGCGGAGGAACTGCTCGAGCAGGGAGCTCGCTAGGCGGGCTATGAAAAGCCCGAAAAGGACGAAGGTAAAAGCGGCCACCAGCTTGGGAACGTATTCGGAGAACTTGGCCCAGACCTCCATCACGGGCTGAAGAAAAGGCTCTATCATCTCATTTATCATAGGCTGCCTCCGTCACGGACGACAGGAGTATTCTATTATTTATGATACCGGAAAGCAAAAAGCCCGCTCCGAGGCGGGCTTTCCGGGGCATGAGCGGTCAGATAGTGTTCCTGCTTTTCACCGGGTCGGCGTGTACCGGCCTGGCCGGGCCGGGTTTCCTCAGGGAGCCGCCTGCCTTAACCGGGCGTACCGCCCCGGGCCGGACCCCTTTCGAGATAGGTGCGTCCCGCAGGGTTACGGCGGGAACGCTCTTTTTCTCCGCTTCCTTCGTCACTGCCTGCCGGAGGCTTTCCCTGGCCCCCTCGCGGTAAAGCGGGTCGTTCACCGAGGTGAAGGCGTCGAAGTCCGTGTAGCCGGGGATGACGGCCGCGGCCTGGGAAGTAGCCGGAGCTTTGAGCTCGGCGGCGATGGCCGGCTGCGCCGCGGCGGCCGCGGAAGCCTGCGCCGGCTTATTGAGCGCCGGCGGCGCGCCTTCCACAGCGCGCGCGGGAGCGGAAAAGAGTAGAACGGCCGAAGCCGACAGCAGAAAACCGGGGAGCCTTGACATTGAAACCTCCAGGAGGGGAACCATGTCCATATTATGGGAGAAAACTCCGCCGCGCGTAAGTGGCCAAGGGCCCAAATTCCGCTGGGCCCTAAGCCCCCCGCGCCCGGACCGGAAGCCGCTTCATATATGATAAAATAGATTTTCAAGGCGCGGGGAAAGCGGGCGGTTTCGCGGATCCATCTTCATGGCGCAGATAATACTTTTCAGGCCCAGTGCCAGCCACAGGCTCATCAAGCGCAGCCCGCTCGGGCTGATCTATGTGGCCACGCCTCTGTTGCGGAAGGGGTATACCGTAAAGCTAATAGACCAGGGGACCGCCATAGACTGGCAGGAGGAGCTGCGGGCGAACCTCGGCCCGGAAACCATCTGCGCCGGGGTCAGCGTGATGACCGGCAGCTCCATAACGGCGGGCCTGGAATTCTCGGAGTTCCTCAAGAAGAACAGCAAGGTCCCGGTGGTCTGGGGCGGCATACATCCGAGCCTCCTGCCGGGACAGACTCTCCTGGACCCCCGCGTGGACGCGGTAGTAGTAGGCGAGGGCGAGAAAAAATTCGCCGACCTGGTGGAATGCTATAAGACCGGAGGCTCCCCGGACCGGGTAAGGGGCATAGGCTTCAAAAAGGACGGCGCGCCCGTCTTCACCCCGGACGCCTCCCCCCTAGTCATGGACGAGCTTCCCGTGCCGGACTTCGGCCTGGTGGACATAGAATATTATATCCGCGAAGCGGGAGAGAACTACGGGGGCCGGCGCTGCCTGGACCTGAACGTGGACAGGGGCTGCCCCTACCGCTGCGCTTTCTGCTACAACATCAAGTTCAACGAGAGAAAGTGGCGCGCCATGTCCGCCGGCAGAATACTGGAGATCATAGAAGCCCTGAAGGCCAGGTACCGGCTCGGCGCGATAAATTTCGTCTCCGACAATTTCTTCGTGGACAAGAAGCGCGCCGAGGCCGTCTGCCGGGGCCTGGTGGACCGGGGCCTCGACCTGAAATGGCATTCGGACATCAGGATAGACACTTTCCTCCAGTACGACGACGCCGGCCTGGAACTGATAAAGAAGAGCGGCTGCGACAATCTGACCTTCGGCGTGGAAAGCGGGTCCGACCCGGTCCTTAAGAAGATAGACAAGGATATCACCGTAGCCCAGGTCCTGCAGGCGCACAAGCGGGTGGCGGCCGCCGGCTTCAAGGCGAATTACCATTTCATGCTCGGCTTCCCGGAGGAAACCAGGGAAGATATACTGGAGACCGTCAGGATCGCCGCTATCCTCACCGAAGACCCGGACACCAACGTATACGGGCCCTCTATGTATATCCCCTACCCCGGGGCACCGCTTTTCGACAAATGCGTGAAGCTCGGTTTCGCCCCCCCCGCCAGGCTCGAGGACTGGGGAGCTTTCGACTGGGAGGAGACCTCGAAACTTCCCTGGTTCACCGGGGAAGACAAGAGCTTCATGAACGAGGTGCAGACCCTGGCCCGGGGCGCTTTCCACAATAACCTGCGTGCCCGCTTCGCCACCTCCCTGGTATATTTTTACTGCAGGCTCAGGCTATGGGGACTGCGCCGCGGGCTCACCCTGCGGGACCTGGACACCGGCCTCATGAGGCGCTTCCGGGACAGGCGCAGGGCCGCCTGAACCGGCCCGGTGTTGCCTGTTCCCCCGTTTTTTGCTACCATATATCTACTATGTACGCAATAATCGAAACAGGCGGCAAACAGTACTGGGTAGTCCCCGGCGAGATCCTCCAGGTCGAGAAACTCACGGACAAGGAAGGCGCGGAAGTGACCTTCAAGGCCCTGTGGACAGCCTCGCTGGACGAGAAGGACGCCTCGGCCTCCAAGTCTCCCTCCGCTAAAGTAACCGCCCGGATAGTCCGGCATCTCCAGGGTCCGAAAATAATAGTTTTCCGCAAGAAAACCAAGAAAGCCTACGAAAAAGGCTCGGGCCACCGCCAGGAACTGACCGAGATAGAAGTAAAAGACATCCAGTTGGCATAGTTCCGGGCCCCCCGGTCGGAAGCTCCCCTCAAGGCTTACCGCCGGCGATCCAACTATAGAGGTTCAATATGGCGAGTACAAAATCACAAGGTTCAAGCACCAACGGGCGCGACAGCCACGGCCAGCGCCTCGGCGTGAAGCGCTACGGCTGCCAGAAAGTGAACGCGGGAGAGATCCTGGTCCGCCAGCGCGGCACCAAGTTCCTGCCCGGCGAGAACGTCAGGCGCGGCTCGGACGACACCCTCTTCTCCATAGCCGCCGGCGAAGTCAAGTTCGAGTGGGCGAAACGCGGCAAGAAGCAGATCAGCGTTTACCCCGCCGCGAAATAGACCCGCATCGCCGGATCGGGTAAGCGTGCAGCTTCAGTGTTTTTGAGCGATGTGAGCATTCCCGACAGGGGAAGTCCGCTGCCGCTCACATCGCCGGATCAGGAAAGCGTGCAGCTTCAGTGTTTTTGAGCGATGTGAGCATTCCCGACAGGGGAAGTTCGCCGCCGCTCACAAGGGCAAAACCTCCTGGGTGCCGAAAGCGTTCAGGAGGTTTTTCATTAGAACACCATGACAAAGATACAGGACCACCGGATAGCTTCCGGCTTCATAGACACCGCCCGCGTTTATTTAAAGGCCGGAAAGGGCGGCGACGGCTGCTCCTCTTTCCGCCGGGAGAAGTACATCCCCTACGGCGGCCCCGACGGCGGCCACGGCGGCAAAGGAGGGAGCATCTGGTTCGAGGCTTCGGCCAATATCACCACGCTGGCCGAAATAGCCTGCCACCCGCATATCACCGCCCCCGACGCCTCCCCCGGGAAAGGCAACCGCAAGGACGGCGCCTACGGCGAGGACCTGACGCTTTACGTGCCCTGCGGCACCGTGGTGAAGAGGGCCGGGACCGTGCTCTCCGACCTGAAGGAGCACGGCCAGCGCTTCATGGCCGCGAAAGGCGGCCGCGGCGGCCGCGGGAACACCGCTTTCAAGACCAGGTTCAACACCGCCCCCAAGATCTCGGAGCTCGGCGAGCCGGGCGAGGAGTACGAAGCGCGGCTGGAGCTCAGCGTGCTGGCGGACGTGGGCTTCGTGGGCCTGCCCAATGCCGGCAAGTCCACGCTCCTCTCGGCCATCTCGGCGGCGAAGCCGAAGATAGCGGATTACCCTTTCACCACCCTGAACCCGAATATCGGGATAGTCTCGCACAAGGGCAAAAGCTTCGCGGCCGCCGACATCCCCGGCCTCATAGAAGGGGCCCACGACGGGAAAGGCCTCGGCGTGCTCTTTCTCAAGCATATCCTGCGCACCAGGCTGCTGGTGCACCTCGTCGACCCCCTGGGCTTCGGCGGCATGAAGCCGGAAAAGGCCGTGCGGGTGATAGAGAAGGAACTGAAGGACTACCACCCCCTCCTGGGCAGGAAGATAACCATCCTGGCCGTGAACAAAGCCGACCTCCCCGAAGCGGCCAAGGTGCGGGAGGCCCTGGCCGGGAAATTCAAAAAGAGGGAAGTCTTCCTTATTTCCGCGGCCACGGGCAAGGGCATCGGCCGCCTGCTGGACCATATGCTGAAGCTGCTCCCCACCGTAAAAGAGGCGGACCTTTACCAGGCCGCGGCCCGGTCCGTACCCGCCGCCGCGCAGCCGAAGGGCGGCTTCACCGTGTCGGTGGACGCCGAAGGCGTTTATTCCGTAAAGGGCTCCAGGGTGGAAAAGCTCATAGCCATGACGAACTTCAACCAGCCCGACTCCTGGGACAGGCTGCACCGCATCTTCAAGACCATCGGCATGGACAAGGCGCTGCGGAAGGCCGGCTGCGCCGCCGGCGACACCGTGCGCGTGGGCAACAAGGAATTCCACTGGAGCGAAGAGGAGCCGGCGGCCGGCAGGCCGGGCAAGTTCGCCTACAAGTACCGGAAATTCGACCAGGAATACGGCGGCAACCTGTAAACTTCAACTGAAGTTTACAGGAAGGCCAAGGGCTAAAGGACAAAGGCTGAAGGGCGGAAAAAGTTCCCCTCTTCCTTTATCCTTCATCCTTTATCCTTTTCTTCAGTACACCGTGCCCCAGTCGCGCGTGGTGATGCGGAACTCCACCCTGCGGTTCAGGGCCCGGGCCTGCTCGGTAGTATCCTGCACCACGGGCTGTTTCTCTCCGTAGCCATACACGCGCACCGAATCCGGGTGCACGCCTTTAGTGGCCAGGTACATCTTCACGGAGCCCGCCCTTCTCTCCGAAAGGTCCTGGTTATACTCGTCCGTCCCCACGTCGTCGGTATGGCCCGAGACTATCAGCTTGAGCTTGGCGTGCCTGAGCAGCACGGCGGCCACGCGGTCCAGCAGCGGCCTGGAGGATTCCAGCAGCCTGGCCGAGCCCGACTCGAACTCCACCGGGGAGATCTGCTTCGAGGAAGCCATGTCCATCACCGAGGTCAGCTCCAGCTCCGCCCTGCGCGCCTCCTCCCGCTCGGCCGGGGTGAGCGGCCTGGAGCAGGCGCAGAAACAGAATATCCCGGCCGCCAGCAGCGCTAAGTTCCTCATATAGCCCTCCCCTCGTAATTCCCACCGGTGATGGACCCGATGAGGGTCTCCCTGCGGAACCTGTAACCCCGCGCGAAAGCCGTGTTGCTGAGCAGGAGCGGCGGCGTGGCCGCTATGGTGGAGTAGATGCGGCCGCGCCTCACGCCGGGCCTGTCCTCCGGATCGAGCAGATTGGAATGCGCCGCCTTCTCCAGGGTATCCATGGCCCAGTACACCGGCCAGATCGCCGCCGCCCGCAGGGACAGTTCGGTCTTCGGTATGGCGGCAACGAAAGCCTCGCAAAGGTCCAGCCTGTCCAGAGCCCAGTACATCCACTTGAAAGTTACCTCGCGCAGCCGCTCCATATTGGAGGGCAGCAGCAGGTCGGCCGGCCTCAGGTTGCGGGTATCCAGGTCCTCCTGCGGCAGGTAGCAGCGGCCCAGCCTGAGGGCCGCGGCGGTGTCCGCGAGCAGGTTGGTCATCCGCAGGGCGGAACCGATCAGCTCGGCGTCCTTTTCCGAAGGGAAACTGGAAACGCCGCCGCTGGAGCGCCTCATGGCTTCCCGGTAAAGGCTGGTCCAGAATATGCCGGAGGCTCCGCCCGTATACGCGCAGTAACGCTCCAGTTCCTGCGCCGTCCCGAAAGCCGCCGGCTCCCCGCCCGGGAAAGCGCGGACTTCCAGCTCTATGCCGGAAGAAAAACCGCGGAGCAGCCTGGAGAAGAACGGCCTCTCCTCCGCCGGCAGGGAGGTATAGATGGAAAGGACCTTGCCGAGCTTGAGCAGGAGCTCCAGCTCGCCCTGGGAAGCGGGCGGGGCCGAAAGGGCGCGTATCCGCCCCAGCAGGGCGTCGGAATTGCCGGGCTTGTCCAGCCCGCGCGCCAGGGCCAGTATCCCGAGCTTTTCCGCGGCCGGCGCTCCCGGGGCGGCCGCCACCGCTTCCAGCGCCCTGCAAAGCAGGTAGCCCATGCCCATGGAGGTCCTTACCGGCTCCGGCAGGATGTTCAGGCTGAGGTAGAGGGTGCGGGAAACCTTCTTGAGGACGGTCTTTATCTCGCCGGAAAGATGTGCCCGCTCGCGTTTTTCCATGCGCTTAAATTCTACTAAACTTTGTCCGGCGCTATCGGGGCCGGTCATCTGGACCTTATTATCTTACCCAGCACGCGGGGGCCGCGCGCGCCCGTGGCGGAAGGGCAATGGTTCACCCGCCCCCCCAGGGCCAGCCAGGCCAGCAGGGCGAAGCAGGCCGGCTCTTTGGCGAGAGGGTGGAGGCCGAGCCCGGCGCAGGAGCGCACCCTGACCCCCGGGGGCGGCAGGAGGGCGGCGAGATTGTCCATGAGCGCGGGGTTGAGCGCGCCGCCGCCGCTTACGATAAGTTCCTTCGTCCCCCGCGGAGAGAATTTTTTAAAAGCCGAAACTACGGAGGCGGCGGTGAAAAGGTTGAGCGTGGCCAGCAGGTCGCGGGAGCGGCGGGCGTTAAGCAGGCTTTTGAAATGCTCCTCCAGGAAAGCCGCGGAGAACTCGCTGCGGTCCAGCGACTTCGGCGGCCGGCGCCTGAAGAAAGGCAGCGCCATAAGCTCCCCGACCTTCGCCCGGTCCGGAGTCCCGGCGTAAGCCCAGGCCCCGCCCTTGTCGCAGGCGAGTCTGCCGCCGGAAAGCCTCTGCACGGCCGTGTCCATCAGGGAATTGCCCGGGCCGGTGTCGAAACCGGAGGTCCTGACGCCTTTCCCGGCGAAAGCTATATTGCCTACACCGCCGATATTCTGCAGGGCTACCGGTTCCCCCTCCCCGTAGAGGTATTCGTCCAGGAAAGGGACGAGGGGCGCGCCCTGCCCGCCGGCCGCCATATCGGCCGGGCGGAAATCGCAGACTACGGGCCTGCCGGTCTCCTCGGCTATGAAAGAGGCTTCGCCTATCTGTAAAGTATGGCCGGCCCGGCCGGGGGCGTGCCAGACGGTCTGCCCGTGAGAACCTATGGCGGCTATGTTCTTATAGGCGATCTTATGCGCGCGGCAGAACTTGCGGACCATACCCGCCCAAAGCCGCCCCAGTTCGAAGTTCAGGGCGGAGAGGGCGGGGGTCTTCAGGTCCTTGGCGGCTATGATCCGCGCCTGCAGGACGGCCGGATAAGGATAATTGCCGAAAGCCCTGACCCTGAGGTCCCGCCCGGCGGCTTCGCAGAGTGCTATCGAAAGCCCGTCGGCGGAAGTGCCGCTCATCAGGCCCAGCAGTTCGACCTTTTTCATCGGTATTTTTCCGCGCTGTATCCGGCGAGCCTCATTTTCTGGGCACTACGCTGGCCATTTCCTTTTTCAGCTCGTCGAACTGCTGCTGCATGCGGCGCATCTCCTCGCTGCAGTAGTCGGGCAGCTTGTTATGGTCCAGCTGGGCGCGGGAGGCCCCGCCGCTGGCGCTGTGCGCGGGTACGCCGAACACCGTCGTATCCGGCGGCACTTCATTGAGGACCACCGAGCCGGCGCCTATGCGGGAGCGGTCGCCTATCCTGATGGCGCCGAGCACGGTGGCGCCGGCGCCCACCACCACGCCGTTGCCGAGCGTGGGATGGCGCTTCTTATGCTCCAGGGAAGTGCCGCCGAGCACCACCCCCTGGTACAGCAGCACGTCGTCGCCTATCTCGGCGGTCTCCCCTATGACGACGCCCATGCCGTGGTCTATGAAGAAGCGGCGGCCGATGACCGCGCCCGGGTGTATCTCTATCCCGGTCAGGAAGCGGGCCAGGTGCGAGAGCAGCCGGGCGGGGAAACGGAGGCCGAGCTCCCAAAGCCGGTGCGCCGGCCTGTATAGCCATACGGCATGCAGGCCGGGATAACACAGGAGCACCTCGGGGAGGCTCCTGGCCGCCGGGTCCTTCTCGAAAACCGTCCTTATATCCTCGGCTAAATTCATTTCGTCCTTTTATGGCCGGCCCGACCGGCGCGGTGTCCGCGGCTCAAGTTCCCTGCCCGCCCGGTAACTTCGACTTCCCACCGGGCCGGAAAAGTATTATATAATTTTTAAATACCTCGGCCGGCCAGGAAGGAGGCGGAGCGGAGCGGCGGCCGGCGCTCCCGGAGGGACACATAATGCCCACCATACTGATGATAGACGACGACGCGGAATTCAGCGGCCTCGTGGCCGTCCATTTCACCGGCCTCGGCTATAAAATGCTGCTGTCGCACGAAGGGGAGGAAGGCCTGAAAACGGCCCTGGCCAATAAGCCGGACATCATCTTCCTGGATATCGTGATGCCCGGCATGAGCGGCATAGAGGTGCTGCGCGAACTCCAGGCCCTGGACGGGACTTCGGACATACCGGTCATTATCATGACGGGGAACTATTTCGACAAGGGCATGAGCGAACTTTTCGCCCAGGAGCGCAACTGCAGGGAATTCATCAGCAAGCCGGTGTCGCTGGCCCAGCTTCAGAAAAAGGTGGAAACGATACTCAAATGCGGCGGGAAATGAGCGGAGGGCTCAATAAGCCAGCTCGCCGGAGATCACGGGTTCGAAAATGCTTTTTCCGTGATTTTCCCTGATGGTCTTAAGGTAGATCCGGAAATCGTAGATATAGGCGAAATGCCAGGTCCTCATACTTTTAAGGAAGAAGAGGTCCCGCAGGGCCTCGTCGCGCAGGGAATGGTCGAGCTCGGCCGCCTTCTTCACCCGCGCCTCCAGCTTTAAGGTCCAATCGTCCTCCAGCATATTCCTGTCGGCGGCTTTTATCTCGTTGGAGAAGAAATCGTTCCTGGCCCAGAGGTTCAGCCATAAGCCGGTATTGGCCGGCTTGGAGACGTACTGCTGGAGCTGCCCGGCGTTTATCTCGAGCTTCAGGAAGATGTCCAGCCACCAGTGGCCCGGCACCAGCGGCGACCCCAGGGTTATCAGCTTGTCTATGCGCACATCGGTGCTTGAAACGGCCAGCCTGTGCAGGGCCGTATGCGCCAGCACCGTCCCCCAACTGTGGGCCACCAGGTACACCGGCCGGCCCTCGGCCTTGGCGGCGGCGAAAATTTTCCTTATCCCCGCTTCGATAAGAGGCACGGCGGCCTCGCTCTCGTCGGGATCGCGGGACCAGCGCAGCGGGACTATCTCGTATTTCTCTCCGGGCAGCACCTCGGCCAGCTTCGCGTCCAGGTAATCGTCCGGCAGCCTCAGGTAAGCCTGGTGCAGGGCGGCGTCCTCGCCGACGCCGGCGATGCCGGCGGAGAACAGCTTCTCGTCCAGGTCCTTACCCGGCTTGAAATGGTCTATGATCTTCCGGAAATAAGCCAGTTCCAGTTTCCCCAGGCCTAGCTCTGCGAAATCCACGCCGACGATCGAAATAACGACAGGCCGCTTAACGGCCGCCGGCGCCGGCGGGAGCGGTACGGGCGCGGGAACGGCCGCGCCGGCGTCTGCGCAGGGGCCGGCCCCGTAGAAGCAGCCGGCGCCGCCAGCCGGCGCCGCGGCAAAGACGGCGGCGCAGGGACCGAAAGCCAGGAACAGGGCGGCAATGAGCGTGCGCGGCATTGCTGGTATTATACCTATTAGAATTCCGTTTGCCAACGAAATTGAGAATGCTGAAATTGAGGTCCCGGATCAAAAAAAGAAGACCGGGATCAGCGGTCTTCTTTTTACGTTCAGGCGCTCAAGGTCACAGTTTGTAGATATCCAGCAGGCCTTCCTCCAGCCTGAAGCCGTAGCCCTGCTCGAAAGAAGGGAAGGTCACTCCCGAAGGCCTTATCTCGGAGGCGTTGAAGATGTAATAGGAGTTCGCGTCCACCACCGGGAAGGGGATCATCAGCAGCAGCATTTTCTCGGTGAACTTCGCGCCCTGGGGGCCCTGCACTATCTCGTTGCCGTAGGCCAGTTTGTAAGCCTTGCCCAGCTTCACGTCCACGCCTTTGGCGGCCACGCCGTCGCCGACCTGCTTGAGGGTGACGCTCAGCGCCACGCCGCGGGGGCCTTTGATCTCCAGCTTGCTGTTCTCGGGGGTGGAGGCGTTAGCGTGGACCTTCACCACGTATTTCTCCCCGTCTATGGTCACGGTCTTGGAGCCGCTCATGAAGATGCTCCAGTTGACTATGTCCATGGCCCGCACGAAATAGCTCTCGTTCCCGGCCGTGGTCAGCACCAGGAAGAATTTCTCCTTGTCGGCGCAGGAGTTCCCGCCGTCCGGGCAGTTGGAAGCCTTGGTGCCGCTGATATGCACCTTGGTGCCGGCGCCGGTGGTGAAAGCGATGGCCGGTTTGAGGTAGGCGTTCCTGATGGTATCCAGCTTGATGGAGAAAAGGCTTTCCTTCTCTATGCCTTTCATGCCCTTTTCCATGAACAGCCCGGCGGACTTGGGGGACTCGCCGTAGCCGAAGTAGCGGAAAAGGTCCAGGTCCGGGGCTTCGGCGGGGACCGCGGTCTCCGCCGCGGGAGCCGGCACTTCCGGCAGGGGGGCGGCCTCAAGTTCCAGGCCGGCGGACCTCAACGCCTCGCTCTCCGCGGCGAAAGCGCCGGAAACGAAATTAAAGGATAAAACTACCGCGGCAACCGCTCTGGCAAGGTTCTTCATGATCGAATTCTCCCTATGCTTTACGACCGTCACTATAGTTATAGCACAGGCCTGGCCTCCGCGCAAGACCCATAGGTCTTGCCATGTCAAGACAAAGGACCTATGCGGGCCTGGGTCCTGAGACCCATACGCCGGTTTTCAGCCGCCGTTTTTGCATGTTGCCCGTAAATTATATAGATTATGTCCTGATGGCTACGGGGGTAGACTTATGAACGAAACCGCTTTGGTGAAGACTCTGGCCGGACACGACGACGGCGTGCTGTCGCTGGCTTTCTCCCCGCACGGGAAGTTCCTGATCACTTCAGGCGAGGATAATACCATCAGGCTCTGGGACAACCCGGACGGCATAGAGATCCGGACCCTCCGGGCCCATAAAGGCGACGTCCGCTGCGTGGCCTTCGACCCGGACGGGGACGTGTTCGCCTCCGCCTCCTGGGACAAGACCGTCAGGATCTGGCGGACTTCGGACTGCGCCATCCTGGCCGAGGCCGGCGGCCACGAGGGCCCGGTGAACTGCCTGGCCTTCTCTAACGACGGGAAACTGCTTTTTTCCGGCTCCGACGACGCCGCCGTCAAGGTCTTCTCCTCGCCCCAGGGCTCCCTTAAGGAAACCCTAAAGCCGGACATAGGGGACATCAAGGCCATAGCCGTTTCCTCCAAAGGCCTGCTGGCCCTGGGCGGCATGGAGCTTCGGCTCCTGGACGCTTCGGGCAAACTGCTTAAAGACAACGAGGATTACCTCTACGGCATAAAATGCCTGGCCTTCTCCCTTGACGGGAAGACGCTGGCGGCCGCCACGGGGATGGAGAAGCGCCTGGAGATCTGGAACACGGAAACCCTCGAGGAGGCCGCCTCGGTGAAGGACTCGGACTGGATAAACTGCGTGACCTTCACCCCGGACGGGAAGCAAGTGGTGACCGGCGGTACGGCCGTAAAGCTCTGGGACCTGGCCTCCGGCGCCTGCCTGAAGACCCTCGAAGGCCATACCGACGAGATCTACGCCGTGGACGTCTCCCCCGACGGGAAATACATAGCTTCGGCCTCGAACGACAAGACCGTCAAGCTCTGGGCGCTTTAGTCCGGATAATACGGTTCACTCAGCCTGCGGATATCCCAGCCTTCGGGAACCAGGTCATAAACGGACTTCCCCTCGGAGAGAAGCAGGTCGTGCAGCGGCTTATAGGCCGCCTCGTCCGCCGGGCGGAAACCGCTGATATCGGCCACCGCTCCAAGCGCGCGCCGGCCCTCGGACGTGCCGGCTATGGCGAGGAAGGCTGCCGACAGGGCTTTCCTTTTTTCCGGAGCCAGGCCCTTCCTCACTACCAGCGGTTCATTAGGGACCTTCCCGGTGAAGGCCAGTATTTTAAGGCCCGGCTTCCTGGAGGCCTGGCGGGCATAGGTGGCCGCCGCGTAGATCTCGCCGTCGACCAGTTTTTTCAGCACGGCCTCGTGGCCGGCCGAGTAATCCGCCGTCACCGCCACCCCGGCCTTCTTCAGGTAGATAACGGGCAGGGTGAAGCCGCTTACCGAGTAGGGCCCGACGAAACCGACTTTCCTGCCCGCGAGTTCGGCCACCGCGCCGGCCCCGCCGGCCGCCCGCGTCAGGATAGCCCCCTCGTATTCCGCGAGCTTGTCGCCGCGCAGGGCCTGCAATTCCGGCCGCACCCCGTACTCGGCCCTGGCCACCAGGTATTCCTCCAGGGTCACAAGGCCCGCGTCGGTCCGGTCCGAATCGAAGCTTTTCACGGTCTCGGCGGCGGAAGCCGCGGCTTTCAGGTCGACCGTCATGCCGGTGGCTTTCTCGAGATGGGCTTTCAGGTGGTCCAGCGCCCCCGGAGAAGAGGCGGGAGAGTGGGCCGGGGAAAGGATAACCAGCAGCGGATTACCCGGCGTCCCGACGGTTGCTTCGTCCCTGCGCGAACAGCCGCCCAGCGCCAGCGCCGCGGCGAAAAGCAGAGCCGCGCTCCGGTGAACGGAGATACTTCCCGGGAATTTATCATGCTCGGACATAGTCACCCCTTTTTTTACCTCTGCTTAACGGCCCTGGCCGGACAGACGCCGGTCTGCCGGGCTGGTACCCTCTTTCTAGCATAAACCGGCCGTAGCGCACAACCGGCGATTTCCGCGCATGATCTCAGCCGGCGCGCTCCGCTTATGCCGCTTTGCCGGCTTCCATTTTCACGGCGGGCGAAGCCGGGAACCAGCGCCGGCCTATCCAGAGGGAGACGTTGACCAGCCCTATCAGCACGGGCACCTCCACCAGCGGACCTATCACGGCCGCGAAAGCGGCCCCGTGGCCTATGCCGAAGGTGGCGATGGCTACGGCTATAGCCAGCTCGAAATTATTCGAAGCCGCGGTGAAGGACAAAGTGGCCGATTCCTCGTAGGAAGCCCCGGCCTTCCCGCTCATGTAGAAGGAGGCGAAGAACATCAGCGTGAAATAGACCAGCAGCGGTATCGCCACGCGCACCACGTCGAAAGGCACCTGTACTATGTTCTCCCCTTTAATGGAGAACATTACTATTATCGTGAACAGCAGCGCCACCAAAGTGACGGGGCTTATCACCGGGAGGAACCTGGCGGAGTACCACTCCCCGCCTTTGGCGGCTATCAGGGAGAAGCGCGTCATTATGCCGGCGATGAAAGGTATGCCGAGGTAAATAAAGACGCTTTTGGCTATTTCGCCCATGGTTATATCGACCACCGCCCCTTCCAGGCCGAGCCAGCGCGGCGCCAGCGTGACGAAGAAATAGGCGTAGACGGAGAAGAACAGCACCTGGAACACCGAGTTGAAGGCCACCAGACCGGCGCAGTATTCGCGGTCGCCGCGGGCCAGGTCGTTCCAGACTATCACCATGGCTATACAGCGGGCGAGGCCTATCATGATCAGGCCCACCATGTATTCCGGCTTGTCCCTCAGGAAGAGCACGGCCAGAGCCGTCATCAGCGCGGGGCCGACCAGCCAGTTCTGGACGAGGGAGAGCAGGAGCACCTTCTTATTGGCGAAGACCCGGTGCATCTCCTCGTACTTCACCTTCGCCAGCGGCGGGTACATCATCAGGATCAGGCCTATGGCTATCGGCACCGAGGTGGTCCCGACGCTGGAGGCGGCGTTGAACCGCGCCACGGCCGAGGGCCAGAGCCAGCCCGCCGCCACCCCGGCGGCCATGGCCGCGAAGATCCAGAAAGTCAGGTAGCGGTCGAGGAAAGAAAGCTTCTTCATTATCCCGTCCATTATTCATCTCCTTTGAACAGGCCGGAAACGAAAGCGCGTATTTCATCCCGCACGCGGCGGTAAGGAGCCAGCGCTTCCTCCTCGCTCTTCGCTTCTCTGGCGAGGAAAGGGGGGTCCTCGAAGCTCCTGTGAAGTTTCCTCGCCTTGCCGAACCAGACCGGGCAGCTCTCCCTCGCCTTGTCGCAGACCGTGACCACCAGGTCGAAAGCCGTATCCCTGAACTCGGAGGCGTGCTTGGAGCGGTGACCGGAAATATCCACCCCCGCCTCGGCCATCGCCTTTATGGCGCGGGGATCGACCCTGCCGGGAGCGGTGCCCGCGGAGAACACTTCGGCCCTGCCGGCCAGCAGTTCCTTTCCCCAGCCCTCGGCCATCTGGCTGCGGCAGGAATTTCCGGTACAAAGGAAAAGTATTTTTTTCATTTTCGTCCCTCGGTCCGGCAGCGCTTCTTAAGTCCGGCCCTCCGCAGCTTTTTACCGGAGGACAAGAACAGCCAGTTTAAAGCGCCTTTCACCCCCGGGCCGGGGCCCGACGGCAGCCGGCAATGGACCCAGCGGCCCTTTTTACGCGTCTCTATCAGGCCGGCCCGCTCGAGGATGGACAGATGTTTGGATACGGTGGACGGGGCCAGCGCCAGCGCTTCCGTGATATGGCAGACGCAGAGCTCGGCGCCGCCCAGCATCAGGAGTATCTTCAGCCTGCCCTCGTCCGCCAGCGCTTTCGTGATATTAAGGATGTTCTTCATCGCTATGCAGGCGCCGTATCGGGAGCTATGCCCGTCAGACGGCCATAGTTCGTCATTTCGCCACATAGCGAATTATAGTATAATAAGGTCCATGAGTCAAAACCCCGCGGGAGAGGCGGCCGCGCGGCCGACGCCGGGCCCGGCCGTCGAAAGCGTCACCCCGGACTACACCGCCGCCGACAGGTTCGCTTCCTGGAAAGCCCGCTGGGGCATAGGCAGGCTGGGCTGCCGGATAAAGCCCGGACTTTATGCTCTGGGAACTCCCTCCGCCGCTTCCCGCGTTTTCGCCAGCGCCAATTACAGGCTGAGCTTCGACGCCCTCAGGAGGAACCTGAAGGGCCTCGACGCCTGGCTGCTGGTCCTCGACACCAAGGGCATCAATGTCTGGTGCGCCGCGGGAAAAGGCGCCTTCGGCACTCTGGAACTGACGCGCTCCATCCTGGGAACCGGCCTGGAAAAGCTGGTAAGCCACCGGAACATAACTCTCCCCCAACTGGGCGCCCCGGGAGTCAGCGCCCACAGAGTAAAGGCGTATACCGGGTTTTCGGTAACCTACGGCCCGGCGAGGGCGGAAGACATACCTGAATTCCTGCGGCTGGGCGCGACTACCCCTGAAATGCGGGGGGTCCGCTTCGGCATTATGGAAAGGCTGGTTCTCGCCCCGGTGCAGCTGGTGATCTTCGGGAAATACCTGGTCCCCGCTTCGCTGCTGCTTTACTTCTCCGGGCTGAAAGCCGACGCCGCCCTTACGGCGGGGGCCCTGCTCGCCGGAGGTCTTGTCCTCCCCGCGCTGCTGCCCTGGCTGCCCGGCAGGAGCTTTTCGGTCAAAGGCGCCCTCGCCGGGCTGGCGGTGACGGCGGTCCTGGCGCCTTTTCTAGGCCTGGATGCGTATCAGCTGGCCGCCCGCGCGCCGATCTGCGCCGCGGCGGCCTCGTTCATCGCCATGGATTTCACGGGCGCTTCCACTTACACCTCCTTGTCCGGCGTAAAAAAAGAAATGCGCGCGGCCCTCCCCGCCCAGGCCTTGTCCCTGCTCGCCGGGCTGGCCATGCTGGCGCTGAAGAGGTTCCTATGACGCTGAAATATCTGCCCGGAGTGGCGACTTTGAAATTGGCTACGGCCAGGTGTACGGGCTGCGGCATGTGCGTGAAGGTCTGCCCTCGCGCCGTATTCGTGATAAAGGAAGGGAAAGCCGTCGTCACCGACGCGGACCTCTGTATGGAATGCGGAGCCTGCGCGATGAACTGCGCCCCGGAAGCCGTGACCGTGACGAAAGGCGTCGGCTGCGCGCAGGCCGTGATAAAAGGCTTCCTCCGCGGCACCGAACCCGACTGCGGCTGCGGCGACGATACCTCCTGCTGCTGATCCCGCCGGAAGCGCCGGGCAGCTCTTCTATGTTCCGGGGCGGCGGGCCTATCAGGGCTTCCGGCGCAGGGCCGCGATGAGCTCGATAGTGGCGGGATTGGCGGGGTCCGCTGCGAGGGCGCGCTGGTAATATTCCAGGGCCGCTTCCTTGTCCCCGCGCGCGGCGGCCAGCTCGCCCAGCAGGCGCAGCGGCTGGTCATAACCGCTGTCGCTGGCGGCCGAACGCAGGTAAAGCTGCTCCGCCCCGGCTATATCCTCCCTGAACCGGGCTATATTGCCCATGATAAAAAGAGCCTTGGCATGCTTTCCGTTCAGCTCCAGGGTCCGCTCCAGCAGCGGCCGCGCCCCCGCGAAATCCCCCCTCCTGTACAGCAGCAGTCCCAGGTTATAAAAGCTCTCCTCTTTTCCCGGGTACTGGCGCATCGCCTCTTTCAGGCAGGCCGCGGCCCGGGCTTCCATGCCCAGGTCCAGGTACTCGGAGCAGAGGTTGACCAGGGCTATCCCCGCCGAGGGCTCCTTGCGCAGGGTGTCGGTCCACAGGGTAAGGCTGTCCTTCCACACCGCGCAGCGCAACCGGGCCGCCACCGTGAACGTCAAAGCCGCGGCCACGATAAGCAGGCCCAGGGTATTACGGAGCGCGCCGGCGCGGGCCCAGGCGCCGCCGCCGGCCGAAGCGAGAACGATGAAAAGACCGAGCGAAGACAGGTAAGTATACCTGTCCGCCGAGATGACCGGCCCGAAGGGAATGAACTGGAGTACCGGCAGGAGCAGCGCCAGATACAGGCCGGCGCCGAACATTATTTCTTTATCGCGGCGAAAGAATTTCCAGAGCAGCGCGGCGGCCGCGGCGGTCAGGGCGGCGAGAACATAGACCGACTTCGCCCCGCCGGGCGGCAGCAGGTACATGGCGGAAAGGTCGAAGGGCCAGGCCAGCCTGTAAACATAGAACCCGGCGTTATAAAAGGCCAGCGCCAGGCGCCAGACCGCCTGGGGCGCCCGACCCGACAGCTCGGCGGCGGAAGGCAGGTTCGCCAGGGCGAATATAGCCGCGCCGGCGAGAAAAGGGAGCTTGTTCAGCCATTCCCTTTTCCCTGCCTTTTCCAGCTTCAGGTAGTCTATCAGCAGCAGCGCCAGCGGCAGGGTGACCGCCATCGGCTTTGAGAGCAGGGAACAGAGGAACAACCCCAAAGCGGCGAAATAGGTTTTCTTCCCCCGCAGGCTCAGGGTGTAAGCGCAAAGGGAAAGCAGGTAGAAGAAGGAGTAAAGCAGGTCCTTTCTTTCCGCGGCCCAGGCTACCGATTCGACGTGGGCGGGGTGCAGGCCGAAAAAAAGCCCGCAGAAAAAAGCCGGCCAGGGCCCCGACAGGAGCAGGCGGACGAGGAACATGACAAGCGCGGTGTTAGCCAGGTGCAGCGCTATCGAGGTGGCATGGTAGGCCTTCGGGGCGAGCCCCGAAAAATGATAGTTGAGGGCGTAGCTCAGCGTGGAAAGCGGGGAGTACATCTCCAGGTCGCGCGAAGCGAAGATGGACCGGACTCCCTGCAGGCTCAGCGATTTTATCTTGTGATTCTGGATGATGTACCGGGTTTCGTCCCAGTTCGTAAAACCGTTGTCCAGGCAGGGAGCTACCGCCGTCCAGGCGAACAGGAGCGCGACCAGGACCAGCAGGGCGAAAAAAACGCCGCTTTCCGGGTCTATGGTAGTATTTTTTACAAGCATCGCCACGCCAGGGGGGAAACAGCCTGCCGCGGCGGCTTCCGTCCGCCAAATATAGCAAATAGCGGGTCGGCGCCGCTATGGAACGGAAGCCCCTCCGCCGGAGCGTCCCGCGGGCTCAGGACCTTATCATCACCAGCGCCATCTTGAACTTTTTCACGGCCTTGAGCGCATGGGGCTTGTGCGCCGGCATTATTATGAATTCCCCCGCTTTCACGAGGTGGGGCTTGCCGGCTATGGTTATCTCGGCCTCGCCGTCCAGCAGTTCCACCAGGGCGTCGAAAGGGGCGGTGTGCTCGCTCAGGCCCTGCCCTTTGTCGAAGGAGAAGAGCGTGACCGTGCCGGCAGCCTTCTGCAGTATGGTGCGGCTGACCACCGCGCCGGCGTCATAGCCCACCAGGTCCTTCGCCTTCAGCGCCCTGCCCAGCAGGTCTTCCTTCCGCTCAGCTTTTTTCATATATCCCTCCGCTAATTTAATGTCTGCCTGAATCTTTTATAAGCCAGCCCGGCCGCGAAAGCCGCCATCAGGGCCAGCGCGCCTATATTGGTCCAGAACACATGGTTGTCCCCGCCCTTCAGCATGATATTGCGGAACAGGCGGACGAAATACATCAGCGGGTCCAGGTAGGCGGCGGCTATGACGGCCCGCGGCATGTTCTCTATCGGGTACATCACCCCGCTCATCAGTATCGCCGGGAAGAGGAACATGAAGCCCCCGAGCATGGCCTGCTGCTGGTTCTTCGACACGGTGGAGATGAAAGTCCCGACGCTGACCGTGGTCACGACGAAAACCAGCGCCGCCAGCCCCAGTTGCCACAGCGCCCCGCGCACCGGCACGCCGAAGAGCAGGTACCCCGCCGTCACCACCAGCGCCGCGTCCGCTAGCCCCAGTACGACATAAGGCACGGTCTTGCCGAGCAGGATCTCCCTGTTGGAAAGCGGGGCGGAGACTATGGTCTCGAAAGTGCCCAGCTCCCGCTCGCGCGTCAGCGACATGGCCGTGAGGATTATGGTTATCAGGCAGACCAGCATGCCCATCACTCCCGGCACCAGGAACATCGAGGACTCCATGGCCGGGTTATAGAGCACCCTGACGTCGAACTTCAGCGCCGGCTCGGCGCGGATCCCGTATTCCCGCGCGGCGGCAGCCGCGATAATGCTCTTGGCATAGACCTCCACCGCCCTGGCCTTGGTGGCGTTGGAGGCGTCGACCAGGAGTTGCAGCTTCCCCCCGCCGCGCTCGGCCGACCGGGCAAGGCCCTCCTCCGGGGCTATCAGCACGGCGTCGGCCCGGCCGGAGGCTATCAGCTCGAAGGGGTCGTCGCCGGGGGCGTAGCCGGCCTTTACGAACCAGCCGGAGGAGCAGAAACTGCCGGCGAGGCGGCCGAACATGGCGTCGCCGGGGCGCGAAAAGGCGGCGAGCTTGATGTTCTTTATCTCGGTGGACAGGGCCAGGCCGAAGATGGTCATCTGCAGCACCGGTGCGCCGAACAGCAGCGCGCGCATCCTGACGTCGCGCAGGGTCTGAAGAAGCTCCTTCCTTATAAATGCCCCCAAGGTCGCGTTCATATATTACCGGTCATTCCAGGTCTGTCTTGAACTTCTTTATCGCCAGCGCCAGCATGGCGGCGCTCAGAAGCCCCAGCGCCAGGAACGGGACGGCCAGTTCGGCGAGGTCCGCGCCTTTCAGCGTGATGCCGCGCGCCGCGGCCATGAACCACCTCGGCGGCAGCAGCATGGTGAGATAACGGAAAAATTCCGGCATGCTCTCCACCGGGAAGATAAAGCCGGACAGGAGCATCGAGGGGAGGAGGCCGCTCATCATGGAGAACTGCATGGCCACCTGCTGCTGCCGGGTCAGGACGGAGATAAGCAGGCCCTGCGAGAGTGCCGCCGTTATGAAAAGCAGGCAGGCCGCCAGGTAAAGGAGATGGCTGCCCTCGAAGGGCACGCCGAAAACCAGCCTGGAGACCAGGTAAACGAAAGCTACGCCGGCCAGGACCAGCGCCCCGTAAGGGGCCAGCTTGCCCATTACTATCTCCAGCGGGCGCACCGGAGTGGAAAGCAGGAGCTCCATGGAGCCGTTCTCCCATTCGCGGGCCACGGTAAGAGCGGTCAGCAGAATGGCCAGCAGTCCTATAATTATGGCGGCAAGGCCCGGCACGGTGAACCAGCGGCTGTTCAGCTCGGGGTTATACAGGAAGCGGGTCTCCGCCGCGAACGGCTCGCGGGGCGGTAGCCCGGCCAGCTTTCCCAGGGCGGCGCGCTGTATGCCGGGCAGATACCCCATTATCGCGGCGGCCTTTGAATTGTCGCTGCCGTCCAGCACGAACTGCGCCTCCACCCGGCTGCCGCCCTTTATTTTCTTAGAGAAGCCCGGCTCCAGGAAAAGGGCCGCGGAGGCCCGCCCGGAGTCCAGCATGGCCACCGGCCCCAGTCCGGGCACAGGCTCCGCCGGGTGGAAATAGCCGGAGGAAAGGAAGATCTCCTTAAGGCGCCTGGCGGCCGGGCCGCTATCCAGGTCGGAGACGGACAGTTGTATTTCCCTGACCTCGAAGTCTATGGCGTAGCCGAAAAAGCTGACCAGCAGCACCGGCAGGCCGAGGGCGATCCCGAGCGTGAAAGGGTCGCGCAGGATATGCATTACCTCCTTGCGCGCTATCGAATAGGCCCGGTGGAAGTCGAAGCCGTTCATCTTTCGGCCCCCTCGACGAGCCTGATGAACACGTCCTCGAGAGAGGGCTTTACCAGGGAAACGGAAGCCGCGGCTGGCAGGCCGGCCAGGGCCGCGTCCATGGAGGCCTTGTCGCCGAAGGCCGCGTGCCAGCGCATGCCCTGCGGCGAGAGCTCCAGCAGGCCCGCGGCTTTTTCAAGCCCGGTAATAAAGGCGGAAGCGTCCCCCCCCCTGAAATCCAGCTCCGCCATAGGGCCCGGGAAGGCGGACTTCTTCAATTCGTCCGGCGAGCCCAGGGCTATCAGGCGGCCGGCGCGCATCAGGGCTATGCGGCCGCACTGTTCGGCCTCGTCCATGTAATGAGTGGTGACTATCACCGTCTTGCCCAGGCCGGTGATCCTGCGTATCAGCGTCCAGAACCGGGCCCTGGAGGCCGGCGCCACGCCGGAAGTGGGCTCGTCGAGGAAGACTATCTCCGGATCGTGCAGCATGGCCGCGGCCAGGGCGAGCTCCTGCTTCACGCCGCCGGGCAGCGAGGCCACCGGCGAAGAAAGCGGCTTGTCGAAAGCGATAAGCTCGAAAAGCTCCCGCCGGCGCTTTTTGGCGTAGGCCGGGTCCAGCTTGCGCAGCCCGGCCGCGAAGTCCAGGTTCTCGCCTACGGTCAGGTCGTTGTAAAGGGTGAATTTCTGGGACATATAGCCCACTATCTTCTTGATGCCCGCCCCGCCGTCGCCGAAACCGAGGCCTCCCACCAGCGCCGAGCCGGAAGTGGGCAGCAGCAGGCCGCAGAGCATGCGTATGGTGGTGGTCTTCCCGGCCCCGTTGGCGCCCAGGAAGCCGAAGATCTCTCCCCGCTCCACCGAGAAAGAGACGTCGTCAACCGCGGTAAAATCCCCGAACTTAATGGAGAGGCCTTTCACCTGGAGGGCCGCGGAGGAATTCATTCAGCCGCCCCCTTTTTTAATAAAGAGCTCCTCGAAACCGGCGGCGCCGTTCTCCTTCAGCACGGCGCGAGGCTCGCCGGAGGCCAGCAGCCGCCCGGAGTCCAGCAGGTGCACCCTGGAGCAGCGTTCCGCCTCGTCCATGTAGGCCGTGGAAACTATTATCAGGATCTTCTCCCCCGCCAGGCCGTAGAGCAGCTCCCAGAACTCCCGGCGGCTGATGGGGTCCACGCCGTTGGTGGGCTCGTCGAGCAGCAGCACGGAGGGGGACTGCAGCAGGGCGCACATCAGACCCAGCTTCTTGTACATGCCGCCGGAAAGCCGGCCGGCGCGGCGGTCCCGGAATTTGCCGAGCCGGGTTATCTCCAGCAGCTCTTCGGAACGGCGGGCGTAGACCGCTGGGGAAAGGCGGTAAAGCTCGCGGAAGAATTCCAGATGCTCCTCTATGGACAGGTCGGGATAGAGGCTGGCCTGCTGCGGCATATAGGCCAGGGTCGGGCGCAGCTCGCTGAAAGCGGCGGGCCGGCCGCCGCTGAAATAGCGGATCGCGCCCGACGAGGGCTTCAGCAGCCCGGCCAGCAGGCGCAGCGTGGTGGTCTTCCCCGCCCCGTCCGAGCCGATAAGCCCATGCAGCAGCCCGGCGGAGAAATCGAAAGAGACCCCGGACAGGGCTTGCACCCCGCCGAAGTGTTTTTTCAGGTTCTCCGTCTTTATCGAGAAATCCATAGTCAGACCAGCGTGCTTTTGTAACTACTCAGGTTGTGGAGGGTTGGCCGGGGTTTTGTTTCGCGAACCCCATATAGCGACCTGAGTATTTATTTTTTTCGATTCCGGCAGCTTCACCTCTATCGTCATGCCGGGCTTGAGCGTTCCGTCCTGGTTCGGGAAATTTATCTTCACCGCGAAGACCAGCCGGGTGCGCTCCTTGCGGGTCTGCACGTTCTTCGGCGTGAACTCCGCCTCGGAATAGATCACCGAGATCCTGCCCGGGAATTCCCTGTCCCCCGCTTCGGGAAGAAGGCCTTTTACCGCCATCCCCGCGCCCAGCTTCGCCAGCAGGTCGTGCGGGACGTAAACATAGGCCCAGACCTCGGAGAGGTCGGCCACCGTGGCCAGCTTGACGCCGGGGGACACCAGCTCGCCTTTTTCTCTGTAGGAATAGAGCAGGCGGCCGTCTACCGGCGACTTTACCGAGCACCAGTCCACCTTCAGCGCGGAATCGTCGCGCTTGTATTTGAGGCGGTCATAGCTCTCTTTCGAGAGAGAGCCCCCTTTATACAGCTCCTCGGCGCGCTTGAAATCCTCCGCGGCCAGGCCGGCGGCCAGCCGCAGGTCGCCGCAGTCTATGGAAGTTAGCACCGCGCCGGCTTTGACCGGGTCGCCCTCGCGCGCGCCGTAGGACTCTATCACGCCGGTAATGCGGGCGGAGAGGTCGGTCTCGGTGGCCTCGATGGTCCCGCTGTAGCGGAACTCGCGCCCGCTCCTGGCCTTCAGGAAGAGCAGCGAGCTGGCGGCGGCCAGCAGCAGCAGCGGCAGTATTTTCTTTTTCATTTATTTCACGCTCCCGTTCAAACTGTCCAGGACGGCCAGCCTTATCAGTATTTCGGCGTTGGCCGTGGCGGCCAGGGTCTTCGCCTGCAGTTCCTTCAGATTCGCGCTCTCCACGTCCAGCCAGGTCCCCCCGCCCGCCTTGTAGGCGTCGTAGGCCAGCCCGGAGGCCTCGCCGGCGTCGTCCACGGCGGCGATATTTATCGACTGCTCGGCCAGCAGCGCGTTATAAGCGTCCAGGTTCTTTTTATAGTCCTTTTCGGAGAGGAGGGCGGCTTCGCTCTTCTTTTCGGCGGCGGCTTCGGCGTTGAGCCCGCTTTCCCGCTCCTTCTCGGCGGAGCGCCCTTTTTCGAACAGCGGCAGGTTCAGAGAAAGAGAAGCCGAGTTCTGGACGAAGGAATAAAGGTTAGGCCCATTAGGGTAGTCCAGCGAGCTCCGCGCGCCCAGCGCGAGGCGCGGCAGCCTCCCGGCCTTATAGCCGGACGCCAGGGCCCTCTGCGCCTGGGCCGAATTCCCGGCGGCCCTCACCGAGGGCAGCGCCTTCTCCAGGGTGCCCGAGGCCGCCGGGAGCAGGCGGCGCAGGATCTCGGTATAAGGTTCGGCCCTGATGAACAGCTCGGCCTCCTGCCCCTCGCCGTAGTCGCGCCCGGCCAGGCGCGAGTCGGTAGGCAGGGAAGCCCCGGCCGGCAGGTCCAGCCCGGTGAGGAAGCCGAACTCGCGCAGCTCAGCCGAGAGTTCGGCGCGGGCGCGCAGGAAGTCCCGCCTGCGGGCCAGGGTCTCCTGCCTGGCGCGGATCTCGTCCAGGCGGCTGCGCGCTCCGGCTTTGGCGCCGAGGGAGATGTCCTTGAGCTGGCTGAGGGAGAGCTGGAGGTTCTCACCTATAAGGTAAACCCGCTCCAGGGCGAGCTGAAGCTGGAAATAGGCCCCGCGCGCCCTGAGCAGGGCCTGCCTGCGGACGTTCTCAGCCTCGGCGGAGCGCGCCGCCGCCGTCTTAACGGCGGCCTCCCGACCGCTGCGCAGGGCGCCCCCGTCGAACAGGGTCCAGTAGGCCGAAGGGCCGAGAGAATAGTTCCAGTTGTCGCCGAGAGGCCTGCTGCCGCCCAGGGCCGCGGGCATGGTTATGGCGGGGACCACCTCGAAATAGCGCAGGGAACCCTCCAGGCTGAAGCGCGGGTACAGCGGCGAATCAGCCGCCCGGGCCGCCGCGGCCGCCGCCTCAGCCGAAAGCCTGGCGGCCCGGTACTGGTTGGAGACCGCGAGAGCGCTTTCCTCCGCCGCGCGCAGGGTCAGCGAAAGCTCCGTCCCGCGCGCCGGCGCGGCCAGCAGCAGGAAAAGCAGGAAATGTCTCATAACCCCACCCCCCTCAAGGCTATCGCCGCCCTGGCGGCTATCCCTTCGTCGGAGAACAGCTCCTCCCGCAGCGCCTCCAGGCTCCGGCCTCCCAGCTCCTTTACGCCGTTGCGCTCCAGCACGCCGCCCACCAGCATCGGGAAGACCATCACCGACACCATGGAGACTATCAGGAAAGGGACCGAACGGCCTTTGACGGCGCTTTCCGGGCGGCACTCCTCAGCCAGCACCGCGATATGCCGGATATGCGCGGTAAAGTTCCCGCTCACGAAAGCGAAGGCTTCTTTCTTCCCGTAAGCCAGGTCGGCGAAGATCATGGGCGCGACGCTGCGCACGCTCCGCGCGAATTTCCCCACCTCGACCAGCGCGTTCCTGAGCCGGTCCCGGGGAGTCCACGCCACCGCCACTCCCGCCTTGAAATTTAGCATAAATTCCGCGTACATTTCCTTCAGCACGGCCTTAAGGAACTCTTCCTTGGACCCGAAATAATAATGGAACATCCCCGTATTCACCCCCGCCACCCGGCAGGCTTCCCGCACTGATAAACCCGTTATCCCCTTTTCCTGAAGCAGCTTGCGCCCGGCTGCCTTCAACTTAAGATCCGTTCCCGATGGTGGTCTACCCATACTCCCTCCATATTTACACTGTTGTATAATTATACACCCACATAATTAACAAGTCAAGTTGCCTCCTCTGCCCCCCCCCTTCCACCCCCTTGCGCCCCTTCCTCCCCCCTTGTGGGGGAGGATCGAGGTGGGGG
>JACQPH010000062.1 GCA_016207645.1 Elusimicrobiota bacterium
CCGCCCCTCCGCGACGGGTGCTCCGGTTAAAACCCCACCCCGGCCTGGCCAGGTCAGGTTCCACCCTCAGGCTGTTCCTGAACTTCCCGGCCTCCAGCCGGCGCAGGGCGCAGAGCGCCACCATCGCGGCATTGTCCGAGCAATAAGCCTTCTCCGAGAACCTGACTTCGAAACCTTCGAGGCGGCCGAAGGCCGCGCGCAGCGCGCCGTTGGCCGACACCCCGCCCCCCACGGCTATGCGCTTAAGCCCCAGAGAGCGCGCGGTGTCCGCGGTCTTTTTGACCAGCGTCTCCACCGCGGCGTCCTGGAAGGCCCGGCAGACCAGGGCCCTGCGCCCCGGGGGCAGGCGGCGCCCGCTCCGGTAAAAATCCTGTCCCAGTTCCCCGGCCAGGTAATAGCTGACCGCGGTCTTAAGCCCGCTGAAGGAGAAATCCCGGGTTTCGGGCATGTACGGCCTCGGGAAGTCCGGCCCTTTGCCGCGCGCGCGGGCGGCCTCATTTTCCACTTCCGGGCCGCCCGGGTAAGGCAGGCCGAGCAGCTTGGCCACTTTGTCGAAAGCCTCGCCGGCGGCGTCGTCCCTGGTACGCCCCAGCACCTTGTAGTCCCCGTAACCGCGGGCCTGCCAGAGCTCGGTATGCCCGCCGGAAACGATAAGCGCCAGCAGCGGGAATTCGAGCGGCCTCGAGGCGCTGCCGTTCTCGAATTCACAGGCCAGCAGGTGGCCCTCCAGGTGGTTCACCCCCACCAGCGGCGCGCCTGAAAGCTCGGCGGCGGCCTCGGCCGCCACCCTGCCCACCATCAGAGCCCCGGGCAGCCCCGGCCCGCGGGAAAAGGCCACGGCGTCGAAGGAACCCGCCTTCAGCGGCGCCCGGACCCCGGCCCGGCGCAGGGCGCTCCCGAGCACGAAAGGTATCTTTTCCAGGTGGGCGCGGCTTGCCAGCTCCGGCACAACGCCGCTGTACTTGCGGTGGAGTTCGATCTGGGAAAAAACGGCGTTAGAGCGCAGGCTCCGCCCGTCAAGCACGGCGGCGGAGGTCTCGTCGCAGGTAGTCTCGAAAGCCAGGATCTTCATGCGAATACTAGCTCAGGTAGTGGAGGGTTGTCCGGGGTTTTGTTTCGCGAACCCCTTGCGGAAGGGGGGCCCCGCTTCGGGGGCAAACCGACGCAAGGGTTTCCGAAGCTATGCTAGTGTCGCATAAAAGGGCTATGCCCATCAAGCGACCCTCTTCCGGGGTTCGCGGGGCAAAACCCCGGACAACCCGAACCCCATACAGCGATCTGAGCAGTTACCCTCTATTCGCATGGCTATTTTCCCGGTTTCAGGTTGCCCAGCACTTCACGGGCTTTGAGCAGCTCCACGGCGCGTTCCAGCACCTCGTCGCGGGGCGCGTCCTTCTTCTTCTCCGCCTTTGCTTCTTTGGCTTCCCTGGCGTCCTTGGAGTCCCTGGCTTCTTTGGCCTCCTTGCCGTCCTTGCCCGGGTAATAAAGTTCCTCTACCTGCTGCAGCAGTTTCTTCTCCGTCTCCAGCGGCACCTTGATCTCGATGTCGGGGGTGATGCCGCCGGTCTCGTTCTTGGCGTCGTGCTGGATGGACTTGCCGCTGGGGGTATAATACTTGGCTATGGTCAGGCGCAGCGCGGACTTGTCCGAGAGCGGGATCATCGACTGCACGCTGGCCTTGCCGAAGGAGCGCTCCCCGATGATCACGGCGCGCTTGTTGTCCTGCATGGCGCCGGCGACTATCTCGCTGGCGCTGGCGGAGTAGCGGTTGATCAGGACCACCACCGGCAGCAGCTCGTAAGCGGCCGAGCCGTTAGCCCTGAATTCCTGGTAGTTCTCCGGCTTGCGGCCCTTGGTGAAGACGATCATCTTATTATCGTTCATGAACAGCTTGGAGACGTCCACGGCCGCGGAAAGCAGGCCGCCCGGGTTATAGCGCAGGTCGATCACCAGCGCCTCCATCCCCTTGCCCTTAAGCTCGGAAAGGGCTTTCTCAAAATTCTCGGTGGAGTGGCCGGTGAATTCCACTATCTTGATATAGCCGGTCTTGGCGTCCAGCATGCGCCACTTCACGTTCTCCGCCTTTATCAGTTCGCGGGTGAGGGTGATATCCTTCGTCAGCCACTCGGCGTTCTTGTCCTCCGCCTCGCGGGCGGTGGTTATCTTCACCTGCGTGCCCGGCTTGCCGCGCAGTTTTTTTATGGCTTCGTCGATTATCAAATTCCTGGTGGACTCGCCCTCGATCTTTATGATCTTGTCCCCGGGCAGCATCTCGGCCTTCCAGGCGGGGGTATTGGGCAGGGGGGTCACCACGGTCAGCCAGCCTTCGCGGATATCCACCCGGATGCCTATGCCGCCGAATTCCCCCTCGGTGTCGCTCTTCACCCTGTCGTAGACGTCGGGCTCCATGAACTGGGAGTAGTCGTCCAGCTCGGCTACCATGCCCTTGGCGGCGCCGTAGACCAGCTTCTGGGGGTC
This sequence comes from Elusimicrobiota bacterium, assembly GCA_016207645.1. Classification (GTDB taxonomy): domain Bacteria; phylum Elusimicrobiota; class Elusimicrobia; order Elusimicrobiales; family UBA9959; genus UBA9959. The sequence continues at coordinate 2,479 of JACQPH010000062.1, forward strand.
TATCTGCTCCACGTAGCTCTCTTTTATCAACTCCAGCACGTCGACTATGACTTTAAGATGCTGGTAGGTCTGGTCCAGCGCGAAGTTCGCATAGGGAAAAACGGCCCCTATGGCCAGGGCGGAAAGAGAGATAAAAACAAGTTTCCTCGCGTTCTTCATTTTGAAACTCCTTGAAAAGCCGCAAAAAACGAAAAGCCGGCGATTTACGCCAGATGCTTATCCTGTCAATTATATCTAATTATTACGGCACAAGCGCGGGCAGCGGGAGCCATTTCAGGGGGTCCACGGCCCGGTCGCCCTTGCGTATCTCGAAATAAACGGCGCTGCCGGAGGACTTTTTTCCCGAGCTCATGGCCTGGGTATCTTCCCCGGCCATCCCCAGCTGCGCCAGCGCCGGCACGGACTGGCCTTTGGCGGCGTCTATCCGGCTGAGCAGGCCGTAAATAGTGAAAAAGCCCTTCTCATGGTCGATTATGACCACGTTCCCGTAGGCGCGGAAAGGGCCGGAGTAGATCACTTTTCCGGCCAGCGCCGCGTACACGGGCGCGCCGGGCTCCGTGGCTATGCGTATGCCCTCGCGCACTATCCAGGTCTTGAGGCCGGGAACGTCCTCCCTGCCGAAACGGCTTATCACCTTGCCCCGGGCGGGCCAGGACAGCGCACCCTTGTCTATAGGCAGGTCGGTCCCCTCCTGGCTGCGGTACGGGGCCTGCTTCTGCAGCTTTTTCACCAGCCGGGTGAGGCCGAGGGCGGCGTTCTGGAGGTTCTCGAGCTCCCTGGCCAGCCTGGCCTGCTGCCCGCGGGTCTTTTCCAGTTCGCCCTGCTTGGCTTTGACCATGGTCTTCCGGGCGGAGCTCTGCCTGCGCAGCATCTCCTGGCGGGACTTCAGCTCCACGCCTTTGCGCTTTAGGGTCTCTATGTCCTTGTTGACGCGGACGGTCTCGCCTTTGATGCGGGTCAGCAGCGCGCGCTTGTTCAGCATGGCCGAGCGCATCAGCATGTCCTTCGAGATATCGCGGATGCCGAAGTAGGGGTAATAAAAATCCTTCTGCAGGGAATACATCACCAGTTCCGTGGAAATGTCGCCGGCCAGGTCTTTTTTCGCTTTTTCCAGCGACTCGTATTTCTGGCGCGCCTCGCCGGAACGGGAGCGCGACCTCTCGAGCTGGCCCTCCAGTTCCTGCCGGCGCGAGGTGGTCTGCTTCTCCTCTTTCTTCAGGCCGGAGATCTCCGCCGAGATGCGCTCCTCCTCCAGCCGGTACTGCTCCAGCTCCTGCCTCTTGTTCTCGAGCTGGCGGTTTATCTCCTCCAGGTTCTTCTTTTTCGCGTCCACGGCGGGCTGCTGCCCCGGGCAGGCGGGCGGGAAAAGGTTGAGCGAGGCAAGGAGGAAAACGGCGGCGCAAGCCCGCGCCGGCGCGGTTAAAACCCGCCGGGCGGCGACTGGTAACCGGCAACTGGTGACTGGTGGCATTCTAATAACGGTCGTTCTTCCACTGGCAGAGCGCCCAGCCCAGCAGCGCGCCGGAGGCGGCCATGGCCGCCTGCCACAGCGGGTTGGGCCAGACCCAGACCGGGCTCAGGTATTTTACCGGGTAGGCCACGGCGTAGGCGGCCAGGGCGGAAGCCAGCCCGCCGCCGGCCCCGGCGAAGAACCAGTTCCGGTCGGCCCCGAGCGAGGCGGCCAGGGAAGCCGGCGTATGCCCGTGGGTGAGGGCCATGGCGGCCATGATCATGAAGGCCAGGAAGGCCAGGGCCAGGGTCAGGGTCAGCAAATGCCCGTAAAAGACGGAATGCATTATGGCGTAGGCCTCGAGCGGCTTGTATTTTATGTCCGCCACGCCCGGGACGCGCCAGGCGGCGTCGATCCAGGCGTTCATGTCCCCGAGCGAATCCTCGCGGATCAGCACCTCCCAGGTGTCCGGCATGGGGTTCGAGCCGGGCGGCAGCACGGAGGAGACCAGTTCCGGTTCCTCCGCCTTGAGCCTGGCCAGGCGGTCCTGGCGGCTCACGAAAATCGCCTGCGCCGTGCCTTTCAGCCCGGCCAGCGCCGCCCCGACCGCTTCGGAGCTCTCCTTCGATCTTTCGTCGCGCACCACTATTATCCGGAAATCCTCTTTGAGCAGCACCGCTATCTCGCGCATCTGGGCGTGCATGAAGAGCATCATCTCGGCCATCAGCCCGGCGGAAAAAGCCAGCAGGAAAGCCACCCGGTAGCCCTTGCGCGGCTTATGGGGGCGATCGTTCTCCTGGGGACGTCTGTGTTCGGTCATAAACCCCAATTATATCTTTTATTCGCGCGCACCGAAAAAACACGGGCCGCGAAAGCGGCCCGCATCAGGCGCTGCGCTCCCGCGCTTACAGCGAAGCGTCGTTGAACTCCACGGAGGCGACGAAGGGCGAGCGGGAAAGCTCCCCTATCATGTCCACGGGCAGGGTGCCCGTGACGTTGAAAACGCTGAACTTGGAGTCGGCGCCTTTCTGCGGCAGCCGGAACCAGGCCTCGGCGTAGAAGCCGCCTTCTTCGGTGAGCCGCCTGATGAACTCCGGGACGAAAACGTTCGGCTTGTTCTGGAAGGGCACCTTGAGGGTGAAGCGCACCCTGGCCTTGAGCGGTATGCCCGTGTTCTTTTTCTGCACGGCCACCCCGGCCACGCCGCTTATCTTGGCGATCCTGGCGATGCCGGCGTAGGGCGCCCAGCCGAGTATGACCGTTTTCCTGGTCTTCCCGGAGTGGGAGACTTTCTCGCCGGCGAAGCGCAGGCCGGCGGCCTCCAGCCTGAGCAGGAGCTTGTCGTAGGAGCCTTGGCCGACCGAAACGCCGAGCAGCACGTATTCCCTGGCGTATTTCCTGGAGCCGGAGTCCAGCGGCCACACGAAGGAGCCCACCGGGCCGCTTTCTCCGGCGAAGGTGACCTTGTAATGTCCGGCCGGGAGGGCCGGCAGGCCCGCTCTTTCTTCCGGGAGGGCCGCGCCGGGAACCTGTTTTGGAACCGGGGCTGTCACGGCGCTTTTCACGGCGGCCGCGGCGGGGTTCCCGGGCGACGCGGCCGGGGCGGAGATCACGGCGTCCCGGAACTCGCGGAAATCGGAGCGGATGCTCATGGTGTTCCTGGAATTCAGGTAGCCGCCGGAGGTCTCGATGAAATCCTGGAAGGCGGGGTCCCAGAGCGCGCTGTCGCCGGCCAGCGGGTCGCCGGACGGGGAGACGTCGCCGGCCAGGGCCGGGGCCGCGAAACAGGCCGCGAGGAAGAGGGTCGTCAACAGGGTTTTTTTCATGCCTTTATCCATCCGCACCGGAAATAAAAAAAGAGAAACGAATAAGTCTTCGTTTCCCCTGGTTACAGCTGGTTAAGGCCAGCCGGTGGATTCTCCCCCGCCTGTTTCGGAGGATTACAAGGGCGCCGCATAGTCATTCTATAACTCATTTGATAAATGACAATAGGGGCTTAGGACCCAGAACGAAAAAATAAATAGGCCTACCCGGACATAGGCCCTTTGGCCCCGCGCTTTTCCGGTACGGCGCCGCGGGGCGAGCCGTCCGGATTGCGCCCCGCCCGCTCTATGGCTATAATATACTCTTAAGTTGCCGAAGGGTGGTAGAATGGATGCAGCAGGGACCAGCACGGCGCCGGGATCGACCCTGGGCAGGAAACTGCTCATCGTCCTCTTTGCCTTCACCGGGCTGTTCGCCGCGAATTTCCTCGCCTATAATCATCTCCTGCGCGAACTCACCGGCACCGGCGCCGCGGTAGACGCGGCCGGCCGGCAGAGGATGCTGTCGCAGAAGATCGCCTACCTGGCTTTTCAGGTCGGCCTGGGACACAGGCATGACCGGGCCGCGCTCAAAGAACTTACGGCGGAGTTTCACGATACCCTTGAAGCTTTCAAGCATGGCGGCCCTTCCCGGGATTTTCATATCAACCGGGCCCCCGCCGCTTTAGCGCCGCTGGTAAGGGCCGAAGAAACCGAATGGAAGCCCTACAGGGAAGCGGCTCTTACCGTCTCGGAAGCCCCGGCCGGCGGGAGCGCGTCGAAAAAAGCCCTCGCCTACCTGGGATCGCATTCCGAGGCCCTGCTCTCTACCTGCGACTCGCTGACGGCCGCTTACCGCGGCACGGCGGAAGACGCCACCCGCGGGATGGAATACCTGATGCTCCTGCTGATAGGAGTGAACCTGCTTTTCGGCGCCGCGGTCTTTTATTACTCGAAAAAGAGGATCGTCGCGCCGCTGCTTCTCCTGAACAGGGCGGCCGCCGAAATGACCGCCGGGAATTACCCCGAGCTCTCCGACGGCGGCTCGGACGACGAAGTGGGGAACCTTTTCAACACCTTCTCCAAAATGTCCGGCACCATACGCCGGGACATGGAAAAGCGCTCCGCCATCGGTGCGCTGCTGGCCGTTTCTCTGGAACGCGGCTCCCTGCCCGAGCTGCTGGACAAATTCCTGGAGAACCTGCTGGCCATCCCCTGGCTGGCCCTGGAGGCCAAGGGCGCGGTCTTCCTGGCCGACGCCGGAGAGAAAAGCCTCGCGATGACCGCGCGGCGCGGCGTTTCCGCCGAGGTCGGCGGCGCCTGCGCCAGCGTCCCTTTCGGGCGCTGCCTCTGCGGCAGGGCCGCCGCCGGCGGGGAAACCGTTTTCGCCTCCGAACTGGACGCGCGGCATGAAATTTCCTACAAAGGGGCGAAACCGCACGGCCATTACTGCGTTCCGATAAAGCTCAGGGACAGGGTCATCGGGGTGCTGAACCTTTATCTCCGCGCCGGGCACAGGTACGAGGAAAGCGAGAAGGCTTTCCTCGAAGCGGCCTGCGCCATAATCGCCAAGGCCATAGAGTATGCTAACCTGGAAGCCAAAGCCTACCAGGCGCAGAAGATGGAATCCCTCGGCAGGGCCGCCGGCGCCATAGCCCACGATTTCAACAATATACTGACGGTGGCCCAGGGCTTCAACAACCTGGCGCTGGACACCGTGCCGGCCGAAGAGGAAGCGCATAAGTTCATAGAGGAGACCGCTTCAGGCCTGGACCGCGGCGCGGCCCTGGTGAAGCAGATCATGGCCTTCAGCCGGAACCAGCCCGCGGAGATGACCAGCCTGGACCTTAACGCGGTGATAGAGCGCAGCCGGATAATGCTCGGCGTGATCCTGGAAAAGAAGATCCGCCTGAAGCTTTACCTGGCGCCCGGCCTGCCCCGCATAACCGGCAACACAGGCCAGCTGGAGCAGGTCCTGGTGAACCTGGCCGTGAACGCCCGCGACGCCATCCTGCCCGGCACCGGGGAATTTTCCATAACCACCTCCGAGACCACCGGGGAAGCCGCCGCGCACTGCGGAAAGGAACTGGGCGGCGCGGCAAGGGTGGTAAGGCTCTCGGTGTCCGATACCGGCCGCGGCATGCCGCGGGAAGTGATCGAGCACGTTTTCGAGCCTTTCTTCACCACCAAGCCGGAGGGCCGGGGCACCGGCCTCGGCCTCGCCACGGTCTATTCGATTACGCAGCGGCACAAGGGCGGCATAAACATAACCAGCCGCCCCGGCCTCGGCACCACTTTCGACATCTGCTTTCCCGCCACCCCCTGATCTTTTTTCCCGCCCCCCGACTCCCCCCTCCGCCTTGGCCGTCTTAACGAGCACAGCTCCTGTTACGGCACAGGCATAGCCTTGACA
>JACQPH010000060.1 GCA_016207645.1 Elusimicrobiota bacterium
GGTGGAGGGTCGGGGCGGGGGTTTTTTTAGAGCACCCCATAGGGCGGGGGGGGCCCCCAGGGGGGGGGAAACCGACGCAAGGGTTTCCTCTTCCGGGGTTCGCGGGGCAAAACCCCGGCCGACCCGAACCCCATATAGCGACTAGATCACTTTCGACTTCAGCAGGCCTTCCAGTACCGCCTGCATCTTGGGCGACACCTTGGCGCCCAGCTCCAGCACTTCCTCGTGGGTGAGGGCGGTCCTGGAGATGCCGCTGGTGAAATTGGAGACCCAGCACAGACCGGCCACGCGCAGCTTGAGCTGGCGGGCGGTGATGGTCTCGGGCACCACGGACATGCCGGCTATGTCGCCGCCGAGCATCCGGTACACCCTGACCTCGGCGGGGGTCTCGTAGGAGGGGCCGGTCACGGCGGCATAGACGCCTTCGCGGGCCCTGATCCGGCTCTTCTTCGCCAGCTTCATGGCCTCGCGGCGCAGGGCCTTGTCGTAAGGTTCGTTCATGTCGGGGAACATCTCGCCGAAAGCCTCGTGGTAGTTGCCCATCAGCGGGTTGGAGCCCATCAGGTTGATATGGTCCTTCAGGATCACCAGGTCGCCGGGCTTTATGGCCGGCTTCAGCGAGCCCACGGCGGCGGTGAGCAGCAGGTTCTTCACGCCCAGCGCGGCCAGCACCCTGATCGGGAACGCTATGAAATTAAGAGGCCGGCCCTCGTAATAATGGAAGCGGCCGCGCATCATGACCGCGTCTTTCCCGCCCATGCGGCCGAAAACCAGCTCGCCGGCGTGGCCCTTGACGGTGGTGGAGGGGAAGCCGGGGATATCCTTATAGGAGACCGAGACCTTATCCTCGAGGCGGGGCAGGGAATTCCCCAGGCCGGAGCCGGCGATTATGGCCGTCCGCGGGCTGAAGCCGGCGGCCAGCCTTTTAAGCCAGACCGCGGTCTTGTCGACGTTGGCGAGTATCTCGGAAGATTCCATAAAGCGCTCCTTGTTGTCTAAGGGCTCGTTGAAAATCAAAAAAAATCGAAACCGTCGGCGGTGAAAGCGTCCTCTATATGTTCCGGCTCCGCGCCCGGCACTATCGCCACCACGTCGAAGCGGAAGGCTTCCTCGCCGGGGCGGCGGGCCTTTATGTAGGCCATGGCCGTTTTGGCCAGCTTCGCGCGCTTGGCAGGCGTCACGCTGTCGGCGGGGGTGCCGAAAGCCGGGTTGGAGCGGGCGCGCACTTCCACGAAGGCCAGCGTCCCGTCCTTGCGGGCCACTATGTCCAGCTCGCCCATCGGGCAGGACCAGTTGCGGTCCACTATCTCGAAGCCGGCCTCCTCCAGGAAGAGCGCGGCCTGCTCCTCGTAACGCTCGCCTTTCTTGTTCACGGGCGGGACCCCGCGGTTCCTGATGGGGGCAGGTCGCTGCCGCTCCCATGACGCTCGCCTTTCTTGTTCACGGGCGGGACCCCGCGGGAATTTTCCTGACCGGCGCGAAGCTGAAGCGGTGCTGGGGGCTGGGGCCGAGCCTGCGCAGCGCGTCCAGGTGCGCCGCCGTGCCGTAGCCTTTATGCCCGGCCAGGCCGTAGCCCGGGTGTTTTTTGTCGAGAACGCGCATCCAGCGGTCGCGGATGACCTTGGCGTAAATGCTGGCGGCGGCTATGGAAAGGGACTTGGCGTCGCCGTCCACCACCGGCTCCTGCGCGCAGGAGTCCAGGCGCTTTATCCGGTGCGGCCCGTCCACGAGGATGAGCGCCCGGGAAGGGGCGGCGCCGGTACAAGAAAAAAGCCGCCTTACGGCGGCCCCCATCGCGTTGAAGGTGGCTTCGAGGATGTTCACCCGGTCTATCTCCCCGGGGCCGGAAAAGCCGAAACCGAAACGCACGCCGGAAGCGAGCATCAGCCCCAGGGCGCGCTCGCGCCGGGCGGGAGAAAGTTTCTTGCTGTCGTTGACGAGGGGGGAGATGAGGGAGTGGGCGGAAAGCGGGACCCAGGCGGCGCAGGCCGTTACCGGCCCGGCCAGGGGGCCCCTGCCGGCCTCGTCCACGCCGGCGAGGAAAGCCGGTTTTCTGTTCTCCAGGAGCGTCAGGTCGAATGTGCTGAGGGGCACGATTGTGATTTAACTCGCCTTGGCTGAACGACCGAGCAAGACCGCACGGACCCCCGTCCGCCCGAGGCGGACGGGGAGCGGCCGGTCTACTTGCCGGCGGGAGGCTGCGCCGCGGGCGCCGCGGCGGGGGCGGCGGTCTCGAGCTCCTTCGCCTGCTCTTCGAGCCTGGCGGATTTGCCCGACAGGCCGCGGAGATAATAGATCTTGGAGCGGCGGACCTTACCGGTCTTCACCACCTCTATCTTGTCGATGCGGGGGGAATGCAGGGGGAACACCCTTTCCACCCCTACGCCGTAGGAGATCTTGCGCACGATGAAGCTCTCCGAGATGCCGGTGCCGCGGCGGGACAGGACGACCCCGTCGAAGACCTGGATGCGCTCGCTGTCGCCTTCCACGACCTTGGTGTAGACCTTCACGGTGTCGCCGGTCTGGAAGTTAAATTTTTCATTCTTGATGCCCAGGTATTTCGCGATGTTATTCATAACTGCCTCCTAATTGATTGAAACAAGAGCTATTTCGGCCGCGCTGGGGGCATAGCCCTGCTGGCGGCACCGGCATCGCTTCGCCGCTTTCCGGGCCGCGAGGCCGTTCTTTCAGCGCCTTTCGCCCCGGCCAGGTCGGGCCGCGCTTTGCCGGTGAGTTCCCGCGCCCGGGAGAGGCGCCACTCTCTTATCAGCCTGTGGTTCCCGCTCAGCAGCGCTTCGGGGACCTTCTCGCCGCGCCAGACGCCCGGCCTGGTGTAATGCGGGGCTTCCAGCAGGCCGCCGGTAAAAGTCTCGTTCACGGTGGCGTCTTCCTTTTTCAGCACCCCGGGGAGAAGCCGCGTCACCGCGTCTATCACCGCCACCGCGGCGGGCTCCCCGCCGGTCAGGACATAGTCGCCCATGGAAAGCTCCAGGTCGGCCAGGGGCGTGACGCGCTCGTCGATACCCTCGTAATGCCCGCAGATAAAGATCAGGTGCTTCTTCTTCGCCAGCTTCAGGGCCAGGGCCTGGTCGAAGCGGCGGCCCTTCGGCGTCAGCAGGATCACGAAGGAGCACTTCTTCCTGACCTTCTTAAGCGCCCTGTAGACCGGCTCGGCCATCATCACCATCCCGGTGCCGCCGCCGTAGGGCTTGTCGTCCACGGTGCGGCGCCGGTCCCCGGTGAAATCCCGGGGGTTCAGAAAACCCAGCTCGAGATAGCCTTCCTCGCGCGCGCGGCCCACTATGCTTTCCGAAAGCGGCTTATCTATCATGCCGGGGAAAAGCGTGACCGCGTCCACTCTCATATAAAGATTCAGTCTATGTCCAGGTAAACTTTCTTGTTCTGCCTGGCGGCGGCGGTCTGCAGCACGGTGCGGATGGCCTTCACCACGCGCCCTTCCTTGCCTATCACCTTGCCGCGGTCCGAAGAGGCCAGCTCCAGCTTGAAGCGGACCACGTCCCCGTCCTCGGCGACCCCGACCTTTACCGCCTGAGGGTTCTCCACCAGGGAGCCGATTATATACATCAGTGCTTCTTTCATAATATTTGCCTCGAAGCTATGCTAGTGCCGCTATCAGGGCTATGCCATCAGGGCGGCCGCTTACTTCTTCTCGGCGGCGACGGCCTGCCCGGTCTTGCGGGCGCGGGTGATGAGAGAGCCGAGGGTCTCGGAGGGCTTCGCGCCGGTCTTTACCCAGCGGTCCAGCTTCTCGGCGTTAAGGGTGACCTTTTCCTTGTCCTTCTCGGCCTTGGGATCATAGTGGCCGATGATCTCGAGCGGCTGGCCGTGCGGCCCGCTGGACCTTTCGATAGCGACTATCCGGTAATGCGGCTGCGTACGTTTTCCAATTCTCTGAAGCCTCAAAACAACTGCCATAGTATCCTCCTTGATTCCCGAACAAAAAATCGGACACGCGCCCGTAGTGCCGCCGTCAGGGCGGCCGCCCCGGGCGGACCGTCGTGCCTGTCTATTATATTATATTTGGCCGGCTTTTGGAACAGCCGGTCTTAGCCTATCAGCTTCTGGATATGGCCGAGCAGCCGCTGCCATTCGTAGGGCTTGCTGATGTAGAAGTCCGCGCCGGCGGAGAAAGAGGCTTCCATGTCGCCCACCAGCCGCTTGCCGGTGAGCATTATGACCTTTATATGCTTGGTGGCTTCGCCGGTCTTTATCAGCTCGCAGAGGGTGTTCCCGTCCAGCTTGGGCAGGCCGATATCGAGCAGCACCAGGTCCGGCTTCTCCTTTTTAACGGAGTTCAGCCCCTCCTCGCCGTCGTAGGCGGCGACCACCTTGTAGCCGAGGCCCTCCAGGCGGATGGAAAGCACCTTGGAGATAAGGTCCTCGTCTTCGACTATGAGTATCTTTTTAGCCATTCAAAGACTCTTCCTCAGGCCGCGCAGGAAAGCGGCCGGGTCCCCCGCAGAAAAGAGCGCGCTGCCTATCACCAGGGAATCGGCGCCGGCGCCGGCGGCGGCTTCGGCCGTGCGCGCGTTTATCCCGCCGTCCACCTGCAGCCAGATGCCGCGCCCGGAGGCGGCTATCAGCTTCCTCGCGGCGGCGACCCTGGGCAGCATCTCGGGCAGGAAGGCCTGCCCGCCGAAGCCGGGCTCCACGGTCATTATCAGGATAAGGTCCAGCAGGGGCAGGTAAGGGAGGACCTTGCTCAGCGGGGTTTTCGGCCGCAGGGCGAGGCCGGCTTTCAAACCCAGCGCCTTTATCTTTTTCAGGCAGGCCCCGGGCGACCCGGCCTCGGCGTGCACGGTTATCAGCCCGGAACCGGCCGCGGCGAAAGCGTCCAGGAAACGGCCCGGCTCCTCGACCATCAGATGCGCGTCTATCGGCAGCGAGGAGGCGGCGGCCACGGAGGGAACTATGCCCGGGCCGAAGCTGAGATTGGGGACGAAATGCCCGTCCATCACGTCCACCTGCACCCAGTCCGACAGCTTCCCGGCGGGCGCCAGGCTGCCCTTGAGGCAGGTGAAATCCGCCGCCAGCACCGACGGCACCAGCGCGGGGCGCCCGGAAGGAAGGGGAAAGAAGGGCGTTTTCATTTTACGGGGCGCTCCTCCACGAGTATCCCGTTGACGAAGATCCGTATCTTCTCGGCCCCGGCGTAAGGGATGGAAAGGTCTATCTTGGAGCCGGGGTCGCGCAGGCCGTTGAAGATCTCCCTGTCGCCGGCCTTCCCGAGCGCGACCACGCGGATATGGCGCTGCGCCCCGCTCTGGGAGACCTCGTAATGCACGCGGAACTCGCGCTCGGCCAGGCCGGAGCTCTTGCGCGAACTGACGGTGAGCGCGACCCTCGCGCCCGCGGTGACCACGGTATCCGGCTGCGGGTCCTGGTCTATGATCGTGCCGCCGGGGAAGAGGGAGTTCGGGTCCTCGGTCAGGCCGAGCGACAGGCCGTTCTGCGAAGCCCACTGCTGCGCCTCGTCGCTCTTCTTCTGGCGGAAGTCGGGCATCATCACGATGCCGGCGGGCGGCAGGCCGGCGGAAACCGCGACCTGCACCATGGTGTTCTTGGAGACGCTCAGCTCCGGCTTGGGGTCCTGGGAGAGCACGGTGCCCTTCTCGGCCTTGAGGGAATAGGATTCGCTGACCTCGCCCAGCACCAGCTGGCGCTGGCGGAGCAGCAGCTCCGCGTTCCTGAGCGGCAGGCCTATCAGGTTCGGGGTGAACACCGACTCGCCGCCCTGGCTGAACACCACGCGCACTATCTTGCCCTCGCGCACGGTTGCTCCGGCGCCGGGCACCTGGCGCAGCACCGTACCTATGGGCACGGTCTCGTTGAACTCGTAGCCGCCTATCTTCATGGCCAGGTTTATCACCGAGAGGGCCTGGAGGGCGTTCACGGAGGATTTACCGGAGATATCCGGGACTATGACCTCTTTCCTGTCGTGGATGACGGTCTCCATGGTCCAGGAGAAAAGGAAGTAGGTGAGGAAAAAAAGCGCGAAACCCACCCCGCCTGCCCGCAGCACGAAACCCGGGCTGACTATCTTTTCGTCCGAAGAGGAAAAATGACGCTGGTAAAATTCTTTGAATCCCACGAATGTATCTCCTTAGAATTCAACGGAGCGAGTCGCCCGGTTTCAGCCGCAGCCCGTTGAGAAAATCCGAACCCGGCATTTCCTTTTTACCCTCGGGCCTGACCGTCCTGATAAGCAAGCCCCCGACGCCACATTTTACTATAAAGCCGCCGCCGGGCTCAACGGAAAGGACCTGGCCCGGCCGGCCCTCCCCGACCGGCCCCCCGGGCAGCGCGGCCGAAAGCACCTGCACCGCCGCCTTCCTGCCCCGCAGCTCCAGGCCGAAGCGGGGCCTGGGCCCGCAGGCGAGCCCGCGCACCCTGCCCAGCAGCTCCTCCGCGTCCAGCGAAAAATCCAGCAGGGCCGCCTCCGGCGAAAGCTTGGGGGCCGCCGAAGCCGCCCCGGTCTGCGGTTCGCGGATAATTTCCCCGGCGGAGATCTTTTTCAGGCCCTCGTCCAGCAGGTCCTCCCCGGAGGCTGAAAGGCGCGCGAAAAGGGAGACGGCGTCGTCGGAGTCCAGCACCCGCTCTTCCCGGCGGAGGAAAACCGGGCCGGTGTCCAGGCCCTCGTCCAGCCAGAACAGCGTGACCCCCGTGACCCTCTCCCGCCGGATGAGCGCCCACTGCACCGGGGCGGCGCCGCGGTATTTCGGCAGCAGCGAAAAATGCACGTTAAGGAAGCCTATCCGGGCCAGCGCCAGGGTTTCGGCCGGTATCAGGCGGCCATAGGCCACCACTACGCACAGGTCCGGCTTCAGCTCCGCTAGGACGGAATGCAGTTCGGCCTTCGAAGCGGGCTTGAAAGTCCTGAAACAGAGCTTCTCCGACAGGGCGCCGACCGGAGAGCAGCAGAGCTCGAGGCCGCGGCCGGCGCGGCGGTCGGGCTGCGAAACGACGCCGGCGACCTCGTGGCCGGAGGCCGCTATGCGGCTGAGGAAGCCGCAGGCGATCTCCGGCGTGCCTAGAAATACGATCCTCAGCCTGGGCATCACATGGTCTTCATCCTGCTTTCGTCTATCTTTTTCCACTGGGCCCTGAGCTTCATCAGGGCCGGCTTAAGCTTGAGGCGCGATAGCAGCGGCAGGCGGCTTATGAACACCACGCCGTCCAGGTGGTCCACCTCGTGCTGCATGGCCTTGGCGAAAAGGCCCTCGGCGTTTATCTCTATCGGGAGGCCTTTCTCGTTGATGGCGCGCAGCTTGACCTTGGCCGAGCGGCGGATCTTCGCGAAGAGGCCGGGGAAGGAAAGGCAGCCCTCCTCCTCGTAAAGCGCGCCGGACCGCTCCACTATCTCGGGGTTGATAACCACGATGCTGAGCGGCTCCTCGTCCTCGCGCTTTATCTTGATCACGGCCAGGCGCAGGTCCAGGCCTATCTGGTTGGCGGCGAGGCCTATGCCGCCGACGGCGTCCATGGTGTCGAACATGTCGGCCAGCAGGGCCGGCAGGATCTTCTTAAGTTCCTCGAAATCGGCCTTTCTGGTTTTCTTCTCCAGTATCTTCTCGCCGTACTTGCAGATCCTCTTGATAGCCATAATACACCTCGCGTAAATTTCAGCTCAACTGATACGTCATCTGCCGGCCTTCCCAGACCACTTTGGCCAGCACCGGCTTGCCGGGGGCGTCGGCCTTCTTGAGCATGCCCCAGGCCATGGCCAGCCGCTCCAGCTGGATCTCGGCCCCGCTGGAGCCGGAGACCCCCATCACTATCTCGTCCACTCCGGCGGCCTGCGCCACCTGCGCCATGGAGTAGAAAGGGTCGTTGGAGAACACGAAAATGGGTTTAACGGTCTTGCCGTATTTCTCGGCCATATGCACTACGGCCGTAAAGAGGTCCTTGTCCTCCTCGGACATTATCTCCTCTCCGGACTGGATACCCTTGGCTATCTTGGCCGTCAGCACTATGATGTCCGTGTCCTCGTCCTCCACGGTCTCAAGGACCGCCTTGAGATGCACCAGGTTGTTGGGGTTGCGCACCGGCACCAGCACGCGGTGCTGTTTGGACAGCTCCGGAATGAGCGCGGCGATGTCGGTCGTCTGGCGCATATTGAGCTTCTCATCGGGGTTCTCGTCCACGGCGTAGAGGCGCGCCTTCTTCTCGTTCATCTTTTCGGAAACATGGAAAACGGCGTAAAAGACCGCGGTAAAGATCAGGCCGCCGATAGTGGCGACCTTTTTGGTCAGCATGTTCATGCCGGTAACCGACAGCAGCACCAGCAGCACCAGCATAAGCCCGACTGGGACATGGACGTTATGGACTTTCAGGTTAAGCGGGAACATCCATTCCCTCTCCTCCTCGCGGTGGCGGAAACGCAGCATCACTATGGAGACGGTATTGAAGCTCATGCTGGCCAGCACGCCGAAGGCGTACGCCTCGCCCAGCAGGAAGATGTCCCCGCGCGAAGCCAGGATTATCAGCATCTGTATCACCGCGATGATATTGACTATGCGGTAAGTGGTGCCGTACTTCTTGTGCAGGTGGCGGAACCAGTCGTGCAGGATGCCGTCGTCGGCCACCCGGTTCAGCACGCCGTTGGCCCCGACGAAGGAGGTATTGACCGCGCCGACGAGCATCAGCACGCCGGAGACGACCACCGCCAGCTGCATCAGCAGCCTGGTCCAGTAAGGCCCCTGCAGGCCCATCGCCAGGCCGCTCAGCAGGTTTTCCGAATATTTCCCCGCTATATCCCCGGCGGGGACTATCAGAGCGGAGATAAAAGTAAGCACGCCGGTAAAGAGAAAGCTGAAGATGAAAATGAGGACGACGGCTTTTTTGAGGTTCTGCACCTTGGGATCTTCTATCTCCCGGTAGACCTGCGCCAGCGTTTCCAGGCCCGAGAGCGCCAGGATGGAATGCCCGAAGGCCATTATTATGCCCGCCAGCCCTACGGCTTTAAGCCACGGGAAATGGACCGTCCAGCCCAGGGCTTCCCCGGCGACCACGGGCATGAACGGGGGCAGGGTGAAACCGCGGTGATAGAGCGTATAACCGGACCACCCCAGCAGGATCGCGGCGACCACCGTCACGAAACTGATGATCTTGAAATTATTATCGGCGGACTCTTCTATGCCCCGGATGTTCTCCCGCCAGAAATACGCGGTCACGAGAAGCCCGAAGATCACGGCGAAAGTTCTTGCCGGGACGTGCCAGTTTATGTGCAGCAGCGGCAGCAGGGTGGAAAGCAGGCCGCCCAGGTAGAGGCCCGCGGAGACGGAGCTTATCGGTCCGGTAAGCGCGTAATCGAAAACCAGCGCGGAAACCGAGAATTTGGCCATGACCTTGCCCATGGCCTCGCGCACGACCACATACACCCCGCCGCGCACGAAAAGGATGCAGGATTCGGTGTATACCGCCAGCATCACCCCGGAGAAAAGCATTACCCCCATGACGAACCAGGGAAAGGCGGGGCCGAAAGCGTTCATGGCTATGCTGCCGGCGTAATAGGCGCTGGAGCCGAAGTCGCAGAGCACTATGGCGGAGGCCTTCCAGAAGGAGATGAAGCTGAGCATGGCCGTGCTCAGGACGAAGAC
>JACQPH010000058.1 GCA_016207645.1 Elusimicrobiota bacterium
CCGCCGGCCGTTTCTTCCGCCAGCGCCCTGAGTTCCACAGGCGTCTTCTCCAGGGCAGCCTGCCCGGATTCGGCGTATGAGATCTTCAGCAGGTCGTCGACCAGATTATCCAGCCGCAAGGCCTGCTCGTGTATACTGCGTGCGAAGCCGGGCCCGTGCTCCCTGTCCTCGAGCGCCCCGTTCAGCAGGGTTTCGGCGCTGCCCCTGATGGCCGTAAGCGGGGTTTTAAGCTCATGCGAGACATTGGCCACGAAATCCCGCCTCATGGCCTCGAGCTTCCGCGGGCCGGTTATGTCCCTGGCCACCAGCACGCAGCCGCCTATGGCGCCGTTCTCCACTATCGGGGAAGCGCTCACGCTCAATACCGTGTCCGGAAAGTCCGCCGGCTCCAGTTCAAAAGAGACCGGCCGGCCGCTGGTAAGCGCCTTGAGGGCCGCGGAAGAGAGTTCCGGCCCGCCGGGCAGGTCGGACAGGCGCATACCCTCGGCGGCGAAGGCCCGCACGCCCATAAGCTGGCGCGCGCGCGGATTTATGCGCGTTACTACCCCGGCTCCATCGGTCACCAGGATGGCTTCCGACATGTCGCGGAAAGCCGCCTCCAGTTCCAGCCTGCGCAATTCGGCTTCGCGCATTTTCAGGCTTATCTCGCCCGCCATGTAGTTCAGCGTCTCCGAAAGCTTCCTCAGTTCGCCGGAAGAACCTACCGGGATACGGTAGTCGAAATCGCCGCCGGCGAAATGCTTCGACCCCGCCACTATTTCCCCGAACTGCCGGGATATCAGCAAAACCGCTATCCAGCCCGCGATCAGGAAGAAAACTGCGGAAAAGGCGAGAGTAAAGACCTGTTTTCCCGGAAAGCGGTCGAGCAGGAAAGCGGTGACGGCCGGCGCGAACAGCACTACCAGCACGTACGAGAACATGACGCGGAATTTCAGCGTGGAAAGGAAATTCATTGTTTTCCGGCTTCGAACCTGTAGCCGTAGTTCTTCACGGTAACTATGCGGCGGCCCTCCGCGCCCAGCTTCCTGCGCAGCGTCCCTATATGGACGTCGACTGTGCGGGTCTCCACTTCCAGCGAGGCGTCCAGGCCCCAGGCTTTTTCCAGCAGGGCCTCGCGCGAGAGCATTTTCCCCCCCGCGGCCATCAGGGCCTTCAGCAGTTCGAATTCCCTGGCCGTTATCTCCAGCGGCCGGCCTTTCACCAGGGCCAGCACGCGGGAGCAGTCCAGTTCCAGGTCCCCGGCGCGGTAGACTTCCGCTTTTTCGGCCGCGGCCGCCGAGCGGCGCAGCACGGCTTTCACGCGGGCCAGCAGTTCCTTCACGCTGAAAGGCTTGGTCACGTAATCGTCGGCGCCCAGGCCGAGACCCAGCACCTTATCCGCCTCCTCTCCCTTGGCGGTGAGCATGATTATGGGGATAGAGGCGGTCTTAGCGTCCATTTTGAGGCGGCGGCAGACATCCAGCCCGTCCAGACCCGGCAGCATCAGGTCGAGCAGGATCAGGCGGGGCCTCTCCTTCGCCGCCAGCAGCGGCGCGGCGGCCCCTTCCTGGGCCAGCACGGTGCGGTAGCCTTCTTTCTTCAGGTTATAGTCCAGCAGCCTGGCTATGTCCTTCTCGTCCTCGACTATAAGGATCTTCTCGTCCATAAAATTTATGACAGCAAAACCCCGCTCCGGGCCGCATAGCTCACTGGAGACGTTTTTCGAGCAGGGTCCCTTTATAAGAACTCTGGGCCAGGGAAGCGAAAAGGAGCTGGGAGCGCCGCGGCTTTTCTCCTTCGGCGGGCTTGACCCGGTCATATGTCCCGTCGGACTGCAGCTGCCTGGCTTTCACATTGTCGGCCAGCCCGCCTTCCAGGATGACCTCTTTGACATAGCGCTTCAGCAGCGGATCGGTCACCGGGAAGGCTATCTCGTAGCGGCTGTAGAAGTTGCGCGGCATCCAGTCGGCGCTGGAGAGGAAAAGCTTCTCCTCGCCGCCGGCGCGGAAATAAAAGATCCGCGAATGCTCCAGGAAGCGGTCCACTATGCTCAAGACCGTGATATTCTCGCTGAGGCCCTTTATCCCGGGTTTCAGGCAGCAGATCCCGCGCACGAGCAGCCTGACCTTCACCCCGGCCGCCGAAGCCTCGTAGAGGGCCCTGATAACGTCGGGGTCCACGAGGGAGTTCATCTTGGCCATGATCAGCCCGCCGCCGGACCGCCGGTGCGCTTCCATCTCGGCGCGGATCAGCCGCAGCACGCTGCCGCTCAGGTTCACCGGCGCGACCAGCAGCTTCCTGAACCTCGGCAGCGGCCTGCCGGCGGCGAGGGAATTGAAATAGCCGTAGACCTCGGCGCCTATCTCGGCGTCGCAGGTCAGGATGCCGATGTCCGTGTACTGGCGGGCCGTGCCGTAGTGATAATTGCCGGTGCCGAGATGCGTATAGACCACGGTCTCGAGCCCTTCCCTGCGCATGACCTGGGTCACCTTGCTGTGCACCTTGGTCCCCTTGAACGGCGGGAGCACTTTGGCGCCGGCGGCGCGCAGCTCCTTCATCCAGCGCAGGTTGTTCTCCTCGTCGAAGCGGGCCTTGACCTCGACGTAAACCGTGACCTTCTTCCCTTTGCAGGCGGCTTCCTTCAGGACTTCCATCACCGGGGAGCGCTGCCCGGCGCGGTACGCCACGTGGTAGATCTCGGAGACCTGGGGGTCGCCGGCCGCCTCTTTCAGGAAATTCACCACGATATCGAAGGAATCGTAAGGATGGTGGAGCATGATGTCATGCTTCTTTATCGTGCTCATGATGCGGCCGACGCTCCTGAACGGGCCAGGCGCGGCCGGGACGATGGCCGGGTATCTCAGGCGGTCGAAACCCTCCAGCGAGCAGACTGAAAGCATGGTCCGCAGGTCCAGCGGCATGTCGAAGCGGTAAAGGGAGGCCGAGTCCAGCCGCAGCGCCGAGGCCAGGAACATCGCGCCCTCGGAATAGTACTGTGCGTCCACCTCCAGGCGGACCACCCGGGAGCGCTGCTTGTTCCGGGACTGGTGCTCGATGTAATCCTCCACGGGGTCCTCGTCGTCGGGGCTGTACCGCAGGTCATGCTCGCGGATTATCTTGAACGGGAAGGCCTCGATGACCTCCCTGTCCCGGAAAAGCTCGTGCACCTTGGAGCAAAGCCAGCGTTCCGCCAGCGCGAACACTGCCGTCCCTTCCGGCGAAGCGAGCCGCAGCAGGCGCAGGCCCCGCTCTTCTATGGAGATCACGGCGTATTCCCCGGGGAAACTGACGAAGATGTGTATCTGGTCGCTCTTCAGCTCGGGCAGCGGGTCGGAGGATCTCCTGACCACCGGCTTGAGCTTTACCAGCTTTTCCCGGATCTCGGGATCGAAAGTCGCCTGGCCCCCGTCGAACCTGGACAGCACCGTTATCCCGGCGCGCCTGAGCTCGTTGAAAATGTCCTCCAGCACGGCGGCCTGCCGGCTTTTCTGCCGCAGGACCTCCTCCCGGATCTGGACTATGGCCTGCGCGGCGCTGAGCCCGTCGGGGGAACGCCGGGAGGGGTCTTTCCTGGCCAGGCGGGCGGCCCCGGCCACGCGCACCATGAAGAATTCGTTCAGGTTGGAGCTCACTATCGCGGCGAAACGGAGGCGTTCGAGCAGGGGCACGCCGCGGTCGGCGGCCTCGCCCAGGACGCGGTCGTTGAAACTGAGCCAGCTCATGTTCCTGTTGAAGAACTGGCGTTTAAAAGGCGGATTCGGCTGCATATGGCTATATTTTAGACAAGGCGGGTTCAGAACGCGTAAATTGCGTGTAAGGAAGAGGTAAATTTACGCCGTCAGAAAGCCCTGATATTTTCCGTGGGCTGGGACGGGTCCTTGATGAAGCAGCTCAGCACCCGGTGATATTTGTCCATAGGCTCGGTATGCATGGGGAACTTCTTGGCCAGCTTCCCGTCGAATTCGAGCAGGTCGTCCATATGCTCCAGCTTCGCCTCCAGCTCGTTCTCCCCGCTCTTTATCTCGTTCTCGTACTCCCAGAAATTGGAGACCGAATGGAAAGAGCCGGCGTTAATATGGAAGGCGCTGATATGGTCCAGCGACGGCTCCAGCGAAGCCCTGCCCAGCCGCACCAGGTATTTTTCCTTCCGGTAAAGGCAGATCACCGGCGCCACCCGTATCTTTTTAATTATTGAAGCGGCGAAATGCTCTGAAAGGGCGGTCTTCATGTCCTTGGGAAGAGCACGCTCCAGTATGTCGCGGAACTTGGCCTCGGTGAAACGGATGATATCGTGGAGGCTCTCCTCCTTCACCAGGTTCTTTATCCTGCCCGAAGAGAACTCGGAGCGGAAGAGCAGGCCTTTATAGGAAAAGCCGCGGCCTTTGTACTGGAAGTAAACGTTGCTGCCGTCGCCCTTGTACCTGATGCGCATGCTGGCGCCCGAATGGAAGATATCGAAATCGGGCGTGTCTATGAACTGGTCCATGAACACGGCGCTCTTGATATGCCTTATCCCCTTCTTTTTGGCGAAATAGGACATTATTCCTTTCGCGGTTCCGGGAGAGATCTTTTTTTTGGCCTCTATCTCTATTTTCGAGGCGTTATGGACCCGCAGTTTATGGCAGACATAGGAGATCAGGAATTCGTTCATAATTTTCAGCGCCGCCTGCTAACGAGGATAAACCAGCCGACATCCCATGGGCGACACCTCTCCGCTATAGGCTAAATCACCTGTAGGGATTATTCATGTTCCAAAGCTTGCGCTCGATCTGCTGCCGATTGGCCTCGTTTGTTTTGCCCTGAGCGCGATCCTGATAGGTGCTGGTCGCGCGATCGGCGGCCCGGCCCGCCGCGTCGTAGCCGCCGCCAGAACCGCCCGAGTAAGACGAGGCGCCGCCAGAACCGCCCGAGTAAGACGAGCCGCCTCCCCCGGCGGAGCCCCGAGAGATGGCCAAAGCCGCGTTGTCCATCGCGCTCCACAAGGCCGCGCGA
>JACQPH010000059.1 GCA_016207645.1 Elusimicrobiota bacterium
GCTCCCTGCCGGGCAAAAGCTGCGAGTTTGTTTTCAATTTCCTTTTTGTCGTTGACCAATTGGGCCTTCTTGCTGGCGTACTCGGACTGCGTTAAGTGGCCTTGCAGTACCAGGTCCAGCAACTTGCCCAATTGGTCCGTAAGGATAAACAAGTTATCTCGCAGCTTTTGCCGGGCATTCTCCCCGGCCTGGGCCAATGCGGCTCGTTCCTTCTCCGCTATCAGGATGAGCCCATTGGCCAGGGCCGGGGGTAAGGAAACAGATTTTAGTTCTCCTTTTATCTGCTCCGTTATGATCTCCTCGCGGACAAATGGCTCGTCGCATGGGCCTTTGCGTTTTGTACAGCGCAGGTAGTTGTGAGCCTTCTGGGTTTCCGTCGTGATGAAGCAACCGCAGTTGGCGCAATGGAATACGCCTCGGTAAGTGTAGGGCTTGAGCCTTGGCCCCTTAGGTTTGCTTTTGCGAAGCATTATCTCCTGACACTTATCGAATAGAGCCTTGGTTATTATCGGCTCGTGCTTTCCCTCATAGAGCTCGCCCTTATACCTTATAATACCGTAATAGACCGGGTTCTTGAGCATGTACTGGTAGTTGCCTACTGAAAGGGCGGTATGCCGCCCTTTCAGGCCGACGCCGTTCATGATCCTTCTGACCTCTGCCAGCGGGTAGTCCCCGGTGGCGTAAAGCTCGAAGGTTTTACGGATAAAGACCGCCCGGTCTTTATCCGGGTAAATCGTCCGTGTGTTCTTGTCGTTCAAATATCCGAGCGGGGCGCAGCAAGGCCAGATACCATTGCGGAGCTTCTGACGGAAGCCCCGCCTGATGTTTTCAGAAAGGTTATCGACGTAGTATTTGGACTGGCCGAAGGCGATAGACAACATGAACTTGCCCTGCGGCGTGGGGTCGAACCAGAAGGTCGGGAACTTGAGGGCGAGGATTTTAGATGTATCGACCAAGTAGATTATCCTGCCGCCGTCTATGGAGTTACGGGCCAGGCGGTCCGGGTGCCAGGCGATAATGCCTTGCGCCTTGCCGCCCTCGATAGAGGCTATCATGTCATTGAAGATTTCGCGGCCTGGTTCTTTGGCGGTCTTGCTCTCGATGAACTCGCGGGCGATTATAAGCCCTTCCTTTTTAGCGTATTCGCGGAGTTCCGCGAGCTGCGCCTCTATGGAGAGGATTTGGCGGTCCGGCTCGTCGGTGGATTTTCTGGCGTAAAGGAAATACCGCATATTAAGGTTCTGCATACCTTACCTCCGTGCTCTTAATGCAGGTTTGGCCCAGCAGGGCGAAACCTGCATTAAGTGCTATTCTGCCACTCTCCGCCGAGCGTAAGGACGGCTTGGCGTAGCAACGCTAAGACGGCCTTACGTGCGGCGCATAAAGAGGAGATCGGTTCGGGAAACGCGAAGCGTTTCCTCAGGGCGCCAGCCCTGAAACTTCCGTAGGGGCAGGCGGCGGCTTTCCGTCGAGTTCAAAAAACCTTGGGAATTTATATTTAATTTTAATTCTGCGCGCGCAGAAAATAATAATTTTTCGGCAGAATTTTTTAAAAGTGAAAATCTTCGGAGTCTCAGGATGCAAGTTCGACACTACTTTGCCTCACATCCTGCGGATTCTTTATAAATACCGCTCCCCTGTCGTCTTTTGGAAGCGGTAGGCCGATCTTATCCGCGAGATGTCGTCGCAGGCGTGGCCACTTCGCGGCCCCGCACTGCTCCTTGCCGCGAGAAGGCGGGTTCGCAGGGCAGCGGCACTTACGCGCCTTGCACCTGCTCCCAAGGAGGTCTGCATCTTAAAAACACCTCCTTTTGCGCGGCCGGCCGGCCCAATAAACGTGGGCCTTGGCACGGCCGCTCCCGTCCGCCTTCGGCGTCCGTACTCCGCAGAATTTATTCCCCGCGCGCATAAATCTTCGCTGTTATAGGGCTCCCTACTTCCCATCCGTTATTATACAATATACGCTAACTATCGTGTGTAGATTTATAGTTGGCTAAATATTAGCCTATGGGTATGAAAAAACCCATTTTGCTTAAGTTCGCTAAGCGGGTCAGGGCAGAGAGAAAAAAATTGAAACTTTCCCAGGAAGATTTTGCCGAAGTGGCAGGTTTTCATAGGACATACATCGGCATGATAGAGCGGGCCGAAAAGAACATAACTATCTGCAATATCGACAAACTTGCCAAGGCCCTGCGTATTTCATTGTCCAATTTACTGAAGGGCTTGTAAGCAGCAAGCCTTTTGATTTACCCGCCGGCGCTGGTCACGGCCAGTGTCGAATGTTTTACGCCCTTTATCGATTTCAGGGTGTCCGACAGCGATTTGACTTTCTGCCCGGGACCCTTCACGGCTACAATTTCCAGACAGTTGTCATGGTCCAAATGAATATGCTGCGCGGATATAATCAGCCCGCCGTGCGCGTGCTGGATATCAAGCAGCTTATTCACCACCTCGCGGTGATGATGGTCATACATTAGCGTAATCGCGCCAGCAACTACCCCACCCCTCGAGAACTCGTCCGAGACGAATTCTTTCCGGATTAAATCCGCTATTGCTTTCGAGCGATTGGAATAGCCTTCGCGCGCGATATGTGAGTCGAACCTCCCCAAGAGGATTCCATCTAATGAAACGCCAAATCGCATAAGTTTGTTTTTCATAATCTTCATCTATCCCACGAAGTTAACCAGCAAGGCCTAAGCTGGCCGCTCTCCCTTTGAGAACCAGGCGTACAGCGCCGGCAGCACCAGCAGCGTCAGCGCGGTGGAAGTCAGCAGCCCGCCTATCACCACCACCGCCAGCGGCCGCTGCACCTCTGAGCCGGGCCCCGTGGCGAACAACATCGGCACCAGGCTCGCCACCGTTATCAGCGCGGTCATCAGCACCGGGCGCATACGGCGCAGGCAGCCCTCGGAGATAGCCTCGTCCATGGGCATGCCCTTGGTCCGCAGTTGGTTGATATGCGTCACCAGCACCACGCCGTTAAGCACCGCCACACCGAACAGGGCGATGAACCCGACGGCCGCCGGCACGGACAGATACTGCCCGGACACATACAGCGCTCCTATGCCGCCGGCCAGCGCCAGCGGCAGGTTCAGCAGCACCAGCGTAGCCTGCCGCAGCGAGTTGAACGTCATGGAGAGCAGCAGGAAGATCAGCAGAATGGCCGCCGGAACTATGACTCCCAGCTTCTTCATGGCCCGCTGCTGGTTCTCGAACTGCCCGCCCCAGGTCAGATAATAACCGGCCGGCAGCGGCACGCTCTTGCGTATCTTCTCCTGCGCCTCGGCCACAAAGCCGCCCAGGTCCCGGCCGCTCACATTGGCTTCCACCAGAATGCGCCGCTTGCCGAACTCGCGTCCTATCTGCACCGGCCCCTGTACGCGCTTAATGTCGGCCAGCATGGACAGCGGCACCCGCGCCCCCGAAGGCGCGGTAATGGTAATCTTGCCCAGCGCGGCCAGGGAGTTCCGCTCGGTCTCCGGCAGGCGTATGGTTATGTCAAAGGCCCTGTCGCCCTCGTAAACCACCCCCGCCGGGCGGCCGCCCAGCGCGGTCTCTATCACGTCGTTGATGTCGGAGACATTGAGCCCGTAGCGGGATATCATGTTGCGGTTGAGCTCTATGTTCACGTAGGACTGCCCGCCCTGCCGCTCCAGGGCCACGTCGGTGGCGCCCCGCACCTGGCCCAGCGCGGCCGCTATGGCGGCCGCTTTCCGGGTAAGCAGGTCCAGGTCGTCGCCGTACAGCCGTATGGCAAGTTGCGATCTGGTGCCAGCCACCAGCTCGTCTATGCGGCACTGTATGGGCTGGCTGAAGCCCACCACCACGCCGGGGATCACCGCCAGCGCCTCGCGCATTTTGTCGAACAGTTCGTCCCGGGTTCCGGCGGTCTTCCACTCGCCGCGCGGCTTGAGCACGCCCAGGAAGCCTGTCTTCTCCACGCCGCGTGCCTCTATGGCCCGGCCGGTCCAGCCGGTCTTTGACACCACGGTGTCAAGCTCGGGGAACTGTTTAAGTATCTGCTCTATCTTCTTCGCCGTCCCGGCCGAGGTAGCGAGCGAAGCCCCCGGCAGTATGCCGGTGTCCATGTCGAAGGAGCCTTCATCCATCACCGGCACGAACTCCGTGCCCAGGAAAGGCACCAGCGCCAGGCTCCCCGCCAGCAGCAGCGAGCCGCCGGCCAGCACCAGTTTCTTATGGGCCATGCTCCAGCCAAGCGCCGGCCGGTACAGCCGCCCGGCCAGGCCCAGCAGGGGGCTAACTTTATCCGGCGCTGGGCGCAGCGCGGCCGCGCAGAGCGCCGGTATCACGGTGAGCGACAATATTAGCGAGGAGAACAGCGCCAGCATTACCGTGAGCGCCAGCGGCCCGAACATTTTACCTTCTATGCCCTCCAGCGCCAGTATGGGGATGAAGGTCAGCGCGATGATCAGTTCGCCGAAGATGCTGGGCTTCCGCACTTCTATGATGGCCTCAGCCACCGCCCTTTCATGATGCGCGGCGTCCTTATTGAGGCTCAGGTGATGCAGCGCGTTCTCCACCTGTATAATGGTGGAGTCTATTATCATGCCTATTGAGATCGCCAGCCCGCCCAGCGACATCAGGTTACCGGTCATGCCGAAATAGCGCATGGCCAGGAAGGTCAGCAGCGTGGCCAGCGGCAGGGCCATGATGGTGACGAAAGAGCCGCGGAAGCTCAGCAGGAACAGGTACAGCACTATCACCACTATAACCGAACCTTCGGCCAGCGCCTTGACTATGGTTTTGACGCTGCTGTTGATCACCGTGTCGCGCGTATAGAACGGCGCTATCTTCAGGCCGGCCGGCAGCAGCGTGCCGGCGTTTATCTCGGCCACTTTCGCCTGCACGCGGGCCACTACCTGGCGGCTGTTCTCGCCCTTGAGCATCATCACCACGCCGCCCACTGCCTCTTTTTTCCCGTCTATGTAGGAGGCGCCCTGCCGCACGGCGTGGCCTTCCTGCACGCGGGCCAGGTCTTTCACAAGCACCGGAGTGCCGCCGCGGTCCGTCACCACAATATCGCCCAGTTCGACCGGGCTTTTTATCAGGCCCATACCGCGTATCAGCAGCTGTTCGCCGGAGGCCTCCAGCAGGCCGCCGCCCACATTGGAATTATTGCTGCCTATGGCGTCGTAAAGCTCCTTCAAGCTCACGCCGTACTGCGTCATGCGCTCGGGCAGGGCCACCACCTGGTATTCCTTGATGTACCCCCCGAAAGAGTTGACGTCGCCCACGCCGGCCACGCTCTTAAGTATCGGCGCCACCACCCAGTCTTCCAGGGTACGCAGCTCGGCTAGCTGCTCCGGCGTTTCGTCCGCCCTGCCGCTTTCGAGCGTGTACTGGTAGATCTCGCCCATGGCCGTGGCCGGCGGGCCCATGGCTATCTCTATGCCTTCGCCCAGTTTCTCGCGCGCCTCGGTCAGGCGCTCTGAGACCTGCTGCCTGGCGAAATACAGGTCCGTCCCGTCCTTAAAAACCACAGTAACGACGGAAATGCCGTACTTGGAGGCGGAGCGCAGCTGAGTGAGGCCCGGCAGGCCGCGCAGCACGTTCTCCACCTGGTAGGTCACCAGCTTCTCCACTTCCAACGGGGACTTGCCAGGCGCCACGGAAACTATCTCCACCTGCACGCTGGTCACGTCGGGGAAGGCGTCTATGGGCAGCGTGCGCAGCGCGGCCGCGCCGACGGCCGCTATTATAAAGGCGGCCGACAGCACCAGCCATTTATGGCGTATGGAAAAATAGATGGAATTAATGAGCATGTTCGTCTTCCCCCATCTCGGCCTTCATCATTTCCGATTTCAGCAGGAAGGCCCCTTCCACCACCACCTTTTCCCCCGGCTTCAGGCCTTTCTTTATTTCCACCACTCCGTCCTTCTCCCGGCCGGTCACCACCTGCTTCGGGACAAAAGCGGTCTCCCCTGTTTTGACGAAGACGAAGGCGCCATCGGGGCCGTTCTGCACGGCGTCGGCGCGCACCGCCACACCCTGGAAATACCCGCCGGTGCGCACGGAGGCGTCTATGAACATGCCGAACTTCAGCAGCCCGGCCGGGTTCTCTATGGAAACCCTGGCCTTCACCGTGCGGCTCAACTGGTCTATCTCCGGAGAGAGCGAGACTATAGTGCCGTTGAATACCGCGTCAGGATAGGCGGCCGTCTTTATCCCGGCTTTCTGTCCGGGCTTCACCAGCGCCAGGCTGCGCTCGGGTATGTCCAGCACGCCCCAGAGCGGGTCTATGTCGGTCAGGGTGAACAGGAAGGTCATTTCGTTTACCTGCTCGCCTTCGGCGGCGTGCATAGCCGTCACTATCCCCTTATGCGGGGCGGTTACCCGCGTTTCCGCGCCAGACGGCGCTTTTATTACCGCCAGCACGTCGCCGGCGTTCACCGCGGCCCCCAGCACCGCTGTAAGCTCCGCCAGCCTGCCCATGCCGCCTGCGGTCACATGATGCGGCTTCTGTGCGTCCTGCATCACCCGGCCCATGGCCTGGAAGGTTTCAGCCACCGAAGCGCGCTTCAGGGTTTCAGTCTTTATACCGGCTTCTTTCTGGGCCGCTGCCGTTATTTCCACCAAGCCGCCGCCCTCTTTGCCGTGCTCGTCCTCGCCAGCATGTTCGTCATGGCCGGCTTTTCCGGGCTTTTCCTCGTGCCCGGCCTTTTCGGCCGCTTCATCGTGGCCGGCGTGTTCCGCGTGACTTTCCGTAGACGCCGCGGGCTTGTCGTTGCAGCCGTAAGCCCCCAGCAGAGCCGCAGCCATAAGCGCATTAATTATTATTTTCATTTTTCCTCCCCGTTATTCGTCGCCGCGGCCATCTGCGCGGTCTTCTCATAATAGCCGTTCAAGGCGTCCAGATAACTCAGGTTCTCCTCGAGAAATACCCGGTTGGTCTCATAAAAAGCCGTAAGCCCTATTTTGCCGGACAGGTAATCCTGCGCCGCCACCCGCCGCAGGTCGTTAAGCAGAAAAACCGTCTCCCGCGCCGCGGCCAGGCGTTTCTGCGCCAGCCCAAGCTCCAGCCAGGCGCTGTAGACCTCCCGGCGGATCTCCAGCTCCAGGCGCTTTTCCTCGTAGCCAAGCACGGCCCTCTGGGCCAGCGCTCTTTTTACTTCGCCGTTATTGTTGTACCAGAGCGGCAGCTCCAGTCCCAGGAACAGCCGGGAGGCGCCTATGCCGCCCTCCTGTGTTCGAATGATACCCAACTCCGGCACCGGCAGCTTCTTGCTTTTTTCCAGGTCAACGGCCAGGTCGGCGGCTTTGTTCTTCAGGGCGAGCGAGCGCGGCTCGGCGCGCCGCGCCAGGGCCAGTTCAGTATATTTCTCAAGCGGGTCAAGCGCCGGCGGGGCCGGCGCCAGGCTGAAGCCGCCGTTCTCGCTTATAGCCAGCGGTGCTTCCGGCCGGCGGCCCATCAGGGCGTTAAGCTCGCCCGCAGCGGCGTTAAGGGCGGTTTCAGCTTCCTGTAAATGGAACCCACTGCGGGAGGTTTCCACTTTAGCCCGGGCCAGGTCGGCGTTGCCGGCCTCGCCCGACTGCAGCCGTATCTCGATTTTATTGAGGATATCCATCGAGAACCGCAGGTTGGTCTCCTCGAAGTTGCGCCGCTCCCTGGCTATACGCAGCGCATACCAGGCTTTGCGGGCCGCGCCGCGCACGGCGGTTTCAAGCGCTTCCAGCTCTTTCTGCGCGGCTTCATAGGCAGCGCGGGCCGCCGCGCCCGCCGTGCCCGAGCGGCGCGTAAGCGGCACTGGCTGCACGGCCTTCAGCGAATAATCATTTATATCGCCAGAAGTTTGTTTTTCTATTTCAATACTTGGGTTGGGGTAGGCCGAATTCATCACCACTTCGGCCTCCAGCAGGCCCAACTGGCGCCGGGCGGCGGCCAGGGACGGGTTCCCCGCCTTAACCTCCGCCATGGCGCCGGTCAAAGTCAGGCCCGCGTCTTTTGCGCCTTCCATCGCCGGGAGGGAAGGAGAAAACACTAACACAGCAAATAACAGCTGTAATAACTTTTTCACGCTGGCCTCCAGAGGCTAAGTGAAACTTAGTTTAACTGACGCCAGAACAGCGGCGCCGGACCAATATATTTTTGAAAGGCAACTTACTGCGGGGGATTAAACAACGGGAGGGTGAAAGATCTCGTCTTCCGATATCCGGTGGACGAAAACGGTTCCAGAAGAAACGGCGGCCGGGATCCCGGTCTGGACGGGAACAGCAGAAACCTGCGAATCGGGATTGGCTACAAGGAGTCCGCAGCAATTGCTTAGACAGACCGCGGGACAGGGCGCGGCGGCCGCCTGCTCATGGCAATGCGTCGCCTCCGCCACGGCGGTGAAGACAAGGAAGATGGAGAATATATACGGCAGAATGCGGCGCATAGATTTAACTTAACAACTACCGGCTTATACTACCATAATACCGTATACAACTGAAATCCTCTCTCCCACCCGGCTCAGGGATGCTGCGCGTGTTCGAGTCCCTGGCAAAGCAGCGAGGCCACGTGCTCGTCGTTAATGGAGTACCAGGCGTTCTTGCCCTCCCTGCGGTACTTCACCAGCCGCGCGCCGCGCAGCGTCC
Organism: Elusimicrobiota bacterium; assembly: GCA_016207645.1. GTDB lineage: Bacteria > Elusimicrobiota > Elusimicrobia > Elusimicrobiales > UBA9959 > UBA9959. The sequence continues at coordinate 8,596 of JACQPH010000059.1, forward strand.
GCAACTGGTGGGAGACGGCGGATTGGCCCATCTTAACCACGGCGGCCAGGTCGCAGACGCACATTTCCCTCTTAAGCAGCGCGTGCAGCATTTTCACACGCGTCGGGTCGCCCAGCACCTTAAACAAGGCGGCCGCGCTCTGCGCGCAGGAGTCCGAAACCAACTCCGCCTTGGCCAGGCAGACGGTATCGGGATGCCTGCACAACCCTTCGCACACCGCCGGATCTTTTTTCTTTACCACAATCTATCACACATGAACATATGCTCATGTCTAGTATATCAGGCCCATTGGCATTTGTCAAGGGCAATAAGCCGGGTGGCCAGGGTCGTAGCACACCAACCTGTGTTATTAATATTTATCCATGATTGGCGGATACGTTACAGATTTTCGCCCATTTAGGAAACCATCAAAAGCGGGCCAGGGCGGGGGCGACGGCCCTCACGCGGCCAGGCGCTACCGCCCTGGCCTTTCCTTATTGTCTTCGCTGTTTACTCCCCGCCGGTGGCGACAAATCAATCAAAGAAAAGACCACCGCGGCGGCCGCAGCAGCGGACGCCGGGGTGGTTTTTTATCAATACGGGGCCACCGGCATAAATGCCGTTCAACATTATCAGGAACAGGCCCGCGCCGCGAGTGGCTTCAGCAGAAGCCACTGGCGAGCGCGGGCAAAATCTGTATATAATGAATTCAGTTCTTTGCAGTGCGCGCGGGGAATAAATTCTGCGGAGTACGGACGCCGAAGGCGGACGGGAGCGGCCGTGCCAAGGCCCACGTTTATTGGGCCGGCCGGCCGCGCAAAAGGAGGTGTTTTTAAGATGCAGACC
>JACQPH010000002.1 GCA_016207645.1 Elusimicrobiota bacterium
CGGTTTTGGGGGTAGTTTTGGGGGTAGTTTGGGGGGTAGTTTTCTCCGAACTTTTTGGGTTGGTTTTCTCCGAACTTCCAGAGTAAAATCCGGGCCGGACAAACGATATCGTCAGGAAGCCGGTGGATTCAAACTTCGGCCGCCTCAAGCCGGCGGCTTTCATCAGGCGGCGCATTTTATTTACGCCGGTGCCCATTTTTTCTATGTAGTCGGCCCGGCTAAGCAGATCCGCGATAAGCGGATTGCGCAATACGCTTTTTTTGCCCAGGTCGGAGATGGTCATGCCTTTTGGGAGGCCGCCGGGGTTTGAGACGTCTATGCGGTCGTCAAAGATCTCCACCATCACATTGGCGCCCCTCTCAAAATAATCGCGGTGTACGGCGGCGTTGATCACAGCCTCGCGCAGGGCCTCAAGCGGAACTTCGTAAACCTCGCGGCGGCGCGCCTCGCCTGTCATCTCGTAACGCACCGGAATATGCTTTTTAAGGAAAGTCATGGCGTCCTCTATATTCGCCAGCAAATCCTCGTTAAAATCCTTGCGGTCAAGAACGTCGACCTTCTCCACGCCCTTATAGAGGGCGCAGGTAAAAGCGGCCTGGCGATACACGCGCGAAAGGTCTTTTGAGAAGAGCAGCACCCCGGCGTTATTCAACAGCGTTTTTCCTTCCTGCTGTTCGGCCGCCCCCAGATTCGCCAAGGTGGCATGGGTGGGGAGAATGTTTGAAATGCCGGCCAGTTTCAGGAAGCGAGACAGCTTCTCTTTTGAGAATTGATCTTTAAAGTCAAATTTAGGATTGAATAACTCGTCAAAGCGTATTTTACCCTCGGTCTTGAAGAAATCAATGATATCATCCCGGTGAAGTTTCTGGGAATTAGGTCCAAGCCGGTTGTAAAACCCGGAGGAGCATTTGTAAGGCTTATCGGTTCCCTCGCGGACTTCCACAATGAGAACATTCTCAAAAGCCTCAAAAAGAATTTTTACCGGGGGCTGGCAATGGTTGGCGATGTCCTGCACCTGGGATTTCAGGGAATTGGTGATATTTATACCCTTTACGGTCTTATCGTCCCGTACGCCTATAAAAATTCTTCCTCCCGAGGAATTGGCAAAAGCCACCAGTTCCTTGTCCAGGTTGGACAGGGCTTCTTTGAACTCTATTTTGTAGCCCTCCCCTTCCTGCAAGAGCTGGCGTAATTCAAGTTTATTCATTTGCGCTTTTTACGGCTATGTTCAAATGCGAAGGCTCCTGCCACGGTTACTTTCCTTTTACTGTTTCCGCTATCGCTTCGACGATAGGCTCGTAGCCGGTGCAGCGGCAGAGGTTGCCGGCTATGGCTTCTTTTATGTCGTGCGCGGTGGGCCTGGAATTCTTCTCCAGCAGCTCGGTGGCGGAGAGGATCACGCCGGGCGCGCAGAAGCCGCACTGGAAGGCGTTCTTCGCGTGGAAGGTCTTCTGCAGCTTCTGCGTCCACTGGCGGCCATTGGCCCCTTCCAGCGTCGTTATCTCGGCCCCGTCGGCCTCTACGGCCAGCGCGAGGCAGGAGCGGATGGTACGCCCGTTCAGCAGCACCGTGCAGGCGCCGCAGTCGCCGCGGTCGCAGCCCGACTTGGGGCTCTTAATGCCGAGCCTGCCGCGCAGCACGTCCAGCAGCACGTCGCTGGGCTCGACGCCGAGAGAGACCTGCTCGCCGTTCAGTTTAAACCGGATATTATGTGTTTTCATGATAAAGGTCCCTCAGCAGATATTCTCCGTTCCGTACTTCGGCCCTTTCCCGAACAGGCGGGCCACGGCCGTTGCAAGCGCGCGGCCGAGCATTATCTGCGTCATATGCAGGCGGTATTCTTTGGAGGAGCGGATATCGCCGATGGGGAAAACTTCCTCCAGGATAGTCTCCTTCGCCTTAGCAAGGAGCTTCTCGCCGAGCTTGTTCCCGTTCAGGACAGCCTCGGTCCTCGGGCAACGGGCTGGCGTGGGCCCCAGCGCGCAGGCAGCCAGGCGGTAGGTATTGTCGGCGAAGGCCAGCGCGGCGACGCCGCCCTGGGCCAGGTCCTCTCCCTCGTAGCGAGAAAGCTTTATGTAGCAGCCGGCGTGCTTTTTTACCGGCAGCTTCAGCTCGATGGCCGTGACTATTTCCTCCGGCAGGAGGGCGGTTTTTTTAGGGCCGGTGAACCAGCCGGCGATAGGGATGCGGCGCTCGCCTTTGAGGCCGCGTGTCAGGACCTCGGCCTCGTAAACGGTCAGCGCGGGGGCGGAATCTGCGGACGGCACCGCGGAACAGATATTGCCGGCCAGAGTGGCCCTGTTCCTTACGCCGACGGAGGCCACGGTAAGCGCGGCCTCCCACAGCAGCGGGAACTTGCCCTTGATGAGCGGGGAAGCTATCAGGTCCGAAAAAGTTACGAGCGCACCGAGGCGCAGCGTCCCGCCGTTCAGCCCCAGGCCGGCCAGCTCGGGCAGGCCCTTTATGTCCACCACAACTTCGGGGCGGGCCAGGTTCTCTTTCAGGTGCACCACCAGGTCGGTGCCGCCGGCCAGCGCCCTGGCTTTATCCCTGTAAAGCGAAAAGACATGGAGGGCTTCGTCCATGTCTTTGGGCTTCAGGTACTCGAATTCTGTCGTTATCGGCATAACTACCTCCGGGAAGATCGGGCGCCAGCGGCGGCCCCTTCGCGCCCGCTGACCGGGCGCTTAAGCGGTCCAGGCCACTACGCGGCCCATCGCCGATTCCAGCTCGATCCCGTTCAGCGGGAAGAAGCCGAGCCAGCAGCGCTTGTTGGAAAGCTTGTCGATCTCGCCGCCCAGGTTCTCGGCGTGGACCAGGCACTTGGGGAACAGTTTCAAGTGCATCACCTGATAGTATTCGTCCTGGGGGAACAGCTCGTCCCAGGCCTTCCCGTATTTAGCCTTGAGCTTGGTTTCGGCTTCGACGAAGAGCTTGGGGTGCCAGTTGCGGATTATGGTGTTCATCGGGTGGTCGGCGGAACCGCAGTCGACGCCTATCCATTTGAATTTCATGTCCAGCGCCCACTTATGGAAACGCGGGCCCGGGCCGGGATGCTTGCAGAAATAGCGTACCTCGTCGCAGGTGCCCTTTTCGTACCAGGCGTATTTGTGATAGCCGGTGTTGATGATAAGGATATCGCCCTTGCGGATGTCGGCGCGCTTCATCAGCAGCTCCGGCTCATAGAGGTCGTAATCCCCTACGTCCCTGGAGATGTCCACAACGACCGCGTTGCCTATCCATTCCTTCATCGGGACCTCGCCGATGGCGCGGCCGGCGCTGTAAAAATGGATCTCGCCGTCCAGATGGGTGCCCACGTGGTTGGAGGTGGTCATGATCTGCCCGTTGGCGCCCTGGCCCATATGCGCGCCGGCTATGCGTTTGAAATATTGCAGGCCGAGCGGCATATAGCTGGGCCAGGGCGGGGTGTGGATGCTCAGCGGCTGGGTAAGGTCGTACATTCTGGCCTTTTCCATGAACTTCATAAAGTCGGCGGGTTTCATAGCGGGGACCTCCAGTGGGCTGCGGTGCCTATAGGGGAATTCTAACAAATGCGGGGGGGTAAATAAAGGCGATATAATGAAGGCTAAAGGCTTAAAGAAGAGGGGTAAATACCGCCCCTCAGCCCTTTGCCTTCAGCCTTCTTTGCCCGGGATAAGAAGCGGGGTTATTTTATCTCCGCCCCGGGCCGCGCGCTTCATGTAAACAAGCATGTTTAGTACGACTTAGACATCAACACTCTCTGCTTCGAAGACTTGCCGGTGAGGATGCAGATGCCCTCGCCCCGGGCTTCGGCGGGCACCTGGTCTTCGAACGGGATGCAGCGGATACCGGTCTCGAAGCGTTTGGCCATCTCTTCTTCCTGTTCGGCGCTGCCGGCCCAATGCACCCAGGCGAAGCCGCCGCCCTCGTCCCTGAAGAATTTCTCGTAATCTTCCAGCTTGTCCAGGACCCTGGTGCGGGCGGACCTTACAGCGCGGGCCCGCTCCAGCAGCTCCTTCTGCATGGCCTCGAGCGTGGGCACGATGGAAGCGATGGCTTCCGCCCTGGGCAGGAAGGCCTTGCGGCGGCGCCGCTGGGCTTCCGGGGCCTCGCCTTTGATCTCGGCCACGAACCGGCGGGCGATGCAGAGCGAGCCTTTTTCCAGGTCCTTCGGCCCCACTTCTATCCTCAGCGGTACGCCCTTCCCCTCCCATTCGTAGTATTTGGCGCCCGGCATGAGGCCTTCCCTGTCGTCCACGCGCACCGCGACGCCCAGCGCCTTGAGCTCCGCGAGGACCCTCCTGGCCTCTTCCAGGGTCCTGGCGCGCTCCTCCTCGTTCTTGTAGATGGGGATCACGATGACCTGCACCGGCGCGAGCCTGGGCGGGAGCACGAGGCCGGCGTCGTCGGAATGCGTCATGATCAGCGCGCCGATGAGCCTGGTGCTGACGCCCCAGCTGGTGGCGTAGACGTATTCGAGCTGGCCGCTCCTGTTCTGGAACTTCACGTCGGCGCCCCTGGAAAAGTTCTGCCCCAGGTAATGGCTGGTGCCCATCTGCAGGGCCTTGCCGTCCTGCATCATCCCCTCTATGGCCAGCGTCTCCAGGGCACCGGCGAAGCGCTCGCCCTCGGTCTTGCGGCCCTTGATGACCGGCACGGCCATCACGTTCTCGGCGAAATCGGCGTAGACGTCGAGCATGCGCCAGGTCTCCTCCAGCGCCTCGGCCTCGGTGGCGTGCGCGGTATGCCCCTCCTGCCAGAGGAATTCGGCGGTGCGCAGGAACAGCCGCGTGCGCATCTCCCAGCGCACGACGTTGGCCCACTGGTTTATCAGCAGCGGCAGGTCGCGGTAGCTCTGGATCCAGTTCTTGTACTGCGCCCAGATTATGGTCTCGCTGGTGGGACGGACCACCAGCGGCTCTTCGAGCTTCGACTCCGGGTCCGGGACGACCTCGCCGTTGATCGACTTGAGCCGGTGATGGGTGACCACGGCGCATTCCTTGGCGAAGCCGGTGGCGTGCTTCTCCTCGCGTGTAAGAAAAGAAAGCGGTATAAAAAGGGGGAAATAGGCGTTCTCGTGGCCGGTGGCCTTGAAACGGTCGTCCAGCTCGCGCTGCATCTTCTCCCAGATGGCGTAGCCGTGCGGCCGGATCACCATGCAGCCGCGCACCGCGGAATGCTCGGCGAGGCAGGCGTTCTTTATCACGTCCAGGTACCACTGCGAATAATCCTGCGCGCGGGGCGTGACCGCCGCGGATCCGGCCTTCTGCTTATTTTCGGGTTTATTCATAATTAGACGGTTCCTTCGATCGGCGCGGCCGGGAGGAGGGCCGGGCTACTTCGCGCTCCTGATCTTGCGGATGACTTCGTTCACCCATTCGGTCTCTTTCACCACTTTCACCTGCTTGCCTTTCTCGATCCAGATGCCGCGGCCCTTGCCGCCGGCCACGCCGAAGTCCGCCGAGCGGGCCTCGCCGGGGCCGTTCACCACGCAGCCCATCACGGCTATCTTCATGCCTTCCGATTTCTTCAGCAGGTTGCGGTCGGAGTAGATCCTGTCCTCCAGTTCGTGGATGACCTTGCCGACGTTCACCTGGCAGCGCCCGCAGGTGGGGCAGGAGACCAGGTCCGGGCCGTAGCGGCGCAGGCCCAGGCTCTTGAGGATCTCGTAGGCGGCGCGCACCTGCAGGGCGGGGTCTTCGGTCAGCGAGACCCGTATGGTGTCGCCGATGCCCTGCGAGAGCAGCAGCCCTATGCCCAGCGCTGATTTCACGGTGCCGGCCAGGAAGCTGCCGGCCTCGGTGACGCCGAGGTGCAGCGGGAGGTCCGACCTGGAGGCGAACAGGGTGTTGGCCATTACGGTGCGCTCTATATCGTCGGCCTTGAGCGAGACCACGATGTCGCGGAAATCGAGGCGCTCGAGGACGCGGACCTCGTCCAGGGCCTCTTTCACCATCTGCTTCGCCCAGTCATAAGGCTTCCAGGCAGGGCGGGGCTTGTCCCGCAGCGCTTTGAGAGAGCCGGCGTTGACGCCTATCCTTATCGGTATCCCCGCGGCCTTGCAGGCGCCCACGACTTCCTTCACCTTTTCCTTTTCTCCGATATTTCCCGGGTTGATGCGCACCTTGTCCACGCCCTGGCGCACGGCCTCCACGGCCAGCCGCCAGTCGAAATGTATATCCGCCACCAGCGGTATGGAGATGGCGCGCTTGATGCGGCCGAGGGCGGAAGCGGCCTCCAGGTCGGGCACGGCCACCCTGATGAGCTCGCAGCCGGCCTCTTCGAGGCGGCGTATCTGGTCCACGGTGGCTTTGACGTCGCGGGTATCCGTATTGCACATGGACTGCACCGACACGGGGCTGGAGCCGCCTATGCTGAAGCGGCCCACTTTGACCTTGCGCGTCCTGCGCGGAGCGGTATGGCAGGAGCAGCCCATTATTTCCCCTGCTCCTGCGCGGCGGCGGCCTTTTTGGCGGCCCGGGAGGCGACCATGCGCATGATGTCGTTATAGGTGGCGAAAAGGAAGATGGAAAGCAGCATGGCTATGCCGGCCCCGTTCACGTACTGCATGACCTTCCCCGTAAGCTTGCGCCGGGAAACGCCCTCGTACAGGTAGAGCAGGGCCCAGCCGCCGTCGAGCAGCGGTATGGGCAGCAGGTTGAAGAAGCCCACCGCCACGGAGATGAGCGCTATCAGGAATACCAGGTCGGTCAGGCCCGTATGGGCGGCCTTGCTGACTATGTTCACTATGCCTATGGGCCCGGCCAGGTCCGGCTTCTCGCGCTTGTCGAAATTGGACTTCAGGGTCTTGACCGTGAAGGCCGTCCAGTACCAGCACTGGTGGGCGCCCATGGTCACGCCTTTCAGGAAAGGCACGCGCTTATAGCCGGTGGAGGGGGAAATGCCTATGACCCCGCGGCCGGAACCGTCGGGGGCTTTCCTGGTCTTCAGCTTTACCGAAGCCTCCGCGCCGGCCCGGGAGTAAGTTATCGAGACCTCCTTTTCCACCTTGCCGTAGATCTTCTCGGCCATGGCCGGCCAGGTCTCCACGGCTACGCCGTCTATCCTGAGCACCCTGTCGCCGGGCTTAAGGCCGGCTTCCGCGGCCGGATAACCCTTGGTAAGGTCGCCTATGACCGGCAGGTCCGAGAACACCGGCTCGCCGACGAAGAGGATCACGCCGGAGAAAAGGACGAAAGCCAGCAGGTAGTTCATGAAGGGGCCGGCGAAGACCACGCCCAGCCTGGTATACCAGGGCTTGGCGAAATATTCGTCGGGGGCGCCGGAAACCTCGTCGAGGCTCTCGCCGGCGGGCTTGACATAGCCGCCGAGCGGGACGGCCCGCAGGGAGTAGCGGGTAGCCCCTCTGGTGCGCCCGAGGAGCTCCGGGCCGAAGCCGAAGGAGAAAGCCTCCACCCTGATGCCGGCGAGCTTGCAGACGCAGAAATGCCCGAATTCGTGAAGGAAGATCACCAGGCCGAAAGTGAACAGTACCGCGACGATGGAAATTATCATTTTTTACCTCTTCTCATGCCGTCCGCGGCGTCGGCCGCTTTCTGCCTGGCCCAGCCGTCGGCCTCTACGGCCCCGGCCAGGGTAAGGCGTTCTCCGGGAACTCCGCGGCAGGCCGCCAGCACTTTTCCGGCCACGGCCGCGATATCGGTGAAGCGGAGCCTGCCCGCCAGGAACCGCTCCACCGCCACTTCGTTGGCGGCGTTCAGGGCCGCCGGCGCCGAGCCTCCCCTGCGCGCGGCCTCGAAAGCCAGCTCGAGGCAGGGGAAGCGGCGGAAGTCGGGGCGCGCGAAGTCCAGCCGGGAGAGCCTGAAGAGGTCCAGCGGCGCGGCCAGGGAGGGGGCGCGGTCCGGCCAGGTCAGCGCGTACTGTATGGGCAGCTTCATGTCCGGCTCGGACAGCTGCGCCAGCACCGAACCGTCCCTGAACTCCACGCCCGAATGGACCACGGACTGCGGGTGTATGACCACCTCTATTTTAGAGACCGGCAGCGAGAAAAGGTTCTTTATCTCTATGGCCTCCAGGCCCTTGTTCATCAGCGTCGCCGAGTCCACGGTGATCTTGGGGCCCATGCGCCAGCGCGGGTGCCGGAGGGCCTGGGCGGGCGTGACTCCGGAGAGCGGCCCTTTGCGCGAGTAGAAAGGCCCGCCGGAGGCGGTCAGGAGGACGCGGGAGACCTCGGCGTCGTACCGGCCGGGCTTTATCCCGGCCAGGCACTGGAAGATGGCCGAGGGCTCGGAATCCACCGGGATGATGCGCGCCTCCCAGCGCTCCGCCTCTTTCATCAGCAGCTCGCCGGCCATCACCATCGGCTCCTTGTTGGCCAGCGCGATGTGCTTCGAGGCGCGTATGGCGGCGAGCAGGGGGGCGAAACCGACCGCGCCGGCGACCGAGCTGAGAACGATATCGGCCTCCTGCAGGGAGGCCAGTTCCGCCATGCCTTCCACGCCGGGGGCCAGCAGCTTCGTCCCGCGCGGGACCCGGGCCCTGTACTCCTTCCAGGCCGCGTAGTCGAAAACGGAGAGATAAGCCGGCTTCAGTTCCCGCGCCTGGGCGCTCAGCGCCCCGAGGTTGGAATTAGCCGCCAGGCCGAGCACCCGCCAGCCTGCGCCGAGGTTCTTCACGGCTTTGACGGCGTTAAGGCCTATGGAGCCGGTGGAGCCGAGTATTACGACGTTCTTCATAAGGGCTCGTTAAAAAATAACTGACACGATTTGCAGGCCCGTCTTTGGCCGATTCCTTCGTTGCTCCTCGCTTACAGACCGCCGGTATGCTCGCTCGTCGCGCCTCGGACTCGGCTCAAATCCGGACCTCCAAACCATGCCATTTATTTTCTAACGAGCCCTTATCAGCGCGCGAACACGGCGTAGTAGTAGATGACGGGGGCCAGGAAGATGTAGGAGTCGAAGCGGTCCAGTATGCCGCCGTGGCCGGGCAGGAGGCTGGAGGAATCCTTGGCGCCGACGGCGCGCTTGAGCATGGACTCGGCGATGTCGGAGACCTGGCCGAAGACGCCGATCAGCACGCCGGCCCCGGCCGCGAAGGCCGGGGAAACGGAACCGCCGGCCAGCCTGCTTATTCCCCAGGCCGTTATGATGGCGGCTATGAAGCCGGCGGCCGCGCCCTCCCAGGTCTTCTTGGGGCTGATGGCGGAAAGCTGACGGCGGCCGAAGGACTTGCCCAGGAAATAGGCCGCCGTGTCCATTATCCAGACGGTGACTATCAGGATCAGGGTCAGGGCGAAACCGTCGGGCCTGATGTCGCGGATGGCCACCAGGTGGAAGAGGCACCAGGAGATCATGAAGATCCCCAGCAGGGTCAGCCCTATCCGCTCCAGGTATTTCCTGGCGGAAAAGAGCTCGTAGCTCATCACGCCTATGACCGTGAGGGCGAGCACGAAGCCGGTGAAATTGTTGCCGCCGGCCTGGGCCGCGCTGTAGCGGTCGAAGTAGAGGGCGGCGGGGAGCAGCAGGCCGAAAAGGTACAGGGTGGGCGCCTGCACGGGTTTGCCGCCGAGCTTCATCAGGGTGCAGTATTCGTAAAGCGACAGCGCGATGATGGTGAGCACGAAAGCCGCGTAGGCCTGGCCGCCGGTGCGGATCAGGAACAGCACCACGGGGATGCCTAACAGCGCGGTAAGGACCCTGGGTAAAAGCATTATTTTCCTCTCCTCCTCTCGCGCTCCTGGTACTCGAGGAGCGCCTTCTTGAACTCCTGCTCGCGGAAGTCGGGCCAGAACGTGTCGGTCACGTAGAACTCGCTGTAGGCCGTCTGCCACAGCAGGAAGTTGGAGATGCGCATCTCGCCCGAGGTGCGTATCAGCAGGTCCGGGTCGGGCAGGGAGGGGGAGTAAAGCAGTTTCGAGAAGGACGCCTCGTCCACGCTCTTCGCGCCGGAAGCCAGCGCCCTGTTGACGGCGTCCAGTATCTCCTGCCGCCCGCCGTAGTTGAGGGCGATGTTCAGGACCATCCCGGTGTTCTTCCTGAGGCGCTCCTCCGCGGCCAGCAGGGCTTCCCGCGCCGGCCGGGGCAGCTCCTCTATGCGGCCGCTCAGCATGAGCCTCACGCCCTCCCTGTCCAGCTCGTCGGCGTAGGAGACTATCGTCCGCTTGAGCAGGAACATCAGCGCGCTGACCTCCAGCTTGGAGCGCCGCCAGTTCTCGGTGGAGAAGGCGTAGATAGTGAGGGCCCTGATGCCGGCGCGGCTGGCGAAGCGCACCACGGCGTGCACCGAGTCGACCCCGGCCTTGTGGCCGGCCAGGGAAGGCAGGCCGCGCTTTTTCGACCAGCGGCGGTTGCCGTCCATGATTATCGCGACATGGGCGGGCAGGCGGGCTGGATCCAGAGCGGCGGCGTTCTTCTCTGCGGCCATTTGAGAGTTAGCGGCTATACGGCGCACCTTCCTAGACGGTGAGGAGCTCTTTTTCCTTCGCGGCCACCATCTCGTCGACGGTCTTGACGCTGGCGTCGGTCAGCTTCTGGACCGCTTCCTCGTGGCGCTTCTGGTCGTCCTCGGAAACTTCCCCGGCCTTCTGCGCCTTCTTCACTTTTTCCAGCGCGTCGCGGCGGGCGTTGCGCATCTGCACGCGGGCGTCCTCGCCCATGCTGTGCACCACTTTCACCATTTTCCTGCGCTGGTCCTCGGTCATCGGGGGGAGGCTGATGCGGATCACGCCGCCGTTGCGGGACGGGGAGGAGCCGAAATCCATTTTGCGCAGCTCGGCCTCGACGGCGTCCACCGCGCCGGCGTCCCAGGCGCGCACCTCCAGCGTGCGGGGCTCGGGAACGGAGACCGCGGCCACCTGTTTGAGCGGCACGCGGGTCCCGTAATATTCCACGTGGACGCTGTCCAGGAGCTGGGGATTAGCCCTGCCGGTGCGCAGCGAGGTCAGCTCGCGCTTGAACTTCTCTATCTTTTCCAGCATCTCCATCTCGGCTTCCGAAAGGACGTCTTCCATCGAAAATCGCGCCATTATAGAACCCTCCTGCGCGGCAGCCCGCGTCAAGTAAATTATATTATATTTAAAGGCGGGGAAAGGAATTTCAAGCCGCCGCGACGGCGTCTTCCACCAGTTCGCAGATGATATGGGCCGCCAGGATATGCATTTCCTGCACGCGCGGCGTATCGGTCTCGGGGGCCAGGAAGGCCAGGCCGCAATGGGGCAGGATGTCGCCGCCCTTCTTCCCGAAAAAGCCCACTACCTGCATGCCGGTCTCCCGCGCCTTCACGGCTGCCTTGAGCACGTTCGGGCTGGAGCCCGAAGTGGAGATAGCGAGCAGGAGGTCGCCGGGACGGCCCAGGGCTTCCACCTGCCGCTCAAAAACCCGGTCGAAGCCGTAATCGTTGCCCAGGCAGGTCAGGATGGAAGTGTCGGTGGTAAGCGCTATCGCGGCTATGGCGCGGCGCTCCTTCTTGAAACGGCCGACGAATTCCCCGGCTATGTGCTGGCTGTCGGCGGCGGAACCGCCGTTGCCGCAGATAAGTATCCTGCCGCCGGCCAGCGCGGTCTTCGCCAGCGCTTCGGCGATGGCGCCTAGCGCCGCATGGTCCGCCGCGAGCGCGGCGGCGGCGGCCTGATGACGGGTGATCGCGGAAATTATTTTTTTCTGCATTTTAGCGTACCGATCTGCCGCTCGACCATGGAAAATATTTTCCCGCCCGTTTCCCCGGCCTCCTTTATCAGCGTACCTATTTTCTCTCCGGACAGGGCCTTGCGGATATTGCCCGGGGTGTGGAGGTTGAAGACGAGGATCGGGATATGGTTCTCCATGCAGAGCGTGAGCGCGCTGGCGTCCATGAACCTGAGGCCCTTGCTGATAGCGGACATATACGTGATGTCGCAGATCATTTTCGCCCTGGCGTTCTTCCTGGGGTCGCAGTCGTAAACGCCGTCCACCTGCGTGGCCTTGAAGATCACGTCGGCGTTCATCTCGGCGGCGCGCAGCGCGGCCGCGGTGTCGGTGGTGAAATAGGGGTTGCCGGTGCCTCCGGCGAAGATGACCACGCGGGCCTTCTCCAGGTGGCGGAGCGCCCTGCGGCGGATGAAGGGCTCGGCCAGGCGGGAGATCTCGATGGCGGTCTGCACGCGGGTGGAGACGCCTTCGTGCTCGAGGGCGGACTGCAGGGCCATCGCGTTGATGACGGTGGCCAGCATGCCCATATTGTCCGAAGTGACGCGGTCTATTTTGCCGTGCCCGTCGCGGGCGCCGCGCCAGATATTGCCGCCGCCGATCACTATGGCC
>JACQPH010000061.1 GCA_016207645.1 Elusimicrobiota bacterium
ACGCAGTATACACGAGCAGGCCTTGCGGCTGGATAATCTGGTCGACGACCTGCTGAAGATCTCATACGCCGAATCCGGGCAGGCTGCCCTGGAGAAGACGCCTGTGGAACTCAGGGCGCTGGCGGAAGAAACGGCCGGCGGGCTGGCCCAGATACTGGCAAAAAAGCACGTTTCCGTTATCAACCTCGTTCCTGCCGGGCTTATGGTCGGCGCCGACCGGGATAAGCTTTCCCAGGTGCTGATAAACCTGCTGGATAACGCCGCCAAGTATAACAGGGAGGGCGGGGAAATAAAGATCTACGCCGCGGAGGAGGGGCCGCTGGTCAAAGTTTCGGTGGAAGATACCGGCCCGGGCATATCCGCCGGGCATCTGCCGAGGATCTTCGAGCGGTTCTACCGCGTGGACAAAGCGCGGTCGCGCGAACTCGGCGGCACCGGCCTCGGCCTGTCCATAGTTAAACACCTGGTGGAACTGCATGGCGGCTCCGCCGGCGTTGAAAGCGCCGAAGGCCGCGGTTCCGCGTTCTGGTTCACCCTGCCGAAGTGACAAATGTTCCGCGCTAACCCGACACTTCGCGCCGGCGCCGCGCCGCCGCGAAGATAATATATGCCGCGCCCTAAGGTCCGGCATGCATTTTTCGCCCATTATACGATCTGTTTTCCGCAAAGAGAAATTTATCCTGACCGGCGGCGTTTGTAATTCCGGAAATCTTTTGTATTATATCCTCAGGAGTTAGTCCCCGGGGTTCTTTCCGTGGGCGGACCTGGATATGGGCGATAACATACTTCTGGTGGACGACGACAAGGAATTCCGCAGCGAATTCCGGGACTGTTTCGGCGAATACAGGATAACCGAGGCCTCCACGGCGGAGGAGGCGCTGGCCTATCTTGAGAAACCCAATAAGATAGACCTGGTCCTGATGGACGTGAAGATGCCGGGGATGGGCGGGCTGAAGGCGCTCCGGCTCGTGCACGCCGCGGCCCCCGGGGCCGCGGTCGTGATCATGACAGGCTACAGTTCCAAGGACGTGGTGATCGAGGCGCTCAGGGGAGAAGCCAGCAACTATATCGAAAAACCTTTCGACGTCGAGAAGGCCCGGGCCATAATCGAATCGGTCCTCGTCAAAGCCGGCGGGGAAGAGGAAGTCTCGCTTACCGACGGCAAGGGCAAGGTGGAGGCGGTCAAAAATTTCCTGCGCAGGAACTGCCTGAAGAAAGTGCGCCTGCAGGATGCCGCCGCCGCGGTCTATATCAGCCCCAAGCATCTGAGCCGCATCTTCAAGGCCCACTCCGGGATAGGCTTCAACCAGTTCTACCTTAATTGCAAGATCGAAAAAGCCAAGGAGATCCTGCGGGACACGAGCTATACCGTGGACCACATCTCGGAAAAGCTCGGCTACGGGACCACGCAGTCCTTTATCAGGCAGTTCAAAAAGATGGCCGGTACGACCCCGTCCGGCTTCCGCGCGAAAGCCGCCGCGGCCCCGCGGCGGCGCGCCCCCGTCCGGCCGGGCCGCCCCCGGAAAAGCAGGCGGAAATAAAGAGCGCAAGGCCGGAAAGCGGAAAAAAGATAATTTAATAAGGAACCGGGCGATTACATTTACGGCCGCCGTATCCTAGAATAGATACGGGGAAAGGGTGAGAGAGGCGTACTGTACAAGGGCTCGCGCCGGGGGGCGCGGGCCCTTTCTTTGGTGTGCCCAGCATGAAACCAGGTGGCCGCACCTCTGCGCCGGGGTAACCCTTTACACCGCCCGGCGCCTTTTCGAGAGCGTCTTCGTGGGCGCGAAAATTATCCGCAAGCCCGGCAAGCAGCTTTAAGGAAAAGCATTGATAAGAAATAGGTGTCTGTCCCCTATTATGATGCGGAGAAAAGGCCATAGGAAGCGGAGAAAAGAGCATTCGGGGCGGGGAAGGGTATTTTAGAATATACTTATCATTTACTTCGTAAGGGAAGAGCTCAAGGGTAAGGCAGGGGGAAGGCACCATACGGGGCCCGCGCCTGGGCGCGGGCTCTTTTTTTGAGAAAAGAGCGTAACCGGCGGACTAACCGGGGCCGTTGAAGGCGGCCCGGCAAAATGTTCTGCTAGTCACGGGCGGGGAGATCAAAAATGGCCGACAACAAGCGCGCTGTAAAAATCGAAGTAAAGAGCAGGCCGGCGGCGCCGCGGGCGCTGACGGCGGAGGAGCAGCGGCAGGCGTCCCAGTACGCCAGGAGCCTCATCGAGGCCTCGCTGGACCCGCTGGTTACCATCAGTCCCGACGGCAAGATCACGGACGTGAACGAGGCCACCATCAAGGTGACCGGCGTTAACCGCGAGAAGCTCATCGGCACGGACTTCTCCAACTATTTCACGGAGCCGGAAAAGGCCCGGGACGGCTACCAGCAGGTGTTCGCGAAGGGGGCCGTGACGGACTACCCCCTGACCATCCGCCACAGGGACGGCAAGCTGGTGGACGTGCTTTACAACGCCAGCGTGTACAAGGACGTGAACGGCAAGGTGCTGGGCGTGTTCGCGTCCGCCCGCGACGTGACCGAATCCAAGGGCGTCATGCGGGATTTCGCCGAGACCAAGACCTTCCTGGACAATATTCTCCAGAGCTCCACCAAGTACTCCATCATCGGCAAGGACCTGAACCACCGCATCCTTTCCTGGAACGAGGGCGCCAAGAGGAACTACGGCTACAACGCCGAGGAGATCATGGGCAAGGACTCCAGCATCCTGCACACGCCCGAGGACCTGAACTCCGGGCTGGTGGACAAGATGCTCGACACGGCCTACGAGAAGGGCCTGGCGGAGGGCGAGTTCATGCGCGTCAGGAAGAACGGCACGCGCTTCATGGCCAGCGTCGTGGTCACCCGCCGCAACGACGCCTCCGGCCACCCCATCGGCTACCTGCTGATGAGCAACGACATCTCGGAAAAGAAGCAGGCCGAGGAGCAGCTCAAGCAGGCCTCCCAGTACGCCCGGAGCCTGGTGGAGTCCTCCCTGGACCCGTTGGTCACCATCAGCCCCGGCGGCAAGATCACCGACGTGAACGAGGCCACCATCAAGGTGACCGGCGTGGGCCGCGAGGAGCTGATAGCCACGGACTTCTCCAACTATTTCACGGAGCCGGAAAAGGCCCGGGAAGGCTACCAGCAGGTGTTCGCGCAGGGCTTCGTCACCGACTACCCGCTGACCATCCGCCACAAGGACGGGCGGCTGACCGACGTGCTCTACAACGCCAGCGTCTACAAGGACGTCAAGGGTAATGTGCTGGGCGTGTTCGCGGCCGCGCGCGACGTGACGGTGCAGAAGCAGAGCTCGCAGTACGCCCGCAGTCTCATCGAGGCCTCGGTGGACCCGCTGGTGACCATCAGCGGCGACGGCAAGATCACCGACGTGAACGAGGCCACCATCAGGATCACCGGCGTCCCCCGCGAGCGGCTGATAGGCACGGACTTCTCCAACTATTTCACCGAGCCCGAGAAGGCCCGGGAAGGCTACCAGCAGGTCTTCGCGAAAGGCTTCGTCACCGACTACCCGCTGACCATCCGCCATAAGGACGGGCGGTTCACCGACGTGCTCTACAACGCCAGCGTGTATAAGGACATCGCCGGCAAGGTGCTGGGCGTGTTCGCCGCGGCGCGCGACGTGACGGCGAAGAAAAGGGTGGAGGAGGAGCTGGCCGAGCAGCGCAGGGGCGAGCTGGACCGCCTGGCGGAGCTGGAGAAATTCCAGAAGCTCACCGTGGGGCGGGAGCTGAAGATGGTGGAGCTGAAGAAGGAGATAGAGGAGCTCAAGAGGGAGAACGAAGCGGGCAGGAAGGTTAAATGACCCCCGCCCCGGCCGCAGCGCGGCCGCCGGCGCCTCCCGAAACTACGGGCCTGCGGGAGCGGATCGCGGGCCTGGAGGCCGCCTCCCGCGCCACGCTCAACATCCTGGAGGACTTTGACGAGGAGAAGGGCAAGTCCAGGCAGCTCCAGCGGGCCACGCTGAACCTGCTGGAGGACTTCGCCGAAGAGCGCCGGAAATTACAGCAGGTCCAGAAGGCCACCGTCAACCTCCTGGAGGACATGTCCTACGAACGCGCCAAGCTGGGCGAGGCGCAGCGCGCGCTGCTGAACATCCTCGACGACGTGGAGGTGGAGCGCGCGAGGGCCGAGCGGGCCAAAGCGCTCACCGAGGCGGCCAACAAGGAGCTGGAGGCTTTTTCCTACTCGGTCTCCCACGACCTGCGGGCGCCTTTGCGGGCCATCAGCGGTTTCGTGGAGGCGGTCGTGGAAGACTATTCCCCCAGGCTCGACGACGAAGGCAGAAGGTACCTGGGGCTGGTAAAGGAGAACGCCCATAAGATGGGGCAGCTCATAGACGACCTGCTGGCCTTTTCGCGGCTGGGGCGCATGGAGATAGCGCGGACCCGCGTAGACCTGGAGGAACTGGCGAAAGAAGTGTTCGAGGAGCTGGCCGCCCTGGCGCCCGGCAGGAAACTCCGGTTCTCCGCCCTCCCGGTCCCGGCGGCCCTGGCCGATAAGGCGCTGCTGCGGCAGGTGCTGGTGAACCTGCTCGCGAACGCCGTGAAATTCACCAAGCACAGGGACGAGGCGGTCATCGAGTTCGGCTGCCTGCGCGGCGACGGCGGCTGCGCCTACTACGTGGGGGATAACGGGGTGGGCTTCGACATGCAGTACGCCGGCAAGCTCTTCGGCGTCTTCCAGCGGCTCCACGACGTCAGCGAGTTCGAGGGCACGGGCGTGGGGCTGGCCCTCGCCTGCAGGATAGTCACCCGCCACGGCGGCCGGATCTGGGCGGAGGGAAAAGTGAGCGAGGGCGCGAAGTTCTACTTTACCCTGCCTTAAAGGGAACGGATATGAACAAATGCGGGATCGAGATAATGATAGTGGAGGATAATCCGAGCGACGCGGAACTGGTGCTGCGGGTCTTCAGAAAGCACCACCTGGCCGACTGCTGCGTGGTTCTGAAGGACGGCGTCGAGGCGCTGGACTTTTTATTCCCGGAAAGCGCCCCGGGAGAACCGGCCGCAAGGCGGCTCCCCAAGGTGGTCTTCCTGGACCTGAAGCTCCCGCGGGTGGACGGGTTCGAGGTGCTGCGGCGCATCAAGTCCGAGGAGAGCACTAAAAACATTCCCGTCGTGATCCTGACCTCCTCCAACCAGGAGCGGGATATCAAAGAAGCCTACGACCTGGGCGCCAACAGCTTCGTCTCCAAACCGATAAAAGCCGAGGAATTCAACCAGGCCGTGGCCGAACTGACCGCCTACTGGCTGAAGCTGAACAGGCTGCCCGGCCAATGAGCCGGAGCCGTCTTTAATTCGCGGCGGAACGTGCCTCCGGCCTGAAAATATATGAGCGAACCCGTCAATATCCTTATCCTGGAAGACAATTCCGCGGACGCGGAACTGATGCGGCGCGAGCTGCGGAAGGCGGGGCTGGAGTTCAGGGCGCAGGTGGTGCCGGGCAAAGAGGCCTTCGCCGACGCCCTGGAGAGCTTCGTTCCCGGCCTGGTCCTGGCGGATTATTCCCTGCCCGGTTTCAGCGGCCTGGCCGGCCTCGCCCTGGCCAGGGTGCGGTTCCCGGAGGTCCCGGTGATCCTCGTTTCCGGGGCCATAGGCGAGGAGGTGGCGATAGAGGCGCTCAAGGCGGGGGCCACCGACTATGTCCTGAAGCAGCGGCTGAGCCGGCTCGGCCCGGTGGTCTACCGCGCTCTTGAGGAAGCCAAAGCCGCGGCCGAAAAAAAAAGGGTGGAGGAGGAACTGCGGCGCTCCAACGACAGCCTGGAGCGGGCCGAGGAAGAACGCCGGCTGACGGTGGACTTCCTCCGGCTTGTGAACGAGAACTCCGGCTTGCGCGGGCTGGCGCGCGCGGCTACGTCTTTTTTCCAGAAGCAGGCCGGCTGCGCGGCCGTGGGAGTCCGGCTCGAGGAAGAGGGGGATTACCCGTATTTCGAGTACCGCGGGTTCTCCGGGGAGTTCATCGAGGCCGAGAACTCCCTGTGCGGGAAGGACGCCGGCGGCGGCATCGTCAAAGACGGCTCGGGCAGGCCGGCGGCGGCCTGCATGTGCGGGAACGTGATCTGCGGGCGGATAGACCCGACCAAGCCTTTTTTCACCGGGCACGGGACTTTCTGGACCAACTCCACCAGCAGGCTTCTGGCCGAAGCCCCGAAGTCCGGCAGGCCGGCCTTCACCCGCAACAGGTGCAACGGAGAGGGGTATGAATCGGTGGTCCTGCTCCCTCTCCGCTCCGGCGAGAGAACACTGGGGCTGCTGCAGTTCAACGACAAAAGACAGGGGCTTTTTTCGCCCGAACTGATCGCGCTCTGGGAAAGGCTGGCGGACCAGCTGGCCGCGGCCCTCTCGAAGGCGCTGGCCGAAGAGGCCCTGGCCTCGAGCGAACAGAGGCTGCGGTTCCATTTCGAGAACTCGCCGCTGGCCGTGGTCGAGTGGGACTCGGATTTCAGCGTGACCCGGTGGTCCGGGAAAGCGGAGCATATTTTCGGCTGGAAGAAAGAGGAGGTCGTCGGGAAGCGCCTCCCCGCCCTCAACCTGGTCTACCCGGAGGACCTCCCCGTAGTAACCCGCACCGTGGAAAGGCTCAGCGGCGGAAAAGAGCTGGTGGTCGTCTCCTCCAACCGCAACCTCACCAAGTCCGGGGACGTGATAGAATGCACCTGGTATAACTCCGTGCTGCTGGGCAAGGACGGGAAGATGGTCTGCGTCATGTCGCTCGTGGAGGACATTACCGAGCGCAGCCGGGCCGAGGAGCAGCGCGAAAAGCTGCTGTCGGAACTGAAGAAGCGCGCGCTGGAACTGGATACCGTGTTCAAGACCCTGCCCTATATCGTGTCGCTCCACGGGCCCGACGGGAAATACCTGCGGGTGAACCCGGCGCTGGAGGAACTGTTCGGTTTCGACCCCACGGGGACGACGCGGGAAGAAACGTCGGCCAGGCTGAACGCGCGCTTCCCCGACGGGCGCAGGTTCACGCCGGGGAATATGCCTTCCGACCGGGCTTTGAACGGGGAAACCATCCTGGACCTGGAATATCTGATCACCGACGCGCGGGGCGCCGACCATACGCTGCTGTTCAACGCCGTCCCGCTGAAGGTGGGGCCGCATGTTTACGGCGCGGTCTTCTCCCAGGTGGAGATCACGGAGCGCCAAAAAAAGGAAGCCGAGCTGCGGAAGCTGAACCGCGTGCTGAAGGCGCGCAGCGACAGCGACCAGGCCATGCTGTACGCGGTGAACGAGCGGGATTATATGAACGGCATCTGCCGCGTGATAGTGGAGGACTGCGGGTATCCTTTCGTCTGGATAGGTTTCTCCGAGCAGGACGAGGCCCGGTCCGTCCGCCCCGCGGCCCAGGCCGGCTTCGAGGACGGCTACCTGGAAAAGCTGAAGCTGAGCTGGGCCGACAGCGAGCGGGGGCGCGGCCCCACCGGCACCGCCATCCGCACCGGCAAGCCGGCCGGCTGCGGGGACATCCTGAACGACCCCGCTTTCGCCCCCTGGCGGGAGGAGGCCCTTAAGCGCGGCTTCGCCTCTTCCCTGGTCCTGCCCCTGACGGCGGGCGGCCAGGTTTTCGGGGCGCTGAACATCTATTCACGCCTGAAGGGCGACTTCCCGCGGGAGGAGGTCAACCTGCTGGCCGGGCTGGCCGACGACCTTTCCTACGGCCTCCGGACCATCAGGCTGCGCGCCGCCGCCAGGATCTCGGAGGAGGACGTGCAGCGGATAGCGCATATCGGCGTCTGGGAGCATACTTTTGCCGCCGGCACCACCACCTGGTCCAAGGAAGTCTACAGCATCCTGGAGCTGGACCCGGAGAAATCCGCCGCCTCCCAGGAGGCCTTCCTGGCCGTGGTCCACCCGGAGGACAGGGAAGCCGTCTCCGGCGGCTACAAAGCCGCGGTGACTTCCAGGTCCGGTTACGAGAACAAGTACCGGCTGCTGCTGAGGGACGGCAGGATCAAATATATTAACGGGCGCTGCGACGTTTTTTCCGGCGCCGACGGCCGCCCCCAGCGCTCGGTGGGCATTATACACGACGTAACGGCCCGGAGGAAGGCGGAAGAGGAACTCCTCGGCGCGCAGGCGGAACTGGCGCGCGCCAAACGCCTGTCGGACATAGGCACGCTGGCCGCCACCGTGGCGCACGAACTGCGCAACCCGCTCGCCACCATCGGCATGGCCGCCGTCAACATCAAGCGGAAGGCTAAGAACCCGGAGCTGGAAAAACACCTGGCCAATATAGACAAGAAGGTCTTCGAAAGCAACCAGATAATAAACAACCTGCTTTTCTATTCCCGCCTGAAACCCCCGCATTACGAGCGTTTCTATATCCACGACATCATCGAGGAGTCGCTGGGGTTTGTCGCCGAGAATTTACGGAAGGACTATAGGATAGCCGTGAACCGGGAGATAGACTTCCTTAAAGGCGTGGCCGCGGAGGCGGACCCGGTACAACTGAAGGAAGTGCTGAATAACCTGCTGAATAACGCGGTGGACGCCGTAATGCAGACCGGAGGCGCGGGCGGGAAAATAGAAGTGTCGGGAGCCCGGAAGAACGGCTTTATCGCCATAACGGTGAGAGACTCGGGCCCTGGCATGGATAAAACCACGCTCGAACACGTGTTCGACCCCTTCTTCACCACCAAAGCGAAAGGCACTGGGCTGGGGCTTTCCGTCTGCCGGCAGATAATGGATTTTCACGGCGGCGCCGTCGAACTGAAGAGCGAACCCGGCAAGGGCACTGTCGCCACCGTGCTGCTGCCGGTCAGCCGCCAGGGCGGAACGGAGCGGGAGCGGCCGTCACGTTCTTAGTTTTTCAAGCAGCAGGCCGAAGTCCATCGGTTTGCCCAGCACCGCCTTTACGATCCCCCTGAGACCCCTTTCTTCCAGTTCCTTCTCCACGAAGGGTTTGCCGGAAACCAGGATGATCTTCTTTTTTATGCTCTCGGCCTTTATCCTCTCCAGGATCTCGAGGCCGGTGATCAGCGGCATTTTGCAGTCAAGGATCAGCGCGTCGAAATCCAGGCACCTTATCATGGCCTCGCCCGTGGAACTCTGGGAGGACCAGGTGACCTTGTAGCCTTCGGCGCGGAGCATTTCCGACAACTCCTCGCAAAGTTCGGTGTCATCGTCTATGAGCAGGATATGTTCAGGCGGCACCAGCCCTCC
Organism: Elusimicrobiota bacterium; assembly: GCA_016207645.1. GTDB lineage: Bacteria > Elusimicrobiota > Elusimicrobia > Elusimicrobiales > UBA9959 > UBA9959. The sequence goes on from JACQPH010000061.1 coordinate 9,184, forward strand.
CGGACGCCGTTGCGATCTTTGAGATATTGATTGATTCAGCCGTTTCCATGGAACTGAAAATAATATATCACAATATGGCGGGCGGGGGTATAGGTTAGTTCCGCATTCTGTTGTCGTTTTTCGGGGGGGTAAAGAGGGGAGATCCGAAGCAAGGTATATGTTTCCCGCAATTTGAAAGCAATTTGAAAGTTCTTTACAATGACCGCGCTCTTTGCTATACTATTTATGTAGTAGCAGTAGTTTCCGTATCTTACAAGCCGCGCTGGTATCCTTAAACACCTAAGACTACCTCCTGCGGCGATGTCCTTCCCGGATAGTATTCGGAAGGCGCGTTAAGTTCACCCACCTATAACGGAACTTAGCACAAAGTATCGGGAATATAACGTAAAAATTATATTTCGGAGGCTCGTGCTTTTATGAAAAATTCCGTTAAATTGGTTTCCTTAATAGTATTGTTCACCCTGTCCGGCTCCGCTTTCGCGCAGTCGAACCCCGGTAGTTCCGCGCTGCAGAGCGCGCTCTCGGTGACCGCGGCCATGGATAAAGTCCAGGCTCCCGCGGTACCCCAGCCCGAAATAAAGCTGCTAACCCCCGGCGGCGTCGGCCTGCACGATATCACCAGGAACTGGACCAGCGGCGGCCAGGTCTATTCCGCTTATCCCGCCATCTACCGGAAGCTGCCCGCCGCCGGAAATTCCGGGATAATCAGGATATTCCGCGTGCTCGACAGCAAGGGCGACGAGCGCAGGCTGGAAGTCTATTATACCGGCGGCAAGGTGTATTTCGCGACCAACTGCGGGAGGCCCGGTTCGGTCAGCGCTTATTTCATGAAGGACTTCTCGGTCGGCGCGAACGCTTCGGCGCCCAGGCTGGACCCTTTCAGCCTGGAAGAGCTCGTAAGCTTCATCTCCTCCCGCTTCCTGGACGAGGAAGGGAATGTCAAGCCCGCTTTCTCCGGCTCGCTCGCCGCTACCGCCCCTGCGAACTAGATCGAGAGAGTATCTCTAAAAGGCCGAGGCTGCCGTGAGGCAGCCTCGGCCTTTTATACCCACGGCCTTTACCCATAATTTACACTCCCTTCATACCGCCTTTAAGCGGTTTTCTTAAACTATAGTCATCTTTTTCACAGGCTTTTCTTGAACTATAAAAGCGCTCAGACAAGACAGAAGGAGAAAAAATGCCCATTAACTTCATGCCCAAGGAAGTAAAGTTCTTCGACTACCTCAACCTGCAGGCCGGGAACCTGATGAAAGCCGCCGCCTTCTTCAAAGAGGCCGTGAAGGACGGGGTGCTGGACGAGGCCGAGGTGAAGAATATCCACGACCTCGAGCACGAGGGGGATACGCTGGCCCATGAGATCACCGACATGCTCAACCGCACTTTCATCACCCCGATAGACCGCGAGGACATCTACGCGCTGGCCAACCAGCTCGACGACGTGCTGGATATGCTCAACGCCATGGCCGGCCGCGTGAAGCTCTACAAGCTGAACCCGAGCGACCCGCATTTCGCGCAGTTCATAGACCTGATAGACCAGGCCGCCGCCGGCCTCGCGAACGCGGTTAAATATATGCCCGACACGAAGCGCCAGCGCCGCGTCCTGGACTACTGCATAGAGATCAACCGCCTGGAGAACATGGGCGACCAGCTGCGCGAAAAAGCCATAGGCAGCCTGTTCGACACCGAGAAGGACCCCCTCATGGTCATAAAGTGGAAGGAGATCTACGAGGTGGCGGAAGGCACGCTGGATAAATGCGAGCATGTGGCGAAGGTCATAGAAGCTATCCTGGTGAAACATGGATAATACACTGATAGCCATAATCTTCCTGGTGGGCCTGGCGCTGTTCTTCGACTTCCTGAACGGCTTCCACGACGCCGCCAATTCCATAGCCACCATAGTGGCCACCCGCGTGCTTTCACCGAAGTACGCGGTCATGTGGGCGGCTTTCTTCAACTTCATAGCCTTCGCCTTCTTCGGCCTGCACGTGGCCGGCACCATAGGCAAGGGCATCGTGGATATAGCCCAGGTGGACAGCTACGTCATCTTCGGCACCTTGATGGGCGCCTGCTCCTGGAATATCATCACCTGGTATTTCGGCATACCGTCCAGTTCCTCGCACGCGCTGGTGGGGGGGCTGATAGGCTCCGCCCTGGTGAAGGCCGGGCCCACGGCGCTGGTGATGAAAGGCATCATGAAGACTCTTATCTTCATAGTGGTCTCGCCGGTAGTGGGCATGCTGCTGGGACTGATCTTCGGGATTATAGTCTATAATCTCGCCTCCCGTTCCACTCCGACGAGCGTGGACCATTTGTTCCGTAAAGGACAGCTGGTCAGCGCGGCGGCCTACAGCCTGGGCCACGGCGGCAACGACGCGCAGAAGACCATGGGCATAATCGCCGGACTGCTGTTCAGCGCCGGCTACCTGGGCAAAGAATTCCACGTGCCGCTCTGGATAGTGCTCTCCTGCCACGGCACCATAGCGCTGGGTACCATGTCCGGCGGCTGGCGCATAGTCAAGACCATGGGCAACAAGCTCTCGAAGCTGCGCCCGGTGGACGGCTTCTGCGCCGAGCTCGGCGCCGCCACGGTGCGGTTCGGCGCTACGGCCTTCGGCGAGACGATAAGCACCACGCATACCATACCCGGCGCCATAGTGGGCGTGGGCACGCTCAAAGGCGTGCGCGCCGTGAAATGGGGCGTGGCCGGGAACATAGTCTGGGCCTGGATCATCACCATCCCGGCCGCGGCTATAATTTCCGCCGCCTGTTACAAGTTCGCCGTCCTGGCCTTCTAAAAGGTCCGGCCCCTCGTTCAGCGTTAGCCCCCGGTAAGGAGAGAGCCTCTTGCCGGGGGTAATTTCTCTATGCGCTTTTCTTAAAGTATAATTGGGATGGTTCGTTCAGCGACAGCCGCCTGCCGGCGGATGAATACAGCCCGGAGAAAATATGTCCATTAATTTCATGCCCAAGGAAGTGAAGTTCTTCGATTACCTCGATCTGCAGGCGGAGAACCTGGTGAAGGCGTCCGCCTATTTTAAATCCATACTTAAGAAAGGCGTCCTGGACGAAGCCTCCGCCAAGAAGATACACGATTTCGAGCACGAGGGGGATACCCTGACGCATGAGATCACCGACATGCTCAACCGCACCTTCATCACCCCGATAGACCGCGAGGACATCTACGCGCTGGCCAACCAGCTCGACGACGTGCTGGACATGGTCAACGCCATGGCCGGCCGCATGAAGCTCTACAAGCTGGACCCGGGCAATGAATATTTCTCCCAGTTCATAGACCTGATAGACCAGGCCTCGGTGGCGCTTTCCAACGCCGTGAAGCATATGCACGACACCAAGCGCGCCCGCCGCGTGCTGGACCACTGCATCGAGATCAACCGCCTGGAGAACATGGGCGACCAGGTGCGGGAAAAAGCCATAGGCTGTCTCTTCGAGACGGAGAAAGACCCTATCATGGTCATAAAGTGGAAGGAAATGTACGAAGTGGCCGAGGGGACTCTGGACAAATGCGAACACGTGGCCAAGGTCATAGAGTCCATTCTGGTGAAACATGGATAATACGCTCCTGGCTGTTATCTGCCTGACAACGCTGGCGCTGTTCTTCGACTTCCTGAACGGCTTCCACGACGCCGCGAATTCCATAGCCACCATCGTGGCCACCCGCGTGCTTTCCCCAAGGTACGCTGTCATCTGGGCGGCTTTCTTCAATTTCATAGCCTTCGCCTTCTTCGGCCTGCACGTGGCCGGGACCATCGGCAAGGGCATAGTGGATATAGCCCAGGTGGACAGCTATGTCATTTTCGGCGCGCTGATGGGCGCCTCGTCCTGGAATATCATAACCTGGTATTACGGCATACCCGCCAGCTCCTCGCATGCGCTGGTAGGCGGGCTGATAGGCGCGGCGCTGGTAAAGACAGGCCCGTCTTCGCTCGTGATGTCGGGGATAGTGAAGACCCTGCTCTTTATAGTCGTTTCGCCGGTGGTAGGGCTGCTGCTGGGGCTGACGCTGGGGGTTATAGTCTACAACCTGGCCTCGCGTTCCACGCCGTCGAAGGTGGACCATTTGTTCCGGAAGGGGCAGTTGCTCAGCGCGGCGGCCTACAGCCTGGGCCACGGCGGCAACGACGCGCAGAAGACCATGGGCATAATCGCCGGCCTGCTTTTCAGCGCCGGCTACCTCGGAACGGAATTCTATATCCCTACCTGGGTGGTGCTGTCCGCCAACGGCGCCATAGCCCTGGGCACTATGTCCGGCGGCTGGCGCATAGTCAAGACCATGGGCAACAAGCTTTCCAAACTGCGCCCGGTGGACGGTTTCTGCGCCGAGCTCGGCGCCGCCACGGTGCTGTTCGGCGCTTCGGCCATCGGCGTGCCGATAAGCACCACACACACCATAACCGGCGCCATAGTGGGCGTCGGTTCCCTCAAAGGCGCCCGCGCCGTGAAATGGGGCGTGGCCGGCAATATAGTCTGGGCCTGGATCATCACCATCCCGGCCGCCGCCCTCATCTCCGCCGCCTGCTACAAGTTCGCCATCCTGGCCTTCTAAAAAAGAGGCTGGCACCTTTTCGATGTTTTAAGCCCCTGAAAAGGCCAAAAGGTGCCTGCCTCCTTTTGTATAATTACTAAATGCAAAGTTATGAGATACGCAAAAGTTTCCTGGATTTTTTCGCGAAGCAGGGGCATCCGGTAGTTAAATCCAGCCCGCTGATACCGGAGGGGGACCCCACCTTGCTCTTCACTTCCGCCGGCATGGTCCAGTTCAAGCCCTATTACCTCGGGCTGAAGACCGACATGAAGCGCGCCGCCTCCTGCCAGAAGAGCTTCCGCACCACCGACATAGACAATGTGGGCAAGACCATACGCCACCTGACCTTCTTCGAGATGCTGGGGAATTTCTCCTTCGGCGATTATTTCAAGAAAGAATCCCTGGTCTGGGGCTGGGAGTTCTTCACTAAAGAAATGGGCCTGCCGGCGGAGCGCTTCTGCCCGTCCATCTACAAGGGCGGCGTGGCCCCGCGCGACGAGGAAGCCCGCGCAATCTGGGAGAATATACTCCCTAAGAACCTGCACTCCCATATCATCGAACTGGGCGACAAGGATAATTTCTGGGCGATGGGCGATACCGGCCCGTCGGGCCCCTGCTCGGAAGTCTACTGGGACCGCGGCGGGAAGTACGACCACCCCGGTTGCGCAGGCCCCGGGGCCTGCGACTGCGACCGCTACATCGAGATCTGGAACCACGTCTTCACGCAGTTCGACAAGCAGGCCGACGGGACTTTCCAGCCGCTGCCGCGCAAGAACATAGACACCGGCATGGGCCTGGAGCGCCTGACCTTCGTGGTGGAAGGCAAGGAATCCCCTTTCGAAACCTCGCTTTTCCAGCCGATAGTGCGGGCCGCCTCGAAGCTGCTGAAAGTCGAGCCCGGCTCTTCCGACGAGGCCAATTCCGCTTTCCGCATTATCAGCGAGCATCTCAGGGCTTCCTCTTTCCTGATAGCCGAGGGCATCATGCCCTCGAACGAAGGGCGCGGCTACGTGCTGCGCCGCCTGATCCGCCGGGCCGCCCGCTACGGGCGCATCCTGGGCGCCAGGGACCCCTTCCTGCACAAGCTTGTCCCTTCCGTGCACGAGATCTTCAGGGACGTCTATCCCGAAGTCGTCTCGGCGGAAAAACAGATCTCCTCCGCCCTCAACTTCGAAGAGCAGGGCTTTATCGAAACCCTTGAGACCGGCGAGAAGTTCCTGGCCGACCTGCTGGAGAAGCACCCGCGCGGCGTGCCGGGGGCGGAGGCTTTCAAACTTTACGAGACCTATGGCTTCCCGCTGGAGCTGACGCGCGAGCTGGCGCTGAAGAAGGGGATACCGCTCGACGAGAATGGCTTCGAAGCGGCGCGCAAAGCCGCGCAGGAAACGGCCCGCGCCAACTGGAAGGACTCCGGCGAGAAGGACGGCTTCATCTTCCAGACCGCCGAGGAAAAATTCCCGGCCACCGTCTTCAAAGGCTACGAGACCACCGACGCCGAAGCCTCCGTTCTCGGCCTGCTGGACGTAAAGGGCCGGATAGTGGATTCCCTGCCGGCCGGTTCCGAAGGCTACGCCGTCCTGGACGGCACGCCGTTCTACGCCGAGTCCGGCGGCCAGGCCGGCGATCTCGGGCAGTTCCTGTCCGGCGAGAACGAGGTGGCCGCTGTCCTCGGCACGCGGAAGCCGGTGGCCAAGGTCTATTTCCACCACATTAAGACGGCCGCGGAAATGAAGGCCGGCATGCGGGTCCGCGCGAAGGTTTCCGCGCTGCGCTATCACACGGCCTGCAACCATACCGCCATTCACGTGGTGAATTCCGCCCTGAAGAAAGTTTTCGGCGAAAGCACCCGGCAGGCCGGCTCCGAGGTGGACCCGAACAGGTTCCGCTTCGACTATACCATCACCAGGACCCCTTCCAAAGAGGAGCTGGCCGAGGTGGAAAGGATAGCCAACGAGGCCGTCGGCAGGAATTTCCGGGTCTTCAAGATGGAAAGGCCGCTGAAGGACGCCGAGAGCTTCGGCGCCACGACGCTGCTCGGGGAAAAATACCAGGACCCGGCCCGCTTCGTGCTGATAAACAAGGGCGGCTGGGAGTCGGCGAAGGACCGCTACAGCCTGGAACTCTGCGGCGGCACGCATATCGATTCCCTCGCCGAGCTGGTGGTGGTCAGGATACTGAAGGATTCCTCCGTCTCGCGCGGCGTGCGCCGCATCGAGGGAGTGGCCGGCCCGGCCGCTGTCGCGCACCTCGCCAAACTGGCCGGTTTCGCCGAAGCCGCCGCCTCGAAGCTTTCCATCCCGCCGCAGGACCTGCCGGCGCGCGTGGACCAGCTGCTGGAAAATATAAAAGAGCTTAGATCCGGCAAAGCGAAGGCCGCTCCCGCGGCCGCCGCTAAACAAGGCCGGAAGCTGCTGGCCGAGGGGATAGACGGCTCCGGCTCCAGCTTCCTGGTCTACGACGCCGGCTCGCTGGGTATGAAGGAGCTGCGCGGCCTTTCCGACGAGATAAAGAAAGGGCTGAAAGCCACTCTGCTGTTCGTCTACTCGCGCTCCGAGGGCAAGTTCTCTTTCATAATCACCCATACCGGCGACGTCAAGGCCGACGCCTCTGCCATAGCCAAGAGCGTGTCCGGCATGCTGAGCGGCTCCGGCGGCGGCCGCGGGGATTTCGCCCAGGGCGGGGGGGACGTCCCCGCCGATCTCCCGGCTTTCGAGCAGAGCCTGGTGGAGATCGCGAAAAAACATATTTAGAACGCGACTATTGGGTATAATGTAAGACACCGTCCGGGGTTTCAGTTCGCTGTTCTTTTTGCGCGCCCGTGGTGAAATGGATATCACAGGAGCCTCCGAAGCTTCTAGTGCAGGTTCGATTCCTGCCGGGCGCACCAAGATCTGTTATAAGGAACCCGGAGCGAGACATAATTATGTCTCGCGTCAGGAATCGAAAGGCGGACCTGCGAGGCCAGCAGGCCGCAGCAGGGAGCCGGGGTCGCGGGTCCCGGTGAGCGACGGCGAACCGGGAACCCGTGACCGACTGCCGGGCGCGTAAAATCGGAACTCCTTAATAGGCGTGTGGAGCAAAGCGACATACACGCCGCATCCGCTCCGTTATTGTCTTCCGGCTAATGAACTTCGAAGAAGAGATCTCCCTCCTGATAAAATCCCGGTACCCGCTGGTGCTGGTGGACGCCATCGACGAGAACTACGTGCTGGGGCAGCTCCACGGGGTGGCGGAAGAGCAGTCCCTGACCTTTTATTCCTGGTCGCTCACCAAGGGCCTGCGGATCGGCAGGAACGAGAACTCCTTCTACAAGTCCGGCGACCCGGTGACCATGCTGAGGCTCGCCAACGACCTGATAAAGGACGCGCAGAGCTCCATCTTCGCTTTCTGCGACCTGGAGCGCTTCCTGGGCGAACCCGCGCCCTCCCGCCTTTTCAAGGACATGCTCAACCGGATAAAGGGCACCCCCACCACGGTGGTGCTGCTCGGCGCCGAGGTGAAGCTGCCTTCGGATATAGCCCCGCTGGCGGCGCGCATCTCCGGCGGCTATCCCGACGAGAAGCAGATACTGGAGGAGATAAACAAGATAGTGGCCGAGTTCAAACTGACCTCGGCCCACCTGGTGGTGGACATCCCGCCCGAGTCCCTGCGGCGCGTGATCAAGACCCTCAAGGGGCTTTCCCTCCAGCAGGTACGGAACGCCCTCAGCATCTGCATGCTCAAGGACTGCCGTTTCGACGGGAAGGATATAGCCGAGATAGAGAAATTCAAGAAGGAAGCTTTCGACCAGGGAGGCATCCTGGAATATTTCGGTTCCGAGCAGCTGGATTCCATAGCCGGCTTCGGGAACCTGAAGCGCTGGGTCGGCGACCGCAGGAACGCTTTTTTCAGCGAGGGCCCGCTGCCGCCGCCCAAGGGCCTGCTGCTGCTGGGCGTGCAGGGCTGCGGCAAATCGCTGGCGGCCAAGGTCATAGCCGGCGAGCTGGGCATCCCGCTCTACCGCCTGGACCTGAACAGGCTTTATTCCAAATATATCGGCGAGACAGAGGAGAACCTCCGGAAGGCGCTGGCCACCGTCGAGCGCCTGGCCCCGGTCTGCCTGTGGATAGACGAGATCGAGAAGATCCTGGCCTCCTCTTCCAGCGACGCGGACGGAGGCGTTTCCAAGCGCGTGCTGGGCACTATGCTGACCTGGATGCAGGAGCGCAAGGACCGCTCCTTCATAGCCGCCACCTCCAACGACATCAACAACCTGCCCCCCGAGCTGCTGCGCAAGGGCCGCTTCGACGAGATCTTCTTCGCGGACCTGCCGGACGCTCCCGCGCGCGAGGGAATAGTGAGGATACACCTGGAAAAGCGCGGCCTGGAGCCGAAACAGTTCGACGTGGCGGCCCTGGCGGGGAACTGCGAGGGCTTCAGCGGCGCGGAGATAGAGCAGGCGGTGCTCTCCGCCTTATACAGCGCCTCGGGCGCGAACGAGAAGATCGCCTCGAAACACGTGCTGGAGCAGCTCAGGCTCACGCGTCCTCTTTCCGTCATCAAGGCCGAGTCGGTGGCTTTCCTGCGCAACTGGGCCAGGGAGCGCAGCATCCTCCCGGTGTAAGAACGGCCCCGGCCGCGTTGACTCCGACGGTGTTTTCTGTTATTATCGAATGATCGGCCGGCGGGCTGCGCCCGCGCTGACGGGGAAAAGAACATGGGAACAGACCGGACTTTCATCAAGGACCTGCTGGGGCAGATCCCTCCGTCCAACAAGAGGCTTAAGTCCATGGCCGCCCTCCTGGCCAGGCGCCTGAAAACCAGCCCCAGGGATTTCTGGGCCTGGGACAACCTCGCCGGGCTCTATTTCAGCGAGGGCTTCGTCCTCCAGTCGATAGACATTTACCGCAAAGCCCTCAGGATAAAGCCGGACATGCCGGTGGTGCATTTGCGCATAGGGATAGCTTATTACAGGCTGGCCCGCCTCGAGGAGGCGATAACGGAACTGGAAAAGGCCGTCGGCATCGACCCCGACCTGGCCATGGCCCATTACTACCTGGGTTTCGCCTACTACCATCAGGGGAACTCCGACCAGTCCCTGCATCATTTCCAGCGCGTGAAAGAGACCAGCCCGGAGACGCGGATAGTGTACTACCACCTGGCCGAGGACTACCTCCAGAGAAGGCGGTTCACGGACGCTATCGAGGTGCTGGAGAAACTGCTCAAGTTCAGCCCCTCTTCGGCCACGGCCTGGTACAAGCTGGGGCTCGCCTACCTGGGGCTCTACAAGAACACGGAGGCCGCCAGGGCTTTCCGCCTGGCGCTCAAGTGCAATCCGCAGGACAAGCGCTCCGAAAGCATGCTGGAGATGATCACCGAAGTCCCGGGTATCTGATCCCCGCTATAGCGGATGTTCCACGCTGTCGTAATTCACCGTAAGGCGCCGGTAGTCGTCGGCGCTCATGTTGTCGCCAATTCCCCGTCTTCAAATCAATAAGGGCTCGTTAAGAAATAACTGACACAATTTGCAGGCCCGTCTTTGGCCGATTCCTTCGTTGCTCCTCACTTACAGACCGCCGGTATGCTCGTTCGTCGCGCCTCGGACTCGGCTCAAATCCGGACCTCCAAATCGTGCCATTTATTTCTTAACGAGCCCTAACCGTATTTACTATAATTTATTTTATGAAGATATTTTTATCGGTTCCGGCCATATTGCTGGCGCTTGTTCCCGGCGCTTTCGCGGAAACCCGGGTGTCCTTCGACCAGAAAGGCGGGCTGCCTGCCCTGGTGGAAAGCCTGAAAGCCCCCTCTGAAACCCAGGCTGCCGCTGTTCCTCGTACGCCCAAAGCCGGGGACGCCGGTCTCGCCGATTTCGTCTGGTACATAGATCACTCCGCGGCGGTCCGCGGACCCTTTTAAGGAGCTTACATAATGAAACGGAATATCGTCGAGAAAATACTCGCGGCCCACCTGAAAGAAGGGGAATTCATCAAGGGTAAGGAAATAGGGATACGCATAGACCAGACCCTGACCCAGGACGCCACCGGCACCATGGCCTACCTCCAGTTCGAGGCGATGGGCCTGAAAGAAATCAAAACCGACCTCTCCGTCTCCTACGTGGACCACAATACCGTGCAGATAGGCTTCGAGAACGCCGACGACCATAAATACCTGCAGAGCGTCGCGGCCAAGTACGGCGTGGTCTATTCCCGCCCCGGCAACGGCATCTGCCACCAGGTGCATCTGGAGCGCTTCGGCAAGCCGGGCACCACCCTGCTGGGCTCCGATTCCCACACCCCGACGGGCGGCGGCATAGGCCAGGTGGCCATCGGCGCCGGCGGCCTCGACGTGGCCGTGGCCATGGGCGGCGGCCTTTTCTACACCGCGGCCCCCAAGGTCTACCTCGTGAAGCTTGCGGGCGAGCTCCAGCCCTGGGTGACGGCCAAGGACGTGGTCCTGAAGATGCTGGAGCTCCTCTCCACCAAGGGGAACGTCGGCGTGATGCTGGAATACGGCGGGCCCGGCGTGAAGAAGCTCTCCGTGCCGCAGCGCGCCACCATCGCCAATATGGGCGCCGAGATGGGCGTGACCTGCTCCGTTTTCCCTTCGGACAATGTCACGAAGAAATTCCTGAAGGCGCAGGGCCGCGAGGCCGACTGGACCGGGCTGAAGGCCGACCGCGGCGCGAAATACGACCGGCGGATAGAGCTGGACCTCTCCGCGCTGGAGCCCCTGGCCGCCTGCCCGCACAGCCCGGGCATCATCAAGAGGATCTCGGAACTGGAGGGCAAGGCGGTAGACCAGGTCTGTATCGGTTCCTGCACCAACTCCTCCTTCAAAGATATGATGACGACCGCGGCGATCCTCAAGGGCCGCACGGTCAACCCCGACGTCAGCCTCGGCATAGCCCCCGGCTCGCGCCAGGTGCTGCAGATGCTGGCCCGCAAGGGCGCCCTCACCCCCATGCTTGACGCCGGCGCGCGCCTCCTCGAGAGCGCCTGCGGCTTCTGCATAGGCAACCACTTCTCGCCCAAGAGCGGCAGCGTGTCACTGCGGACCAATAACCGCAATTTCGAGGGCCGCAGCGGCACCGCCGACGCGCAGGTCTACCTGGTCAGCCCCGAGGTGGCGGCGGTGGCCGCCATCACCGGGAAATTCACCGACCCGCGCAAGGCCGGCATCCCTTACCCCGCCGTGAAAGAGCCGGGCACCTTCCTGGTGGACGATTCCTTCGTGATCAAGCCCGCCGGCGCGGCGAAGACCGGGGTCTTCCGCGGCCCCAATATAGGCGAGCCGCCCAGCAACACAAAAATGCCGGAGCAGCTTAACGGCGTTGCCATGCTGGTGGTCGGCGACAAGATCACCACCGACCATATCATGCCCGCCGGGGCGCGCCTGAAGTACCGCTCCAATGTCCCGAAATACGCGCAGTTCGTGTTCGAGAACGTGGATCCCACCTTCGCGAAGCGCTGCCTGGAGAGCAAAGCCGCCGGCGTTCATAATGTCATCGTGGCCGGAGAATCCTACGGCCAGGGCTCCAGCCGCGAGCACGCAGCCATGTGCCCGATGTACCTCGGCGTGAAAGCGGTGGTCGCGAAGTCCTTCGAGCGCATCCACGCGGCGAACCTCCTGAACTTCGGCATAGCGCCGCTGACCTTCAGGAACCAGGCGGATTACGACGCCATAAAGGTCGGCGACAAGCTGACCTGCGGGGACTGGCGCGCCGCCGCGGCCGAAGGCAAGCCGGTCATCCTGAAGAATTCGAGGACCGGCGCTTCCATAGAATGCGTCTGCGACCTCTCCGCCCGCCAGCGGGCCATCCTGACCGCCGGGGGCCTGCTGAACCACACTACGGGCAAATAGCGCCGCCCGAAATTAAATGAAAACAACTCTCCTGGTGGCGGCTTGGAACGAACTCGACGGGATGAAGGCCGTCATGCCCCTGATAAAGCGGGACTGGGTGGACCAGATCCTCGTCGTGGACGGCCAGTCCACGGACGGCACGGCCGACTGGGCCCGCCGGCAGGGCTACGACGTGATCGTCCAGCGGAAGCCCGGCGGGCTGCGGTACGGGTATTACGACGCGCTGCCCCATATCAAGGGCGACGTGGTGATAACTTTCAGCCCCGACGGGAATTCGCTGGCGGACAAGATCCCGGCCCTGGTGGAGAAAATGAAAGAGGGCTACGACATGGTCATCGTCTCCCGGTACCTGGAGGGAGCCAAAAGCGAGGACGACGACCTGGTCACGGCCTTCGGGAACTGGCTCTTCACCAAGACCGTCAACGTGCTGCACGGCGGCCATTACACGGACTCGATGGTGATCTTCCGGGCTTTCAAAAAACAGATAATTTTCGACCTGGACCTGGACAAGGAGGAGAGCTACGCCATTCCGGAGAAACTGTTCCGCTGCAAGCTGAGCTGGGAGCCGCTCCTTTCGGTGCGGGCCGCCAAACGCGGGCTCAGGGTGGGGGAGATCCCGGGCGACGAGCCGCCGCGTATAGGCGGGGAGCGCAAGCTGAAGGTCCTGAAATGGGGCGCCGCTTTCTATTTCCAGTTCCTGTACGAAGTCTTCTTCTGGAAGTGAGGCCGCGAAAGTCCGGAACATGAAAAGCTTATTGACCAAAGCCGAGCTGATAGCGTTCGAGACCGAGATCGCCGGCTGCTTCAACAAGGCGCTGATCAAGGCGCCGATCCACCTTTATAACGGCAACGAGGACGAGATCCTGAAGGTGTTCCGGGACGTGAACGAGGAGGACTGGGTGCTGTGCTCCTGGAGGAGCCATTACCAGTGCCTGCTCAAGGGTGTGCCGAAGGAAAGGCTGAAGAGCGATATCCTGGCCGGGCGCTCCATCTCCCTGTGCTACAGGGACTACAGGATAGTGTCCTCCGGCATAGTCACCGGGGTATTGCCTATAGCCGTCGGTATAGCCCTGGATATCAAGCGGCGCGGCGGGACGAACCGGGTTTTCTGCTTCATGGGCGACATGACCTCGGAGTCGGGCGTCGCGCACGAGTGCGTCAAGTACAGCGTGAACAATAAGCTCCCGATCCGCTTCATCGTCGAGGACAACGGGAAGTCGGTCTGCACCAATACGAGGGAGGCCTGGGGCCTCGGGAAGCTGACCTATGAAGGGCCGCCGGACGGCTATATAACCTATTACAGGTACGACGGGAGCAAATACCCCCATGCGGGCAGCGGGGTGAGGATCCAGTTCTGAACTATGAGATACGCCGAAGAATTGAAAAGGGCGATGGAATGGCTTTCCGCCAAGCCGGACACGCTCTTCCTCGGGCAGGCGGTGGCCTGCCCCGGGACCGCGATGACGAACACGCTGGCGGCCGTCCCGCGGAGCAAGCTGCTGGAGATGCCGGTGGCCGAGGAGCTGCAGCTGGGCATCTCGGTGGGGCTGGCGCTCAACGGCTCCGTTCCCGTCAGCATCTACCCGAGGTGGAACTTCCTGCTGCTGGCGGCCAACCAGCTGGTGAACCATCTGGACAAGCTGCCGCTGTATTCGAACGGCGAGTACTCGCCGAAGGTGATAATCCGCACCAGCATCGGCTCCAGAAGGCCGATCGACCCGCAGATCCAGCATACCGGCGATTTTTCCGGCGCGTTCCGGTCCATGCTGAGCACCGTCGAGGTGCTGGTGCTGGACGAGCCCGGGCAGGTCTTTCCGGCCTACGAGAAAGCCTATGACCGGAAGGACGGCCGCTCCACGATACTGGTGGAGTACGGCGACCATTTCTGTGAAAAGTAGCGCGAAGGCGCTTAGCGGTCTTCAGGCCGGCGCCGCGGGCCGGTCCGGGCGGTAAGGAGAGCTTCTTATGTGGAAATTACAGGAAAACATCCTCGAGAAGAGCGACAAGGACAAGCTGTCCGATTTCATCGCTTCCACCGACCGGTTCACCCAGTTCAACATGGTGAAGCTCTTCGAGAAGGAATGGTCAAAATGGCAGGGCTGCAAGTACTCCGTCTTCGTCAATTCCGGCAGCTCGGCCGACCTGCTGATGCTGGACGCGGTGAAGGAACATCACGCCCTTCCCGACAACTGCGAGGTGCTGGTGCCCGCCGTGACCTGGACCACCAACGTGACTTCCGTGATACAGGCTAAAATGAAGCCGGTGTTCGTGGATATCAACCTCGACGACCTGGCCTTCGATTACGCGGGCCTGGAGAAAGCGGTCACGCCGGAGACGAAGATCATCCTGATAACCCATCTGCTCGGCCTGCCGGCTAATATGGCGAAGGTCAAGGCCATCGCGGAAAAGCGCGGCCTGATAGTGCTGGAGGACTGCTGCGAATCGCACGGCGCGCGCGCGGAGGGCAGGAAAGTGGGCAACCACGGGGCGGCGAGCACTTTCAGCTTCTACTGGGGTCACCACATGACCACCATAGAGGGGGGCATGCTCTGCACGGACAGCGAGGAGCTCAACGATCTTTTCCTCCTGAAGCGGTCGCACGGGCTGGCCAGGGAGCTGGACCCGTCGAAGCACGACTTCTACAGGAAGAAGTACCCCGAGGTCAGCTTCGATTTCCTGTTCCTGACCCACGGTTATAATTTCAGGAACACGGAGCTGCACGCCACTATAGGGATAGAGCAGCTCAAGCATCTGGACCGCTATATCGGGATCCGCAACGGCAACCACCGTAAATACTCGGAGATAATTTCCCCGCTGGGGGACAAGGTCTATCGCTTCGCCGCGGAGGGCATCTCGTCCTTCTGCCTGCCTTTCATCTTCAGGGACCGGAAGGACATGGAGTTGCTGCGGGGGAAATGCCGGGAGGCGCAGATAGAGACGCGGCCGATAGTGGGGGCGAACCTGCTGCGGCAGCCCTGCTTCAGGGCGTACGGGGACTACAGGGATTTCCACAACGCCGAGATCCTGCACCTGAACGGTTTCTATATCGGGAACAACCAGTTCGTGGACGACGAGCGCCTGAACAAGCTGAAAGAGGTCATAAAGGACAGCTTCGAAGCCGGGGTGAGATGAAAAAAGCGATACTCGCCGGCGCCCTGGCGCTGGCGGCTTATTTCTACATGTTCTCCGGCATCAACTGGGCGGTGCCGTCCAGGAGCCGGGTGGACAGGCTGCTCGACCCGAAGCTCGATACCGCGCCGATCTACGAGGGGATGACGGGGGCGAGGAACTACGTCTATAAAGACACGCAGAACCACATCGCGGCTTCGCCGTTCAAAAGGACCGACGAGTTCAGGGTCCAGCCCCGGGTGGAGGTCAACTATCCAAAGCAGGGCGGCTCGCTTTTCTTCTACAATTACCTGCGGCATTATTACCTGTGCGGCGACGACCCCGACGAATCCGGGGTGTGGAACGCCATCGGCAACCTGAAGCCGCACAAGCTGCAGTTCAACCCGCACTACGTCAGCTACGGCGGCGGCTACTTCTACACCCTGGCCGCTTACCTGAAAACGCTGAGCCTGCTGAACGCGGTGGAGCTTGTCCCCGACATGAAGTATTATTTCGCCAACCCGGACGAGATGGGGAAGCTCTACACCGCGGCGCGGAGCTGGTCGGCGCTCATCGGCGCGCTGGGGATCGCGCTCCTGGCCTGCGCGGTGTACCGGAAGACCGGCTCGGCGCTCTGGTCCCTGGTGACGGCCGTTCTGCTTTTCTCCAGCCCGACGATAATCTGCGTGTCGAAACTGATGAAGCCGCATTTGCTGATCCTCGCGCTGACGGTGATCGTCATGCTCCTGGTGGACAAATACCTGTCGGGGAAGAACAACAGGCACCTGCTGGCGGCCCTGGCGGTCTGCGGGGCGGCCGCCGGCACCGTCATTTACGCGGGCATCCTCGCGGTCTACCCTGTACTGGCCTATGTGCAGGCCTGGGAAAGGGGCAGGGGCTGGCGTACCACCCTGAAGGAACTGGCGCAGGGTTTCGCGGTAATGGCGGCCGCTTTCATTCTCCTTAATCCCTACTGGCTGCTCGAGCCGAAAGAGGTGGCGGACAATCTCCTGACCGCCGGCCACGGCGCCCTGGTCTCCAACGCCTGGGGCTCCCTGCTCGTTTTCGCGAGGTACACGCTGGGTACCGTGCCGGCGGCCGTTTTCGCGCCGCTGGCGGCGTACAGCCTGTTCCGCTGGAAGGAACTGCCGCCGCACCGCAAAGTGCTGCTGCAGTTCCTGCTCCTGCTGCTCTATTCCATGGGCAGCATCTCGCCGGATATCCCGGCCAATATGCGGTTCGTGGCCTTCGCCCTCCCGCTGTACGTGTTCTTCGTAGTGGACTGGGCCAGCGGCATAAGGGCGGCGCGGAAGGCCGTAGCCGCCGCGGCGGTGCTGGCGGCTTTGCTGTCCATGTACAACGCGCGGGCCTACCGCGTTTACTTCCTGAACGCCTGCGACGACGCCACCGACACCAAGATGCAGGCCGGGGCCTGGATAGATTCGAACCTGCGCGGCGCCAGCGTGGGGCATACGGCGGACCTCATACCGTTCACCTTCCCGCCCCTGCGACTGGCGGAGCGGGAGCTGGTGGTCTACCAGGACGTGGCGACTCTCGTAGCGGATAAGAACAAGCCGGACTATATAGTGGCTACCGGCACCCTGCTGTACGTCTCCGGCCCCGAAGAGAAGGAAGCTTTTCTCCGGGCCTATAAGCCGTTCAGGGAATTCGCCAACAGCGTGGAGGTTATGCCCGATTCCTGGCGCATGCTGGCGGCGAACATCACGGTTTACGTGTATAAAAAGATATAAAGTTCCCGCGCCCCGGCCGTTTTTGACAAAGAAATATTAATTGAATATAATTAATTCCGGCACGCCGGCAAAGCAGCTGTTCTTCTCAGCGCAGTCAACCTATGCTCCTAGCCTACGCCTCGATCCTCGTCCTCCTGGTGATAGCCACCCTTTTTGCCGGCGGAACCCTCTTCGCCGCTTATCTGGTCGGCCCCAAAGTAAAAGACACTTTCAAGCATACCGCCTACGAATGCGGCATGGAAGCCGTCGGCACGACCACCGTGCAGACCAATATCCGCTTCTACACCTACGCGCTCCTTTTCGTCATCTTCGACGTCGAGGCCCTGTATCTCTTCCCCTGGGCCGTAGTGGTGCGCTCGATGGGCGCCGTCGCCCTGGTCGAGATGGCTATCTTCCTCGGTATCCTGGCGGCGGGCCTCGCCTACGCCTGGAAAATGGGCGGGCTGCAATGGGAATAGTGCTTAACAACCTTTCCAGGATAGAAAAGCTCCCCGGCGGGGAAATAGCCCTCGCCACCTCCGACACTCTCATCAACTGGGCCCGCACCTCCTCGGTGTGGCCGCTGACCTTCGGCCTGGCCTGCTGCGCCATCGAGATGATGGCCGCCTACGCCTCGCGCTTCGACTTCGAGAGGATGGGCGTTTTCCCCAGGCCCACGCCCCGGCAGGCCGACGTGATGTTCGTGGCCGGCACCGTGGCCAAGAAGATGGCCGATCCCATTATAAGGATATACAAGCAGATGCCGGAGCCCAAGTTCGTGATAGCCATGGGCGGCTGCGCCAACTGCGGCGGGCCCTTCTACGATTCCTACTCCGTGGTGAAAGGGGTGGACAAGATCATCCCCGTCGACGTCTATATCCCCGGCTGCCCGCCGAGGCCGGAAGCCCTGATGTACGCCGTGATAAAGCTGCAGGAGAAGATGAAGAAGATGTCGGTGAAGAGCGGGCGGGGCGCCACCACCATGCAGGCCAGCGGCTCGAGGAAATTGTCCTGATATGACCGCCGATGAAATTCTGACCAAGATACAGGCCTCTTTCCCCGGCGTCGTGAAAGCCGAGGCGCAGGTGAAGGACTATCCCACCTGGACCGTGCCGGCGGCTTCCGTGCGGGGGGTCTGCGAGCGGCTCCATTCCAAATTCCATTTCGACTATCTCGACGTGATCACCGCGGTGGACTGGTCCGGCCCGGTGAGCCCCAAGGGCTACATCCAGTCCCCGGCGGTCCCGGCCGGCGCGGCCCCGGCCCCCGGCCCCGCGGCCAAAGACGTTTTCGAACTGGTCTATATCATTTCCGCGCTTTCCGCCGGGTTGCGGCTCTGCCTGCGCTTCGAGCTGCCCAGGAAGGGAACGCCCGCCGTGCACAGCCTTTACGGCCTCTTCATGGCGGCCGACTGGCAGGAGCGGGAAGTCTACGACCTGTTCGGCATACT
>JACQPH010000069.1 GCA_016207645.1 Elusimicrobiota bacterium
GACGGGGGGGCCCCGCCTGGCGGGGGGAAACCGACGCAAGGGTTTCCATCTTCCGGGGTTCGCGGGGCAAAACCCCGGCCGACCCGAACCCCATGTAGCGACCCGGGCTGTCGCTATTTCTCCAGCACTTCTATGTTGGCGCGCGGTACTACTATGACCTCCCCGCTGTCCAGGGTCACTTCGAGCACGCGGGCGTGGCTCTCGCTGCCTATCACCGTAAGCTCGGGGGGCAGGGACTTCACCGTGCCTATCACGCCGAAGTGCGGCTCGCGGATTATGCGTATCGGGTCGCCGGGCTCTATCCAGCCGCGGCCCTGGTCCTTCTTGCACTCGTTCACATCCTTAGGGAAGCCCGGCACAATTATCTCCGGCCGCATCACGCCGGCGCGGATCTGCGTGGCGCCGGAGACGGAGGCCTTTTCGCCGTTGCGGGAAGCGAGCAGCCTGAAAGTGTACTCGGCCATCGGGATCAGGCCGAAGCCTTCGGTGACTATCACGGTGATCCCCAGCTTCTCGGTGCCGGTCACGGCCACGCCGATGTCGTAGCCCAGGAGCTGGCGCAGGTCGCGATCGTGTATCCCGCCCACCACTATGGCGCTGACGCCCAGCTCTATGGCGCGCTGGATGGTGGCGAGGCCGGCGTGCTTGCCGCCTATGACGATCTTCCCCCTGTGGTTCTCCTTTATGTCCTCCGCGGTCAGGTCCTCGTCGGGGCTGGCCACGGCCATGGCTATCTCGCCGTTGGTCTCGCCGCCCACCCCGAAGATGCCCTGTATAAAGGTGCCCTCGGCCTCGATGGTCACGCCGAAATCAGGCGTGACCTCCACCACTTTGCCCTTCACGTAGGCCTTTATCGGCAGGACCTTCGGCGGCTCGCGCAGCAGCACCTGGCCCGTTATAAGGGACACCGATTCCACGGTGCCGTCCACCGGCGATTCCACGGCGGTCTTGAACCAGCTGATAAAGGGCTTGTTCTCGGCTATGATGTCGCCCTTCTTCACGGGGTCGCCCTCGGCCTTGACCATGAAGTTCCTGATCTCGTCGGGGCCGACGGCCAGGCGGTTGGCCACGTTGACGGAGAAGACCTTGCCGGGGAGCTCGGTCTGGGCCACCACGTCCAGAGAATCCACCGTCTGGTCCGGCCCGGCCAGCACCTTGCCGGGTATGGGCAGCAGCCGCTTCTTCCTGAGCAGCGTGCAGGGCATTACTTTGAGTCCGGGTGTATAAGCGTGCGCCATAAAATTCTCCTTGGTAGCAAACAGCCGTCCGTCCGGGTCTTCAGACCGGGTACATTCCCATAGCCTTGTACCACTTGTTCAGGTCGTCGCGGCGCCTGCCGGCTTCCTTCGACAGGGTGAAGGGCCTGCCGCGGCCGTCCAGCACCAGGCCGACCACGCCGCCCTCTATGTCGGCTTCCACGCGGTTGCCGGGGCCGGCGCCCAGGTCGAAGCCCTTCGCGGGCTTGGCCACCAGTTTCGCCTTGGGGTGCTCGAACGGCACGTGGAGGATGTCGCCGAAGCGGAGCTGCCCCGCCTCTTTCTTGCCGCCGGGGGCGATCGCTTCCCAGTCCATTATGACCTGGCCTTCCTTGCCCAGGCCCTTCGGGGCGAGGCAGGTGCCGAGGCGGACCAGGCAGTCGTTGTAGAACACGTCCAGGGCCGCTTTCTCGCTTATCTGCGCCAGCACGCCCAGGTGCGGCATCATGAAGATGGAGTCGACGGCCATGCGGGTGACGCCCTCGGGCTGGTAGGCGTCTATCATCAGCAGCATGGACTGCGTGCGGCGGGGGGAATGCGCCAGGATGCCGCCGGAGCCTATCACGTAGTCCAGCAGCATCACGTTGATGAGGCTGGCGCCCGAGGCGGTCTGCTCGAAAGCGTCGGAGATGGAGCGCTCCTGCTGCACGCCCTTCAGCCCCACGGCCAGCGCCTTGTGCTGGTCGAAGGCCAGGCGCAGCGCCTCGCGCGCCACCGAGTGCTCTATCTGCAGGTCCTCCACCGTCTGGGGGATGGTGGTGGGCCTGATCATCTTGTTCTTCAGGCGGTTGCGGAGGTCCTGCTCGTCCATGTCGAAAGGCAGCCAGCGCAGGATGTTGGCCAGGCCCGCCTCCGCCATCACGTTGGAGATGGAGTAGCTCATGCCCAGGTTCGCGCTCACGGTGCGGTTGAAGACCCCGGAGAAAACGGAGAACACGTCGGTGGTGGCGCCGCCGATGTCCACGGCCAGCACGTTGAAGTTGTTGGCCTTGGCGAACTTCTCGGTCATCGCGCCGACGGCCGCGGGCGTGGGCATTATGGGCGCGCCCACCATCTTCATCAGCTTCGGGTAGCCCGGGGCCTGCTGCATCACGTGCTCCAGGAAGATATCGTGTATCTTGTGGCGGGCCGGCATCAGGTTCTCTTTTTCCAGCGTCGGGCGCAAATTCTCGGTCACGATCAGCGCGGTGCGGCCGCCGAGGATCTCGTTTATCTGGGCGTGGGCCTTGTTGTTGCCGGCGTAGATCACCGGCAGCTTGTAGGAGGCGCCGAGGCGCGGCTTGGGATCGGCGGCCTTCAGGAACTGCGCGAGCTCCACCACGTGCGTGATGGTGCCGCCGTCGGTGCCGCCGGAGAGGAGCATCATGTCCGGGCGCAGCTGGCGGATGCGCTCTATCTTCTCGTGGTCGGCGCGCCCGTCGTTGGAGGCCAGCACGTCCATCACTATGGCGCCGGCGCCCAGGGCGCAGCGCTGCGCGGATTCGCCGGTCATGGCCTTGACCGCCCCGGCCACCATCATCTGCAGGCCGCCGCCGGCGGAGGAGGTGGACACGTAGATGTCGGCGCCCGTGTTGCCGCTGTTCGGGGTGATGATCTTTTCGCCGTCGAGGATCCTGCGGCCGGAGAGCTCCTCCACCTCGGTGATCGAGTTCAGCACGCCCTTGGTGACGTCCTCGAAGGGGGCCTCGACGGTGGTGGGGGCCTCGCCGCGGAAGGTCTGGCGGTAGGTGTCGCCCCGCTTCTCTATCAGGATCGCTTTCGTGGTGGTGCTGCCGCAGTCCGTGGCTATGATGATCTCAAGGTCCTTTTTTGACATCGCGGTCTTCCTTTGGCTCGTCGTTCAGCCGGTCTACCAGGTATTTAACGGCCCTGCTGTTCTCCAGCAGCGCCCTGTACTTTTCCACGTCTTCCTTCCTGAACAGCGCGGTCAGCGCGGGCTCGATGAAAGTTATTCCCTGCGCGCCCAGGTAGTGCAGCGGGGCGGTGCTTTCCGCGGTGAAGGCGGCTATCTCGCCGAGACCCCGCTTCCTTATCTTCTCCACCAGCGCGTCCAGCAGCTTCTTCTCCTCCGGGGTGGGCTCCGGGGGCTCCGGGATCTTAAAAGCGTTCTTCCAGATGCTCATGCCGTTAGGAATCATTTTACAATAAAATTAATGCTTTTATCTTTTATACGGCACAAGGCTATGCCAGTGCCGCAACAGGAGCTATGCTCATCAGGCGGCCGAACGCAGGTTTGGCCGTCCGTGGCGCAACCGCTTTTATACGGCACGAACGCAGGTTTGTAACCGCGGGCCCATAAGTAGTAAAATCATAGTACAGGCGGTAACTCCCTATGAACTCCTACAGCCGCGCAAAAAAGACCAATGTCCTCACACCGGCGGTAATGCTCACCATCGGCGCCGTCCTGACCATTGCGGTAATATTCGGCATAAAGTTCCTGATGTGGGGGGACGCCGGCGAAGCCCCGCCTTCATCCCCCGCGCAGGAAGCCATCTTCAGGGACGAAAGGCCGGCCGGCGCCGCCGCCGGGCTCCTTCCCGCCTCCAGGTCGGAGACCTCCAGCGGGGGCTCCCTGGACATGTTCGCGAAAGCCAACGAGGGCTACTCCGAGGAGGACCCCGCTCCCGCCGCCGCAGCGAAACAGGCCGCGCCCGCGGTTCCCGAGGCGGCCCCGGCCGCGCCTGAAAAGAAAGCCGCCAAAAAAGCCGGGAACACCAGGCAGGGCGAGGCGATCCCGCGGCTGAAGGGCTTCAAGCCCTTCAACACCGCCGCTCCCGGCAAACAGGGGACCAAGGGCGGAGCGGCTATGCCCGACATGGCGGAAATGATGAAGCAGGCCCGGCAGAACCAGGGAAGCGGCGACTGACCGGCCCGGCCGCTTTCTTATTTTTTGGCGGGAGGGGGGAAGGCGATCTTTATTTTCGCGCCCGGCCTGACCCGGTGCGCGCGCGCGGCGCCGGCGGGCAGCTCCAGCACGCAGGCGGCGGGCGCCGAAACCCGCGCCAACTCGCTTTCCGGCTGCCCGGGC
This sequence comes from Elusimicrobiota bacterium, assembly GCA_016207645.1. Lineage (GTDB taxonomy): Bacteria > Elusimicrobiota > Elusimicrobia > Elusimicrobiales > UBA9959 > UBA9959. The sequence continues at coordinate 4,285 of JACQPH010000069.1, forward strand.
CTCGAACGCGGCACCCTGTGGAAGACCTTCAGCACTTTCAGGTCCCCGTCGAGGAACACCAGGTCCAGGTCGAGGAAGGTGTTCTTCATCCAGAAAGACCTCCGCTCCGTCCCCCCGAACACGAAAAGCATGCCCCCGTCGTCCGCCAGCTCTTCGCGGAACATCAGCCCCTTTGCCTGGGCCGCGGCGGTAAGCGCCAGCTCGGCCCGCACCCTGAAACCGTCGGGAAGGGTAAGTTCGGCCCTGCTTTCGCCGCCGGGCACGCGCAGCGCGAAAGCGGCGCCGCAGAGCAGCGCGGCCGAGAGAGCGGCCAGGAAAGGGCTATTTCTTTTCATCGACCGTGGGCGCCGGGGTGGAGAGCCGGACGGCGGCGGGCGCCGTGGAAGCGGACACCGCCAGGAAAAGCGGCAGCTTGAGGTCCGCCGCGGCCTTGAGGCCGCCGGCCGCCTCGAAGAGCGCCATGGCGTCGGCTTTATGGTTCTTCGCCAGGCCGCGGAACCCGCCGGCTTTAGGCAGTTCGGCGGCGAGTTTCCTGAACGGGACAGCCGTCCTTTCCGACAGCAGCAGCAGGGCCGCCAGCTCCTGCCTGTAGAGACCGCCGCGCAGGTAGCCGAAGATCTCCTTCTCCGGGTTGGTGGATTCGAACACCGCGTAAAGGGTGGAACTGCTTACTTCCGAGCTGAGCGCCCAGGCGAAAGCGTCCTCGCCGTCGGTGTCTATCTTGCCGGGGTCGGCTTTCAGGAACGCGTCCGGCCCCACTTCCGCCCCGAGATATACCTGGCCGGCGGCGGGCCGGGCTGCCGCCAGCAACAGACAGATCAAAAGTGTGCGCATAAAAAAAGATACCACCGTACGGCGTAATCCTGCAGGCTTCCTCCCCCCTTGTGGGGGAGGATTTGAGGTGGGGGGTCGGCGGCGCGCCCTCTCCCCCCATCCTAACCTTCCCCCACAAGGGGGGAAGGAACTCTCAAGCGACCGGCTTTCAGGCTACAGCGACGTCGTGACCAGCGTCTCGGTGGAGAGGACGCCCGGGATAGAGCGTATTTCCTGCACCACGATATTCGAAAGCGCCGGGAGATCGTCCGTCTCCATGTCGAGCACCAGGTCCCAGCGGCCGAACACGGCCGACATGTGCACCACGCTCTTGAGCGCTTTGAGCTTGACGAGGGTCTGTTTTTCCTTGCCCGGCAGGAGTTTTACGAGTACAAGTCCGGTTACCATAGTTTTTCCTTAAGCTGGCGCGAATTGACCGACCCCTTAATTATACTACCGGGCACCCGCATATTCAAGCCTGCCCGCGCCGCGTTAGGCGGGATGGGTGTAAATTATTTATAATGGAGCTATGAGGGCGCTTATACAGCGGGTAAAACGCGGCGGTGTGAGGACCGCCGGGACGCACAGCGCCATAGGGCCGGGACTGGTGGTGCTGTTGGGCGTGGGAGAGGGCGACGCGGAAGCCGACGCCGACCTCCTGGCGGAAAAAACGGCCAACCTCCGCGTTTTCTCCAACGCCGCCGGGAAGTTCGACCACTCGCTGCTGGACGTCAAAGGGGAGGCGCTGGTGGTCTCGCAGTTCACGCTTTACGGCGACGCCTCGAAAGGCCGCCGGCCCGATTTCACCGCGGCCGCGAAGCCCGCCGAAGCGGCCAGGCTGTACGAATATTTCATAACCGCGCTGCGCGCCAGAGGCGCGCCGGTAAAGACCGGCGTTTTCGCGGCGGACATGGAAGTGGAGATCATCAACGACGGACCGGTGACCATCTGGCTGGACAGCAAGAGTAGGGTAGAGGGTAGAGGGTAGAGGGCGGAGGTGAGCGGAGAATTTTAGAACTATAATGGAAAGTTTTCATGTAAAACTAGTGGTGGCGGCGACGCTGACTGCGGCTTTTACCGCTGCCTGTTTCAGCCCCGCCATGCTCGGGAAGGGCGCCTACGCCGCGGACGACTGGAAGACCTGGACGGGCTGGAACAACGAATACGGCTCCCACGAGGTCAAGGGCGACGGCCTTTACTATTACCTCGCCGCCGGGCAGGACGACAGCCGCGACGAGCCCTCCGACGGCTACGCCCCCGGCCTCATCCTTTCGCGCGACCTTTCCGGCGGGAAGTGGCAGGCCGACCTGGAGGCAGATTTCAAAATACCGCCCGGCCAGATGAAGCGCTTTTCCTACGGCGTCTGGGTGGGCGGCGACGCCTCGCGGCCCTCCATCGGCAACGCCTCCGCGACGCTCAAGGTGCTGGTGCAGCGCCAGAACGGCCCGAGGCCTTCGGACGACAGCCTCACGCTCATTTACCTCCCGGGCGGAAAACCTTTAGAACTGCCGAAAAAGCTGAAAGTGCTCCGCTTCGAGCGCGACGGGAATTACTTCTCCGTCTCCTACGCCATGAACAGGAAGACCTTCGTCCCGGTCTTCCGCCTCGACGCCTCCGCCGCCCTGGACGCTCCGGCCCAGAAATTCTTCCTGGGCGGTTTCGCCGGCGGCGACCCGCAGGGCGCCTACGCCCGCTTCACCAGCCTTAAAATAAACGGCGGCGAGACCTTAAGATGACGGAAAAACCCGCGCCGCTGCTGGAGGTCAGGGACCTCTCCGTATCGGTCTCGCGCGACGGGGCGCCGACCAGGATACTGCGCGGCGTGAACTACCGCATCTACCCCGGCGAGACCCTGGCCATCGTGGGGGAATCCGGCTCCGGCAAGACCCTGGGCGCGCTCTCGGTGGTGCGGCTGCTGCCCCCGGGAGCGAAGATAGATTCCGGCGGCGTGCTCTACGGCGGGAAGGACCTGGCCTCGCTTTCCGAGGAGGAACTGCGGGAGGTGCGCGGGGCCGGGATCTCCATGGTTTTCCAGGAGCCGATGACCTCCCTCAACCCCGTGCTGACCATAGGCCTGCAGCTGGCCGAACCGCTGATGGAGCACAAAGGGCTTTCCTACGCCCAGGCCCTGCCGGCCTGCGCCGGGCTCCTGGAGAAAGTCGGTATAACCGACGCGAAGAACCGCCTCGCCCAGTATCCGCACAATTTCTCGGGCGGCATGCGCCAGCGCGTCATGATAGCCATGGCGCTGGCCTGCGGCCCCGACCTGGTGATAGCCGACGAGCCCACCACCGCCCTCGACGTCACCGTGCAGGCGCAGATCCTGGACCTGGTGGACGCGCTGAAAAAAGAGAGCGGCATGGCGCTGGCGCTGATCACGCACAACCTCGGGATCGTGGCGCAGCGCGCGGATTACGTGCTGGTCTTTTACGCCGGGCGCGTGTTCGAGCGCGCGCCCGCCGCGGAGTTCTTCAAAAGCCCCGCCAACCCCTACAGCCGCGCGCTGCTGAACTCGCTGCCGCGCTGGAGCGACAAGCCGGGCGAACCCCTCAAGACCATAGAGGGCCTGCCGCCCAGTTTCGACGAGGACCCGCCCGGCTGTCCTTTCGCGCCGAGGTGTCCGGAAGTCTTTGAAAAGTGCCGCGGCCAGGAGCCGCCGGAATTCAGGACGGGCGAAAGGCGCGCCTCGAAATGCTGGCGCAGCGAAGCCGGATTTGAACTTTAAGCTATGCCGGCCATCCTCAACGTGGACAATGTGACAAAGCGCTACCGCAAAGCCGGCGGCCTCTTCAGCTCCGGCGGGGAACTCTTCACCGCGGTGGACGGGGTTTCCCTGTCCCTGGAAATGAACACGACGCTGGGGATAGTCGGAGAATCCGGCTCCGGCAAGACCACCCTGGCGAAACTTATACTGGGCATCGAGAAGCCCGACTCCGGCCGCGTCGTCCTGGACGGCAAGGAGCTCTCCTCCCTTTCCAGCGCCGGACTGCGCAAAGCGCGCCGCGGCGCGCAGATGGTCTTCCAGGACCCCTATTCGAGCCTGGACCCGCGCATGAAGGTCGGGGACCTGGTCCTGGAACCGCTGAGGGCGGCGGGGGAGAAAATAGCCGACGGCGAAAAGACGGCGGCGGCGCTGCTGGAGAAAGTGGGCCTGAAGGCGGACGCGCTGCGGCGGTACCCGCACGAGTTCTCCGGCGGGCAGAGGCAGCGGGTGGCCATAGCCAGGGCCCTGGCCACCGGCCCGCGGCTGATCCTGGCCGACGAGCCTATCTCCAGCCTGGACATCTCGATCCAGGCGCAGATCATGAACCTGCTCAACGAACTCAAGAAGGAACTGGGCATTTCCTATATTTTTATTTCCCACGACCTGGCGGCCGTCCGTTACCTGTGCGATTTCGTCGCCGTGATGTACCGGGGCTGCGTGGTGGAATACGCCTCCGCAGCGGAGCTTTTCCGCGACACCCGCCATCCCTACACGCGGCTGCTGCTTTCGGCCGTGCCGGACCCCGACCCGGCCCGGAAGACCGTGCTCGAGGAAAGGCGCGGAGGGAGCGGCGCAGGCCCCGGTCCGCAGGCCTGCGTCTTCTCGGACCGCTGCCCGCGGGCGGAGCAGGCCTGCCTCGGCGGGCGCCCCGGGTACGAGGAAATAACCCCCGGCCATTTTGTACGCTGCTGCCGGACGCATACATAGCAGGATTTCAAATCGGTATAAATAAGGAATAAGATGAAACAACATTGGAAGAAAAAAGAGACCCGCGCCGCCTCCGGCGGACACGAAGCTATTGTCGAGGGCGTGATCCAGCATAAAGGAACTTTCGCTTTCCTGCTCTCGGAGAAGGAGGGCGTGGGCGACGTGTTCATCCGCGGCCGCGGCCTGGACCTGGCCATGGACGGGGACCGCGTGAGGGCCCGGGTGCGGCCGGAAAAGACCGGCCGCCTGGCCGGCGAGATAATCGAAGTGGTGAAGCGCGCCCGCACCTCGATGGTGGGCATCCTCAAGCGCGTAAAGAACAGCTGGGTCCTGTTCCCGGAGAAAGGCAGCGCGCCGCCGGCCCTGGTGAGCGGCTTCGCCCCCAAGGTGGTCCCGCTCGAAGGGGCCTTCGCCGTGCTGGAAGTCACGCGCTGGCCCACCCCCGGCAACGGCGCCTCGGGGCTGGTGAACGAGATACTGGGCGACCCCGGCGACGTCCGCGCCCGCATAGACTCCATACTCCGCGCGCGGGGCATCAAAGAAAATTTCCCGCCGGAAGTGACGGCGCAGGCCGAAAGCTACGGCGCGCGGCTGGAGCCGGCGCAGTGGCAGGACAGGGAGAGCCTGATAGACCTGCCCATCTGCACCATAGACGGCGCCGACGCGAAGGACTTCGACGACGCGGTCTCGCTGGAGGACCTGGGCGGCGGCCTGCTGCGCCTGGGCGTGCACATAGCCGACGTCGCGCATTACGTGAGGACCGGCACGGCCCTGGACGCCGAGGCCTACGCCCGCGCCACCAGCGTCTACCTGCCGGACCGGGTGGTGCCCATGCTGCCGCCGGCGCTCTCCGACAACCTGTGCAGCCTGGTGCCGCGCCAGGAGCGGCTCACCGTATCCGCTTTCATGGACATAAACCCCGCCGGCAAGGTGGTAAAGCGCCGCCTCGCCAATACCGTCATCCGCTCGTGGCGGCGCTTCACCTACGAGGAGGTCCAGACCCTGCTCGAAGGCGGCAAGGTCCCGGACGTCCCCAAAGCCGTCGGCGAGGCCGTCGGGAGGATGGGCGCGCTTACCGACCTGCTCTACAAGCGGCGCGTCGCCCGCGGCGCGCTGGACTTCAACCTGCCGGAATACAGGATCAACGCGGACCCGCACGGCAGGCCGCTGGGCGTAAGCCTCAGGCCGCGGCTCAAGAGCCACCGCCTGATAGAGGAGTTCATGCTGCTCGCGAACGAGGCCGTGGCGACGGAGCTTTACAACGCCAAGCGGCCTTTCCTCCACCGCCGGCACGACAACCCGGACCCGCTCAAGCTCAAGAACCTCGCCGTCGCGCTGGGCGAGCTCGGCCTGACCGCGGGGCATATAGAAGGCTCCAACGCGGCGAAGGGCCTGCAGGATGTGCTGCGCCAGGCCGCGAACCACCCGCTGTCCAACCTGATAAATTCGCTGATGGTGCGCAGCATGAAGCAGGCGGTCTACTCGCCGGAATCGGAAGGCCATTTCGGCATAGCCACGCGCTTCTACTCGCATTTCACGTCGCCCATCCGCCGCTACCCCGACCTGCTGACCCACCGCGCCGTGAAGGCGCTGCTGGCCGGCAGGAAGGAGAACCACGGCGCGCTGCCGCTCGACAAAGCGGGCGTCCACTGCTCGGAGCGCGAGCGCGCCGCCGCCGACGCGGAGCACAAGTCGGTGGATATCATGCGCGCGGAGATGCTGAAGGAACTGGTCGGCTCCGTAATGGACGGCGCTGTCACCACGGTCATAGACAGCGGGGCTTTCGTGATGCTCGGCGACACCGGGGCCGAGGGCCTGCTGCGCGTGAACGGACTGAAGCCGGGCACGAAGGTAAAGGTAATGATAGCCGCCGTGGACACGGCGGAGGGGAAGATAGACCTGTCGCTGGAAGGCGGCCGGCCCCCGCAGCCGCAGGGGCGGCAGCCCGAAGGGAACCGCCCCCGCCTCACCCCCGGCGGGCAGGGCCGGCAACGGCCGCCGCTGAACTTCGCCCGCGCCGCGCGCAATAAAGGCAGGGGCGGCGGCAGAGGCAGGGGCAGGGGCCGCGGCAGAGGCAGATAACCGGCCGCGCGCACCCGATTAAAAAACCGGAGGAAAGCCTCCGGTTTTTTTATTTAGCCGCGCGCTCTCTTCTACTTCGCCAGCAGGGCTTTCATCTTCTTGATATCCTTCCGGTAGGCTTCGGACTTCAGCAGCTCTTCGTGGTACAGGTCCGCGAAGGCCTTCCCGGCCGTTATATCGGCCGGGTAATGTACGCCGCCGATCACGCGGTCCCGGGAGATCTCGTCGGATTTAGCGTGGAATTCGGCGCGCCGCTCCGGAACGATGTCGGTCAGCACGCAGGCGAACACCCTGGCGTATAAGGCGTGGCCGCTGTGGTAGGAAAAGCTCTCCGGCTTTTTTACGCAGGGCCGCACTTCGGCGTAAGCCATATAGGGGCGGGGGCGCCGGAAGCGTTCCTTCATATTCTTGTCGGCTTTCCCCAGGTCCGAGGCCAGCCGCTCGAAGAAGTCCTTCACCGCGGCGGGCAGCGGCTCGGCGAAGGGGCTTTTGCCCGACCAGAAGGAATCGTAGGTTTCCTCGGAGGTGCGCCGGGCCTTCGCGCAGTCGGCCTCGTTGCGCTTGTTCTGCCAGGAGAGCACGGCGGCGATATCGGCCTCCTGCTGCATCGAGCCGGGCGCCGGCGGCTGGTTGAACCGCACTGTCCTGAACTGTTCGGCGTCCACGTAATAGGCCTGCTGAACGGGCGCTTGCCCCGTGCCTGCGGGCGGCGTATGCGCGCAGGCGCCCAGTGCCAGCGCCGCGGTCAAAACCAGCTGTTTTTTCAGGAAGTTCATGTCTCAATTGTACAAAATGAGCGGCATAACTGCTTTCATGCGCGGCAGCTTCCGGATCTCCGCGGTTTTCATGGAATAATCGTAACTACTCAGGTAGTGGAGGGTTGTCCGGGGTTTTGTTTCGCGAACCCCTTGCGGACGGGGGGCCCCGCCTGGCGGGGGGAAACCGACGCAAGGGTTTCCGTCTTTTCGGGGTTCGCGGGGCAAAACCCCGGACAACCCGAACCCCGGTAGCGGCTTGAGTAGTTACGAATAATCATTGTAAACGCGCCTTAAAATTCAAATAATATAGGGATGACGCCTGCTATCAATGAGAAGCGGATGGTGCAGCTGTTCTGCGACCTCGCGAAGATAACCTCGCTCTCCGGCAAAGAAGGCGCCATAGCGCGCCGCCTCTCCATACTGCTCAAGTTCATGGGCGCCGAGGTGGACATAGACGAAGCCGGCCGCAGGATGGGAGGGGAGACCGGCAACGTGATAGCCCGCTTCCCCGGCACCGCCCCCGGCGAACCCTTCCTCCTCTCCGCCCACATGGACACCGTCGGCCCCGCCGAGAACGTCCGCCCGCGCGTCGCCGGGGGCCGCATCACCTCCGACGGCACCACCGTGCTCGGCGCCGACTGCAAAGCCGGCATAGCCGTCATCCTCGAGGTCGTAAAGACCCTCGACGAGAACAAAATACCCCACCCGCCCCTGGAAGCCGTCTTCACCATCAGCGAGGAAATGGCCCTGCTGGGCGCCAAGTACCTCGATTATTCCAGGCTCCGCTCCCGCTACGGCCTCATCTTCGACAACGAGCAGGCCCTCGAGAACGTCATCACCAGCGCCCCCGCCGCCGACAGCATGGAGATCAAGGTCTACGGCGCCGCCTCCCACTCCGGCGTAGCTCCCGAAAAAGGCATCTCCGCCATAAAAGTCGTCTCCAGCGCCATAGCCGGCATGAAACTCGGCCGCATAGACTCCCAGACCACCGCCAACATAGGCTTCATCTCCGGCGGCAACGCCATCAACATCGTCCCGCCGCTGGTGGAGCTCTCCGGCGAAGCCCGCAGCCACGACCCCGCCAAGCTGCGCAGGCAGACCAGGCACATGGAAGACTGCCTGAGGAAAGCCGTCAAGAAGATAAAAGTCCGCGCCGACGGCAAGCTCATAACGCCGCGCTACGAATTCCTCGTGCAGCGGAAATTCCCGAACCTGCGCATAGACAAGACCAACCCCGTCCTCCCCCTGATCGCCGCCGCCATGCGGGAAGAGGGCCTCAGGATGAAACCCTCCGCCTCCGGCGGCGGCACCGACGGCAATATCCTGTACGGCCACGGCATCAAAGCCCCGATCCTGTCCACGGGCATGCGCGACGTCCACACCACCGGCGAATACCTGGACCTCAAAGACTTCTTCGGCTGCGCCCGCCTCACCCTGAAGGTAATAGCCGCCTGGAGCTGGAGCAGGGGGGACGCTGATTACTAAATGACTATTTATCAACAAGGCCGCCTTGTATCGTTAGTAGTTAGTCATTTAGTAATCAGCGTCCCCTGAACAGAACATGAAACGAACGCACCGCATACTCTGCGTGGACGACGAGGATTTCAACCTGGACCTCCTGGAGGCGCTCCTGCGCCCGCACGGCTATGAGACCCTGACCGCCCTGAACGGCCGCGAGGCCCTGGCGGTGCTGGCCGAAAAGCCAGTGGACCTGGTGCTGCTGGACATAAATATGCCGGTAATGAACGGCCACGAGGTCTGTAAAAAAATAAAATCCGACCCGCAGCTCGCCCATATCCCCGTGATAATGATCACCTCCCTGGATTCCAAGGAGAACAAGATGAAGGGCATGGAGGCCGGGGCGGAGGAGTTCCTCTCCAAGCCTTTCGACCAGGCCGAGTTGCTGCTGCGGATAGGGAATATCCTGCGCTCCGCCGATTACGAGAACGCCTTCGACTACCTGATCCTGGCGCTGGCCCGCGCCGCCGAGGCCAACGACATCGACACCGGCAACCATATCCTGCGCGTGGGCGAATACGCCGCCCTGCTGGCGCGCGAGCTCGGCCAGTCGGAAAAATTCGTGGAGCAGATACGCACCCAGGCCACCCTGCACGACGTGGGCAAGGTGCATATCCCGAGCCAGATCCTGAAGAAGCCCGGCCGCCTGACGGAAGAGGAGATGGACGAGATGCGGCAGCACACCAGCTTCGGGGCGATGATCATAGGCGACCACCCGCACCTGGAGTTCGGCCGCCGCATCGCGCTCTGCCACCACGAGCGCTGGGACGGCACCGGCTATCCGAAAGGCCTGAAGGGGGAGGAGATCCCGCTCGAGGCCAGGATAGTGTCCATCTGCGACTGCTACGACGCGCTGCGCAATTCCCGCGTCTACAAGCCCAACTACGACCACGACGGGGCCCTGGGCATAATCACGAAGGGCGACGACAGGATGAAGCCGGAGCATTTCGACCCTCAGGTCCTGGCCGCCTTCCTGAAGCTGGCCCCGGTCTTCGACGAGCTTTATATCAGGATGAAGGACGGGGAAAAGACCTGATGCGGAAATTCCTGTTTAAAAGGGCCCTGATGCTGCCGCTGGTGGCGCTGGGCGTCACCTTCCTGCTGTTCTCGCTCACCGGCCTGCTGCCGCCGGAAATGCGCGCCTCCATCTACCTGGCCGACCAGCGCGAGCTGACCCCCGAGGTCATGCGGGAACTGATAAAGACCCATAAGCTGGACGCGCCGCTGGCCGTGCGCTACGGCGCCTGGCTCGGGAACCTGCTCAAAGGCGACCTGGGCTATTCCGTGACGGCGAACATGAAGGTCGCCGACGCCATCGGGACCTACCTCGGCGCCACGCTGGAGCTCACTATTTTCGCCATCATCCCCATCTTCTTCCTCGGCACCCGGCTGGGCACCCTCTCCGCCGTGAAAAAGGACAAGTGGCCGGACCAGCTGACCCGCCTGCTGGCCATCACCGGCTATTCCCTGCCCACCTTCGTCTTCGGCCTGCTGGCGCTGATGTTCTTCTACGGCTGGCTGGGCGTGCTGGGCCCGGGCCGGTACTCCTTCGAGACCGACCTCCTGATACATTCCGACGCCTTCAAAAGCTATACCGGCCTGCTCACGGCGGACTCGCTGCTGAACTTTAAATTCGGGGTTTTCCTGGACGCGGTGAAGCATTTGATCCTGCCGGCCTCCGTCCTCTGTTTCGGCAGCGTGGCCATGCTGATCCGCATCACGCGCACCTCCATGCTGGAGGAGCTCAACAAGGACTATGTGCGCACGGCGCGCGCCAAGGGCCTGAAGGAAAGCTATGTCATCTCCGCGCACGTGCGTCGCAACGCCATGATCCCCGTCATCACGCTCGTCAGCCTGCAGTTCGTGCGGCTGCTGGGCGGCGTGGTGATAACGGAGACCGTTTTCGATTTCCCCGGCATAGGGCGCTGGGGCGTGAAGGCCGCGCAGCAGCTGGACCTGGCCGGCGTGCTGGGCTTTTCCCTGATGAGCGCGCTGCTCTTCGTGCTGGCCAACACCGTTTCCGACGTGCTCTACGCGGTGATGGACCCCAGGATAAGGTACGGCGAATAGCCTATGTTCGACGAGAGAACGCTGAACCGGTTCAGGAAAAGCAAAGCCTCCCTCTTCGGGCTGGGGCTGATAGCCGCTTTCCTGCTGCTGGCCCTGCTCGCGCCCTTCATAGCGAAACCCCGGGGCTCGGACCCCTACCAGATGCCGCAGTCGGGCTACTCCTCCGAGCCGCGGCGACCTTCGGCGGATAAGCTCTTCGGCACCACCGAGTCGCAGTACGACCTGTTCTACGGCGTGGTCTGGGGCGCGCGCACGGCTTTCAGGATAGGCGCGGCCGTCATCTTCGTGGCGCTGGCGGCCGGCCTCCTCGTCGGCGGGCTGGCCGGCTATTACGGCGGCTGGACGGACGAGGGAGCCATGCGCCTCACCGACATCGTCCTGGCTTTCCCGGGCATCGTGCTGGCCGTGGTCATAGTGGCCATGCTGGGCCCCGGCATAGAGAAGGTCATCTTCGCCATAGCGGCCGTTTCCTGGCCGGCCTACGCCCGGCTTTTCCGCGGGGATATCCTCACGGTAAAGAAACAGGACTATGTCACCGCCTCCCGGTTGATGGGGGCCGGCGACTTCTGGATCTTCACGCGGCATATCCTGCCCAACTCCATCTACCCGGTGGTGGTGGTGGCCAGCCTGGACATCGGCAGCGTGGTGCTTACCGCGGCCGCGCTGAGCTTCCTCGGGCTGGGCGCGCCGGCCGGCTACGCGGACTGGGGCCAACTGGTGGCCATGTCGCGCAACTGGATCCTCGGCGCCGCCGGCAGCCCTTTCGCCTACTGGCATACCCTGCTCATACCGGGCGGGGCCATCTTCCTTTTCGTGCTGGCCTGGAACCTGCTGGGCGACGCTTTCCGCGACGTGCTGGACCCGAGGCAGCAGTAGGACTTTGTCTTTGACAGGCTCCGCGGAATGATTGTAATATCTTGAATCGCACCTGCGTATGGGGGGTAAAAAGTGAAGTCCATTTTTCCGGCTATCTATGCTCTCGCCATATTTTTCTGCTCACCGGCCTCTCTTTTGGGACAGGAAAGCCTGCTGATAAAAACCATAAGAGGCAATTCCAAAATAATTTATTCGGTCGCGTTCTCCCCGGACGGAAAGAGCGTCGTCTCCAGCGGGGTGGACAATACCCTGAAGGTCTGGCGGCTGGAGGACGGGGCGTACATTACTACGCTCAGGGGACACAGGAGCGCCGTAAATTCCGTAGTGTTTTCGCCGGACGGGAAATCGCTCGCGTCCGCGAGCGAAGATAGTACGATCAAGATCTGGAACTCCGGGACCGGCGCCTGCGTGACCACGCTTAAAGGACACAGGGATTCGGTCCTGTCGGTGGTTTTTTTCCCGGATGGGAAACGCCTCGCTTCCGGGAGCGCGGACGGCATGATAAACCTGTGGCGGATAGGTTCCACGAGACCTTACAAAACTTTCAACAACCGCTCCGGCTATATTTACTCCGTTTCGGTCTCTTCGGGCGGAAAAAGCGTCGCTTCCGCGAGCATGGACACGGTCATCAAGATCTGGAACGTGGAGCGCGGCGATTCCAAGATCACACTTGACGGGCACAACAAAGCCGTCAATGCGGTGGCCTTCTCCCCAGACGGTGATTATCTGGTCTCGGGCAGCGACGACGGTCTCGTCAAGATCTGGCGGGCCAAGGACGGCCTGTGCCTGAAAACTTTTTCAGCCAACAGGCAGCAGGTTCATTCCGTCGCGTATTCTCCGGACGGCGCTTATGTCTTCTCCAGCGGCGGCGGCGGAACGGTGAACGGCTGGCCGGCGGCGGGGAACGGCGCGGGAAGAACGTTCAAGGGTCACCGGGGCGACGTGAAGTCGGTGGTCGTTGCGGCCGACGGGAAATACCTGGCGTCCGGCAGTTTCGATAAAACGATAAAGATCTGGCTGACGCCCTGGGAGGCGGACCGGCGGGAGAAGGAAATACAAAGCCTGAAAGAGGAAGAGGCCGCGAAAGATAGAAATTACGCGGTTCATTACGCCGCGGGCCTCCAGTTGCTGGCGGCGCCGTCGATAGAGAACCTGGAAAAAGCGGTCGTGGAATTCACGGAGGCGCTGTCCCAGAGGCGGAACGCCGACTGTGAAGCGAAACTTAAAGAGACGGTCAGGACCATGAACAGCATGAAGCTGGAGGCGTTCAAGGCCCAGAATGAAAGGCAGCGGCTGACAAAACAGGCCGTCACGCTGGGGCTGGGTTCTTTTATCATCCTGGGCGTGACAATAACGGCCACCCGGGCTCTTTCCAGGATCAAGAAGAAAATGCGTTTTGTTAAGACCCTGCCGGATGAAATAAAAAGGGCCGCGGCGACGGGCGACTACACGGACGCCTTTAAGCTCTACACCGAGTACAAGGCGGCGGGCGGGAAAACGCGCAAGCTGCCCCAGGAAGACCTGCTGAGGCTTTATCACGGGATGGGCGCGCTTAACGACCTGCCCAAGGAAGATGTCCCCTATGATTTTTTATTGGCTTACGCGGTGAAGTTCGGTAACGCGGGTAATTTTAGAACGGCACTGGGCATGTTCCGCTCCGGCAGGCTACTGGACGAGTTCAAAAAGACCGCGGAATTCGACGCCTTCGCGGAGATCTACGAAAAAGCCGGCAGACCGGAAAACCTGTTGATGTTTAAGCTCCGCCCCGACACCTATTCGAACCTTGCCGAAGCGTTCTTCAGGGCCGGGAACTACGATTGCTGCAAGAAGATACACGGCTACAAAAAGCAGTTCCACTCCTCGAAAGTCTCCCGCAGGGATAATGAGCTGCTGTCCCTTTCCGAAAAGGCCGGAACTACGGGCAACGCCGCCCTTCCTTCTTAGAACCTGTTCCCCGGACAGGCCCGGCAGCCGCGGTGAAACCCGCGCAAATACGCCCGGGAACGCTATGGCGGGTTAAGGGGACGCAATAGACCCGCCGGCTCCGGAAGACCGACCCCCCCTGACAATTGGCGGCCAGCCGGAGAAAAATGTAAACTTAAAGTCGGAGGGTTAAAACCGGCGGCAATCCGGCCCTGTTTTTAAGCTTAGGGTATAATTATGGAATTCACGGGAAAACAAGCGCATGACCGAACCTAAAGACCTTTACTCCTGCCTCGCCCGGACGGCCGGGAAGAACCCGGAAGGGACCTCTTTCGTGACCGAAGACAAGCGGCTGTCGTGGAGCGAACTCCTTCACGCCGTCGACCGCGCCGCCGATATGTTCTGGCAGCTCGGCCTGCGCAAAGGGGACCGCGCCGCTATAGCGCTGCGCAACTCCCACGAGTTCGTCATAGCCTACTTCGCCATGGCGAAGCTGGGGGCGGTGGCGGTGCCCATAAACTTCCTGGTCTCCAAGGCCGAGGAGCTCCGCTATATCCTGGAGAACTCCGCCTGCAAGGGCGTGGTGACCGATAAGGAATTCGTGAAGACCTATGCCTCGGTCAAAAAGGACCTGCCCTGCCTGAAGTTCCTGGTCTCGGCCGCTTCCCCGGGCCTGGCCGGCGTGACGGACTTCTGGCCCTGCCTCGAGCAGGCCCGCCGCCACCAGCAGACCCTGGAGAACGCGGCCGGCGAGCACGACGTGGCCACCATACTCTATACCTCCGGCACCACCGGCCATCCCAAGGGCGTACTGCTGACCCATCACAACATGATAGAGAACGCCAGGGCCGCCATCCATACCCTGGAGCCGACCGGGAAAGACGTGTTCATGGCCCTGCTGCCGATGTTCCACACTTTCTCCTGGACCGGCAACGTGATAACGCCCGTGCTGCTCGGCTCCAAGACCTTCATAGTAAAGAACATCACCCCGCCCAAGCCCTGGCTCCAGGCCATGGGCCGCGAGGGCGTGAGCGTGCTGATAGCCGTGCCCCAGATCTTCGGCGTGCTGGCCAAGGAAGCCAGGGGCCTCAAGCGGTTCTTCCTCAGGTTCTGGAGCCTGCGCCGGGTGCGCCTCTGCCTGTCGGGAGCGGCGCCGCTCAACCACACCATCGCCCAACACTTCCACAAGGCCTTCGGTCTGCACATCCTGGAAGGCTACGGCCTCACCGAGACCAGCCCGGTGGTCACCATAGTCCCGCCGAAAGCGCGCAGGCAGGGCTCCGTGGGCAAGGCCGTCCGCGGCGTGGCCATAAAGATAGTGGACGAGCACGGCAACCACCTCAAGCACGGCGAGGAGGGGGAGATCTGCGTGCTGGGCCCCAACATAACCAGCGGCTACCACGAGAACCCCGCCGCCACGAAAGAGCTGTTCACGCGCGACGGCTGGCTGAAGACCGGCGATATCGGCGTGCTGGACACCGACGGTTTCCTGTTCATCCGCGACCGCAAGAAGGACATGGTGATAGTCAAAGGCCTCAAGGTCTTCCCGGCCCAGATCGAGCATGTCATCAACGCCCACCCCGGGGTGCAGGAGAACGCCGTGATCGGCATACCGGACGGCGCCGGCAACGAGACCATGAAGTGCTTCTGCGTGGCCCGGCCGGGCGAGAAGCTGGAAAAGTCCGAGGTGATGCGGTATATCAGGACCCACCTGGACCCCTACAAGCGTCCCCGCGAGGTCGAAATGGTGACGGCCCTGCCCAAGAACACGCTCCAGAAAGTGCTGAAGCGGGAGCTGCTGAGGCGCGAGCTGGAAAAGCGGGCCGGCGCCGCGCTCGGCTGAATCCGCGGCTTCCCCGACGTAGTAACTACTCAGGTAGTGGAGGGTTGGCCGGGGTTTTGTTTCGCGAACCCCTTGCGGAAGGGGGGGCCCCGCCGGGCGGGGGGAAACCGACGCAAGGGTTTCCA
>JACQPH010000076.1 GCA_016207645.1 Elusimicrobiota bacterium
CCGATAAAGTCGCCGGAATATTTTGTGATCTTCGACTCCCCCGCGGTGTAGCTTTTATAAAACATCAAAAGACAGCGCACCCGCCAATCAAATCGTTTGTCTTTTATAGCGGCGATCAGGTCGCCGTTCAGGGGCAGCAGCGCTATGGTTCTATCTATCTTCCCGCCGATCTTCTCCAGGGCGGCATCATCCTGCCCTTCGGTTTCGGCGGCAGTTTTTTCCAGCTCGCGCATCTTTTCCAGCATGCGCCCGGAAACCGGAGATAAATCCCGCTTTTGCGCTTCGGTTGATTCGCTTTCCGTAAAATCTACGCCGTCCGAAACTTCACCGGAAACCGCGCTATTCGCATCGTCAAACTCGGCAAATAAACGCGCCGGAGCCAGGAACAGCACTAAAAGAGATAAAAGGCAAAAAGCCGAAATTTTTGCGGCAGTTTTCATAAAATCAGTTAGCCTGTTTAAAGTCACAAGGCGGCATCGCCTGAGCCAGCAACTTTTAAGCCAGTCAACCCGCAACCCCATTATTTTTGCTTTTTCAGTTTTTTCAGGCACTCTTTCAAGTGCTTATAGTCCTGATGGTCTTCCGGGAGTTTCTGTCCACGTTCAGCCATCTGCGCCTTTGCCCAGCTCCATCTGGAATCATTAGCGAAGTTTTCAATAAGATGTTCCAGAACAGGGATAGCTCGCTTATCGCCTAGTTTCAATAAATATCTCGTGCCGGCGAGGACATCCATATCATTACCCCCCCCCATTTTCGCGCTAAAGCCATCCGCAGGCAGGAACCAGCGTAATATCGGGTCTACGGCTTCTTTAACTTTTAGTTCCGCGAGAATCCCAGCGGCTTCCCGCCTGGAAGGCCCAAGGCGGGATCTATCATCTAACAACTTTAAAAATCTGGGAATTATCAGCGGTTTTACGCGTTCGCGGGTTTCGGGATTCCCAATGTAGTCCCAGAATTGCTCTATCGCGGTATAGTTATAAAATGAATCCGGCGCGCTGTCATCGAATATCTTTATCAGGTAGCCTATGGCCCGCGGGTCTTTTGACTTGCCCAAAGCCCTTATGGCATTCAGATTTATCCCTATCTCGTTAAAATCAGCGGGCTGCCGCTCGGTCAGTTTCATTAAAACATCGGCATCGTCTATGCCTGCATAGCCCACCGATACCATAACCGCCTTGAGAACTTCCCCGGGTGTGTCGGGAGCCTTTGCCACTTCCTTTAGCGCCTCATTGACCTTGGGGTTCTTGGCTGAAATATCCACCAGCATAAGGGCGGCCATCCCTCGCACCTTCTCATGTTCGGTCTTATCGCGCATAATCCCGATAAAGTCGCCGGAATATTTTGTGATCTTCGACTCCCCCGCGGTGTAGCTTTTATAAAACATCAAAAGACAGCGCACCCGCCAATCAAATCGTTTGTCTTTTATAGCGGCAATCAGGTCGCCGTTCAGGGGCAGCAGCGCTATGGTTCTATCGATCTTCCCGCCGATCTTCTCCAGGGCGGCATTATCCTGCCCTTCGATTACGGCGGCTGTTTTTTCCAACTCGCGCATCTTTTCCAGCATGCGCCTAGAAACCGGAGATAAAACTTGCGGTTGCATCCCGCCTGATTCGTTCTCCAAAACCTCACTATCGACCACGGTCGCCGTGCCAGTGGAATTATGAAATACCTGCCCAAAAAGCACCCCCCGCGAAACACAGGCACAAGCAACCAGCAATTTAATGTGTGTGCCGTGAACTCTCATATTACTTCAGCCTTTTTTTACGGAGCGGTTTTCACAACACGCGCTTCATGACGGAACCTTGTTCTTGTTTATAGTGGCCGTTCTAAAAAATAGAATACCGGAAAGCGTAAGCCCTTTACGGCTTATCTTTCCGGTCGCAAAATACATAGAGCCCTTTTCCAAAACCCGGTGTAATTTGTTTTACACTGCCATGTTATAGCAGACAAATTGGCTTTTTTCAAGGCCCCGCGATTAATATTTATTTTATATATTATTCCACGCCTTCAAATTCTGATATAGCGCATGCCCCGATAATCGCACATCGGGGCATACGCGCTCGCTTTTAGGGTAAGCGGGAGGTGATTACTTTTTCTGCTCCGTCTTAAAGACCAGCTCGCTGTTAAATCATACGCACTTAACTTCTCCGCAGTATGACTGTGCGCGTACGACTCTGGGACACTATGGGAACCGGGGGTTACTGTTTCCGCTGGTTCAGCTCGAATTTCCTGGCTTCGGAAAGATTCTTCAGGTTGGCGACGAAATCCGGATTGCTCCCGGCCACTTCGTTGAACTGCCCGGCCAGCAGCACGAAGACCTTCGAGTCCTCGGCGCAGTCCACGGTGGCGGCGCGCGGCGCGCTTTCCAGCAGCGCCATCTCGCCGAAGAAGTCCCCGCGGCCCAGTTCGGCCACCTGGGCGGAACTGAAAAATCCCTTTTTTACGCTGATCCGCAGCTTCCCGGAATGGACCAGGTAAAAAGCGTCGCCGGAGGTCCCCTGTTTACAGATCTTCTCGCCTTTCTTATATTCCCAGAGCATCACAAGCTCGAGGATCTTTGAAAGGAGGCCGACGGTGAGCTGGCTGAAGAAATCCACTTTTCTCGCTATGTCGGTGAATTCGGCTATGTCCCCGGTTGTTACGGTAAGTTTACGCATGGGATTTTATTTTCCGGGCAGCGCGCGGATGAAAATCTACTTCCAGTCGTTCCTGAGTTCGCCGGAGGGGTAGACGGTTTTTACTTTCTCGAATTTTACGCCGTAGCAGACGGCGTTCTTGTCGCAGGAGGTCCTTATCACCCTGGCCTCCACTTCGAGCACGCCTTTCCCGAGCAGGCGCAGGCGGGCGCGGAATTTTTCCGGCAGGGCCGCGGCGGCGCATATCGTGAAAGAAGCCCCGGTCTCGGAATAATCGCTCAGCCTGCCGGAGGCGGTGAATTTGCCGTTCGCGTCCAGGATCTCTATCACGGAATCGTGCTTGTCCCGGCGGGCCTGCCTTTTGTCTTTATCGCTCATAAACTGATTGTAGGATATGCCGCCCTTCGAGTCAAAGCGCATTTCGTATAATATGGGGGTGGAAAAGAAGAACGCCGCCGAACTGAAGACCATAGGGATAATGCTGGGCATCTACTGCCGCGACAAGCACGGCGGGAAGAAGCTCTGCGCGGATTGCGAAGAGCTGCTGGCCTACGCCGCCAACCGCCTGCGCCTCTGCCCGCACCACCCCAAGCCCGCCTGCAAGAACTGCCCAACGCATTGCTACCTGCCGGAAAAGCGGGAGCGCGTGAGGGAAGTCATGAAATACGCCGGCCCCCGGATGCCGCTGCGCCACCCGTGGCTGACCCTGAAGCATTACTTCCTTTAGAGCAGTATCCGGAAACCGACAGCCGCGGCCAGGTCGAAGTCCGTATCCGGAGCCACGTCCAGTATCGGCACCAGCTCCAGGAAAACGGTAAGGCTTTCGCTCTGGAAGAAATACTGCAGGCCGACCGGGAACCTGACGCCTAAATTCTCCCTGTTCTCCAGCCTCAGCCTGCCCCCGATACCGTAGTAGAGAGGCAGCCTGCCTTTTTCCACCTTGATGACGTCGTTCCTGAACCAGAGATGGTCTACGTGCAGGCTCAGGCTCCCGTCTCCTGAAAACGACCAGGCCGCCGCCGCGGCCAGGGCCTTGTTCCCCTCCAGGTTCTTCTTGGCGCTGATGCCGGTCGGCTCGCCAACGATAACGCCCAGCTCGTAGTTCCCGGCAAAGCCCGCTGTAACGCAGAGCGCCAGGACCGCCGCCATCATTGACATTCTTTTCATGTTTTCCTCCCCGCCTTATTTTATTCCGAACAAACGCTTGAACCAACCCTTCAGTCCCCTTGGATGCAGCGGGCATTTCCCCGCCGGTTCGGTGCCGGCCAGGAAGAGCTCCGGTCTGCGCTCCGGGCAGCCGGCCACGGCGAGCAGCCCGCTGACCGGGTCTATCTTTACCGAGACCAGCCCCTCGGCCGGCGGCGCGAATTTCTCGGCGGGCCGGCCCTCCAGCGCCGCCTTCATGAACTCGGCCCAGAGCGGCAGGGCGTCGCCGGCCCCGACTACCCCCACCGCGCGGTTGGAATCGTCCCCGGCCCAGACGCCGGCCAGCAGCCCCGGCGTATAGCCGATGAACCAGGCGTCGCGCCCGCCGGTGGTGGTACCGGTCTTGCCCGCCGCGGGCCTGTCCCAGCCGTAAACCCCGCCCAGCCCCGACGCCGTCCCTTCGCTCACCGCGCTTTCCAGCAGCGAGGTCGCCAGGTAGGCCAGGGCCGGCTTTATCACCGGCGTCCTGCCGCCGGCCCCGTATTCCAGCAGGCCGCCGCGCGCGTCCTCCACCGCCGTTATCAGCACCGGCTCCACGCGGAAACCGCCGTTGGCGAAGGGGGCGTAGGCGGCTGTCAGCTCCAGCAGATTCACCTCGGAAGCCCCGAGCGCCACGGCCAGGCTGTTCTCAAGCGGGCTCTTCACGCCCAGCCGCCGCGCGAAATCGGTTATCGCCGGGGGCCCCAACCGCGAAGCCAGGTCCAGAGTGGCGGAGTTCAGGGAGCGCGCCAGCGCCAGGCGCAGCGTCGAGGTCCCGTAATAGACGCCGCCGTAGTTGCGCGGCTCCCAGACTTTTCCGCCCGGATTAGGATAGCTTTTTTTCGCGTCGTCCAGCAGCGTGGCCGGGGTGAAGCCGGCCTCCAGCGCGGCCCCGTAGACGAAAGGCTTGAATGCGCTGCCGGGCTGGCGCATGGCCTGAGTGGCGCGGTTGAACTGGGAAACGTAATAATCTTTGCCGCCGGCCAGGGCAGGCACGGAACCGTTCGCCGGGTCCAGCACTACCAGCGCCGCCTCATAGCGCGCTTGACGGACCGCGCGGGCCGCGGCGGACTGGAGCTCGGTATCCAGCGTTGTGTGTACCGAGAGGCCGAAGCGGAACAATTCGTCCTCGTCGCGGGTCTTCAGCAGCAGCCGGACCACTTCGGCGGTAAAATAAGCGTTGTCGTCCTTGCCGGGGCGGGCCGGTATTTCCGCCAGGCTAAGCGGCTCGGTCACGGCCGCGGCCCGCTCTTCGCGATCTATCAGGCCGTTCTCCAGCATCCGCGAAAGGACATTGTTCCGCCTGGCCATGCTCCGGCCCGGGTCCGAGCGCGGGTTGTACAGGTAGGGCGAGCGGATCATACCGGCGAGCAGGGCGCATTCGGCCAGGCTCAGCCCGGCCGGCTCTTTCCCGAAATAGAATTTAGCGGCGGACCTGATCCCGGCCACGCTGACCGGGCCGTCCTGGCCCAGGTAGATATGGTTCAGGTACAGCGCCATTATTTCCGGCTTGGAGTAGCGCAGTTCCAGATAAAAGGCCAGGAAGGCTTCCGACAGTTTCCTGCGCAGCGTGCGGCGCGGGGTTAAAAAAAGATTTTTAGCCAGCTGCTGGGTAATAGTGCTGCCGCCCCAGACCCCGCGGCGCGTAAGGTCGCGCCAGAGCGCCCCGGCCACGGCCTTAAGGTCCACCCCGTGATGGTTCAGGAACCTTTTGTCCTCGGCCGCTATCACCGCCGAGCGGAGTTTTTCCGGGATGTCGCGGGCTTCCACCGGCTCCCGCCGCACTTTATCCGGGCCGGAGAGCTCCATTACCAGCTCAGGCTCCAGCAGGACCGCGGCCGCGCCGCTCGCGGTATTTATCTCCCAGCCGGCCGCGCCGTACTCCAACTCCGCCTTCAGCGGCTCCTGCCGGGCCGAAGGCGTGCGGAAGCCGCGCAGGTATACCTCCAGCGCCGGCTCCAGCCAGACATATTCCCCCGGCGCGGACGGCTTTTCCACGGCGCGGTAGCCCAGCCGTCCCAGCCTCCGCAACAGCGAAGCCGGGGCGGCGAAAGAGCCTTTCCCGACCTCGAACGGCGCGCTGTATATTTTAGTGGAAAAAGCTTCGCCGAGCCCGCCGAGCGCCAGGCCGGAAAGTTTATATTCGGCCAGCAGCAGCAGCCAGGCGGCCAGGCCCGCCAGGACGGCCGCCGCGGCCAGCAGGATGAAAATTCTACGTTTACTCATGCGGGAAGAAACACCCGGCCCCGGTTGAACGGGGCCGGGTCTGAACCGGCATTACAGGGCCGGGTCTGAAACCGGTATTAACCCTAGGGGCGGCCGCCTTTTACCGGCCTTTCCGGCTTGCCCGGTCTTTCAGGCCTCCCCATGTTCTCCCGCTTTTCCCTTTTCATCCGCTCTTTCCGGTGACTGCGGACCGCGGCCGAGACTTTCTTGACATTGCTTATGACCGGCCCCAGCTTCAGACCGAGCTCTTTGGCTATTTTACCCCAGCCCATGACAGGGGGGCCCTGGCGCAGCGCCATTATTTTAGCCACATTGGCGTCGGTAATGCCCTCCGGCATGGTCCTGGCCAGCGCCAGCACTATGGTGATCCCCCCGTAGCCCAGTTTCTGGTCGCGCAGTCCCCGCACGCGGGCGTCGTCCACGCCGAACTCGGCTTTGATCTTCTCCGTTACCGTCTTGCCGTCCCCGGGCTCCCCGGCTTCCTTGTCCGTTTCCATCGAGGCTTTGTCCAGCTTTTTCTCGTCGGAGGTCATTTCCTCGGCCAGCACCGGCATGGCCGCGCACAGGAAAAGACCGGCTATCAGCAACCGCATTCCTTTGTTCTTCATTTTTTTCTCCTATAACTTTTCCCCTTACTAAAACCTGTGGCTGAAGCCTACGCTGAAGCCGAACTGCGGGCTGCCTTCGGAAAGGCCCAGCAGCAGGCCGCCGAAATAATGGTTCCCGTCCTCCGCCGCGTAGTCCAGGTTGCCGCCGATCTCCCTGGCGTCCTCGCTTCCGTCCGCTATGGCGCTCCTGGTCTCGTAAAGCAAGGTCAGGGCCAGGTCTTCATCCAGCCTCCTGAGCACACCGAGGTCCAGCGTGACCTGGTTGTTGTAATCCGCGCCGTCCGGGTCGCCTATGATGGTATAATAGCCGTTCACCAGCAGCGTGAGGCCGGGGCGCAGCTCTTTGCCGAATTCCAGCCCGGCCCCTTCGTCCAGCTCCCCGGTGCCCAACCCCCTGCTCTCATCGGCGGTGGGCAGTTTCAGGTAGCCGGCCGCCGCCAGGTCGTAGGACCTGGGCCCGTCCCGCTTGAG
The DNA here is from genome assembly GCA_016207645.1 of Elusimicrobiota bacterium. Taxonomy (GTDB): domain Bacteria; phylum Elusimicrobiota; class Elusimicrobia; order Elusimicrobiales; family UBA9959; genus UBA9959. The sequence goes on from JACQPH010000076.1 coordinate 7,127, forward strand.
GATATAAGAGCCGCGCACCAATATGTCGCCTACGCCGGATTCGTAAGAGGTTTCGACCGACCGGCCCCCGCCCCCTACCAGCATGGGCCTGCCCCCCACGCGGGTGATCTGCCCGGTAGCGCTCTGCCGCAGCAAAGGCAGGGTTACCGAGAGGTCCCCCTCCCGGTAGTACCGCTTGAGCGTGAACGGGATATAGAGCGAATTAGTGCGCACGGCGGTGCCGTATTTCCCGGTGTCGTAATTTATGGAGGAGCCGAACTTCCAGTCGGCCCCGCGCGCCGCCGCCGGCAGCGCCGCGCAGAAAAGCCCCAAAAAACAGGTCTTCAGAAAAGTTTTCATGGTCCTCCGTAACCCCTGATATCAGGAACAAGTTAAGATAATTAAAGCGGCCAGTCAACCCCCCTTTACCTTTCACCCCATTAATAATAATATTGATTTTATGATCTCCAGGCTCCTGAGCCTCTATAAACCCGCGGCCCCTATAGACCGCCTGCCGAAAGAGCTGCACGCCGCCCGCTACAGGGCGCTGCGCCGGCAGATGATGCTCAGCATCTTCTTCGGCTACGCCGGCTTCTACCTGGTGCGCAAGAACTTCTCGCTCGCCAAGCCCTACCTGATAAACCTCTACGGCTTCTCCAAGGGCGACGTCGGCCTGATAGCCACCGGCCTCGCGGTGGCCTACGGCCTGAGCAAGTTCGTGATGGGCAACGTGTCCGACCGCTCCAACCCGCGCTACTTCATGGCCACCGGTCTCGTACTTTCCGGCGCCCTGAACCTGCTCTTCCCCACCCTGGCGGGCTCGCTCTGGGCCATGTTCGCGCTGTGGTTCGCCAACGGCTGGGCGCAGGGCATGGGCTGGGCCCCCTGCGCGCGCACGCTGACGCACTGGTTCAGCGACGAAGAACGCGGCACCAGGTTCGCCGTCTGGAACCTGGCGCACAATATAGGCGGCGGCATAGTGGCCCCCATCATCAACGGCGTGCTGGCCCTGGCGGCCATCCTCGGCCTGCTGGCCATAGCCGGCGACGGCAAGCTGCCTTTCTTTCTCATCTTCTACGCGCCGGCCCTGCTGGCCTTGGCGATGGGCGTACTGATAATCGTCTTCCTGCGCGACACGCCGCAGAGCTGCGGCCTGCCGCCCATAGAGGAGCATACCGGCGACAACCCGGACACCGGCGTGGCCGACCCCGAGCGGGAGATGTCGGCCGGGGAGATCTTCTTCGAGCATGTCCTCAACAACAGGCCGCTGTGGATCATAGCCTTCGCCAATATCTTCGTCTACGTGATCCGCTACGGCGTGCTGGACTGGGCCCCGACCTACCTGACCGCCGCCAAGGGCTGCCCCCAGGATATGGCGCGCTGGCAGTTCTTCCTCTACGAATGGGCCGGCATCCCCGGCACTTTGCTGGCCGGCTGGGCTTCCGACAGGTTCTTCCACGGCCGCCGCGGCCCGGTGTCGGTCATCTACATGCTCTTCGTCACCGTGGCCGTCTACGTTTACTGGCAGAACCCGGCCGGCCGCTTCTGGGTGGACTCGCTCTCGCTTTTCGTCATCGGCTTCCTTATTTACGGCCCGGTAATGCTCATCGGCGTCAGCGCGGTGGACATGGTGCCCAAGAAGGCGGCGGGCACCGCGGCCGGCTTCACCGGCTTCTTCGGCTACATGTTCGGCGCCGTCATCGCCGAGGCGGGCATGGGCCGCGTGGTGGACCGCTGGGGCTGGGACGGAGGCTTCCTGCTGCTCCTTGTTTCCTGCGTCCTGGCTATACTGCTGCTGGCGCTGACCTGGAAGAAGCACCACGAGAAGGACTGACGGATACTTGATGAGCGGGGCCGGGAATACGGATGCGAATATTTATTTTTCTCTGCGCGCTGTTCTCTTCCGGCGCGCCTGTTTGCGCCCAGCAGAAGACGGTGCGTTTCACCACGCCGGACGGCTGCCGGCTGGAGGCTTTTTATCTGGCCCCTTCTTCCGGCGCTTACGTCTTCATAAACGCCCACGGCCTGGGCTCGGACAAGAACGAATGGGGCCCCTTCCAGCAGAAGCTTAAGGGCGCCGGCTACGGCTACCTTTCTCTCGACCTGCGCGGCCACGGCAAAAGCGGGACCTGCGGCGGCAAAGAGGTCAGATATATGTATTTCTCGGAAGCCGCCTGGAACGGCGTTTCGCTGGACATAGAAACCGCCGCCGCCTGGCTTAAAAAACGCGGCTTGCCGCCGCAAAGGATGATCTACTGCGGCGCCAGCGTGGGGGCCAACCTCGCCCTGAAAGCGGCGGCCGAGGGCGGCCTGAAACCCGCGGCGCTGATACTGCTTTCTCCGGGGCTGGAGTACGCGGGAGTGAGAGCGGAGAATTATTTCTCCGCGCCCAGGGAGTTCAGGCTGCTCAGCGTGGCGGCCCGTTCGGACCTCTACGCCTGGGAAAGCGTGCTGCGGCTCAACCGCGCGGCTATGGAGAAAGGCCTGTCCGCGTACTCGCTGGAGGCCGCGGCCGGGCACGGCGTGAACATGTTCAAGACCCCGTCGGTGGTCCCGGCGATACTCGCCTGGGTGGAGGGCAGATAGATGCCTTGGAAAAGAAAAAGAATGGGTTCCAGGAAACTGCGCGTTCTCTTTTTCGCCCTGGCGGCGGCGGCCGCCGCCGGCATATTGGCCGGCCTGGCCGGGACCATACTGGACAGGAGGAGCTCCGCCCTGCTCGACAAATATTCGTCCTACCGGTCCCTGATCGGCAACCGCTCCCCCGCCGAGATAAAGGCCGCTCTCGAGAAGCGCGGCATCAGCGTCCCGTAAACCTCTTCCCGTTAGCCCAGGAAAGTTCCGAAAGCTCCCCGGCCGGTCTCCCCAGGACGGCGGCGGCGGCCGAGAGCACCTCCACTATACCCGCGGGACCCGAGCGCCAGCCCGGCGCGTCCGCGGCGGGCGCCTCGGTCTCGAAAAGCAGCCTCTCCGGCGGCGCCGCCCGGAGCGCCTTGCGGAGTTTTTCCCTTTTAACGTCCATTATCGCCCCGCTGAAGGAAAAATAGGCGCCGAGGGAGGCGAATTCCGCCTCCAGCTCCGCCGGGCCGCCGTAGGAGTGGAACATGAAAGGGCCCGGCGCTTCTTCCTTTATTATCTCCAGCATCCTGCCCCAGGTCCTTACACAGTGAATGCTTGCCGGCCGGCCCAGTTTCTTCGCCAGCCGCAGCTGCGCGATGAAGACGCCTTCCTGCCGCGCGGGATCGGCGGCGTTCTTCCCGCCGTCCAGCCCTATCTCCCCCACGCAGGAAGGGACGCGCAGCAGGAAACTTTCCAGGCGCTCCAGCCAGCCCGGAGCCCCCTCCTTTAGGCGCCAGGGATGCAGGCCGAAACAAGGGACCACGCGCTCATTCTCCGCGGCCAGGTCCAGCACGGCCTCCCAGTCGCCGGGGTTCGTGCCGTTGCAGAGCATCAGTTCCACCCCCGCCTCCGCGGCCAGGCGCAGGGCCGCGCCGCGCCCGGCTTCGGACCGGTAATACTGCAGGTGGTCATGGGCGTCGAAAAGCGGGCCTTTCATCTTTCAAGTTTACACCATAATTCAAAGTGTTGCCAGCTTCGTGATATAATATGATTTACGCTCCTATGGACAACAAACCCAATATTCTAAGCAGGGCCCTGGCCAAACTCAACCTGATGCAGAAAGAGCTGGTCGAGGAATCCCAGGTCCTGGACGAGCTGAAAAAGCAGGAAGAGGCCGACGCCCGCGAACTTGAAACTTTACAGACGGAGCTCGACGCTAAAGCCGGCGACGTCGCTTCGCTGAACGAAGAGCTGAAAAAGAGGAATGCCGAGAAGGAGAAACTTGAAGCCGCCCTGAAAAGCGGCGCCGCCGAGTTCAGGCTCCTCCAGGAGAAACACGAGGCTCTCCGCGGGGACTACGACTCCCGCCAGCTCAAACTGGCCGAGTTGAACGCCACCAGCCAGCAGCTGCAGCGCTCGCTCATAGAGAAGGAAGAGGACCACAAGAGAGAGCTCGACGCCGCCAAAGCCGAGGCCGCCGCCAGGGGGACCCTCGCCGCCTCGCTCGGCGAAGAATTGAAGAAGCAGAAAGCGGAGAACGCCGACCTCTCCCATAAGCTTCTGGGCAGGTCTTCCGAATTCCAGGCCGAGCTGGAAAGGGAACGGGCGGAATTCAGGCTTATTTACGAAAAACTCGAACACGGCGCCGCCGAGGCGGAAAAGGGGCTCCTGAACGAAGCCGAGGCGCTCCGCGAAAGCCTGCGGCAGAAAGCGGCGGAAGCCGCGCGCGCCGGCGTGGAGCTCCAGACCCGGGTGGACAGGAGCGAGGCGCTCGCCGCGGACTACGAGGCGCGCCTGGCCAAGCTGGATATTTTAAATTCCTCCCTTAAAGAGGAAGTGAAGAAACTGAAAGCGGAGCACGAGGCCCTTTCCCGCGAGATGCGCGGCCAGGCGGCCGAAGCCGGCGCCCTGCTGGAGAGCGAGCGGGCCGAGGCGAAGACGGCCCAGGCCGACGCCCATAACGAGCTACGCGCGCTGGGAGAGACCGTCAAGCACCTCCGCCACGAGGCGGAGAGGGCGAACGCCGAGCTGGAAAAGGCCAGGCAGGAATGCGCCGAGCACAAGGCGCAGCGCGAAGCCGCGCACGTAAAAATAAAGGAGATGGACATGTTCTCCAAATCAGCCGCCTCCGCGCTGAAGGAGAACAAGGAGGAAGTGGACCTCCTGAAAGACCGGCTGAAAGACCTTTCGGAGGAGCTGGCCAGGCACGGCGCGGATTCCAGGCGCAGGCTGGAGCTGCTGCGCCTGGAGCTGGACGAGAAGAACAAGCAGCTCGCCCGCCATATCCGCGAGCTGGAAGCCGCCAGGTCGGAAAAAGAACAGCTCAAGAACGAACTCGCGGAGAGGGAGAAGGGGAAAAAGTGAGGGTCAGCCTCTGAAACGGCCAAAAAGGCCGCCCATCCGGGCGGCCTTTTTCATACTGCGGCCTGCCGGGAAACCCCGCGCGGGGATAACTGTCAGCGCAGCGCCACGTAAACCGCTATGGCCGCGTAGTGGCAGGCGCTGCCGGCCAGCACGAAGAGATGCCACAGCGCGTGGTAATGCCTGGCGTGTTTCCCCAGCCCCAGGAAGACGCTCCCGGCGAGGTAGAACAACTCCCCCGCGATTATCAGCAGCAGCATGTTCAGCGGCGCCACCCGGTACAGCTCGAAGAAAGAGAGCATGGACAGTCCGCCCAGTATGCAGTAGGTAGCCTTGTCCTTGCGGGACAGCTCCCGCCGGACCAGGGCGAAAGCGGCCCCGGCGAAAGCCAGCGCCCACATGGCGGCCAGCAGCAGCCACCAGCGGCCATGGCTTAAAAAGCCGACGGCGAAAGGCGTGAACGAGCCCGCTATCATGAAGAAGATGCCGGCCTGGTCGAGGGTGCGGAAGAAGCGCCGCTTGTTCAGGTCGTGAAAAGCGTGCGACAGCGTGGAAGCGGCGTACATGGTCACCAGGGCGAGGCTGTAAACCCCGCAGGCCAGGAGGGTATGGGGGCTGGCTCCGGCCAGGGCCAGGCGCATCAGGAAGACGGCGCCGGCCAGGCTCAGGACGAGACCGAAACCGTGGGTTATAAAATTGACCGCTTCGTCGGGCGGCCGCTCCAGGCTGCTCATAATAAACTAGAATTCTCCGGCTATTTCGGGGGGCGCCGGCTCGACCCGGGAGGACCTTTCCGGCTTCAGCTTCTCGCCCCGCAGCAGTTTCACCCAGGACGTAGTGCAGGTGCAGGCGATGATGGTGGCCAGGACCAGCATGGTCAGGGTAAGCGCCACGTTGATATACCCCTGCAGATCGTGCCTGAGCAGGTAATTCCCGGTGATGTTCATGACCCCCGCCGTGACCGTGGTGGTGAAGATGAACAGGAAAGGGACGAAAGTCACCAGCCCGTAAACCGGCTTCGTCCGCTTCAGGATGAAAGTGGTCCCTATGGCCAGCGCTATGGCGGAAAGCAGCTGGTTGGCCACGCCGAACATCGGCCAGATGGTGGTTATGTTGCCCATGTAGACCATGATCCCCCAGGACCCGCTTATCGCCGCGCTGGTAATGAACACCCCCGGCAGCCATTCCCCTTTGGCGAAAGGCTTGTGGAAAACACCGAGCATCTCCTGAAGTATATACCGCGCCACCCTGGTACCGGTGTCTATCGTGGTCAGGATGAAAAGCGCCTCGAACATGATGGCGAAATGGTACCAGTAGGCGAGCATATGCTTCATGCCCGGCATGGAGGAGAAGATCTGCGCCATGCCTACGGCCAGGGAGACCGCGCCGCCGGTCCTGCCGGCCAGGTTCTCGCCCACGGCGGAACTGAGGGCGGCCAGGTTGACGGTGGAGAGGCCGAGTTTCTGGAACACCGCGGGCGGGACGTTGATGGCGAAATAATCGCCGGGGATCAGGGCCGTGGCGGCTATAAGCGCCATGATGGAAACGAGGCCTTCGGTCAGCATGGCCCCGTAGCCGATGATCCGTATATCCTTTTCGCTCGCTATCATCTTGGGCGTGGTGCCGGAACCTATCAGGCTGTGGAAACCGGAGATGGCGCCGCAGGCTATGGTTATGCAGACATAAGGCCAGACGCTCCCCGGCACTATGGGCCCGCCGCCGTGCACGAAGCTGGTATAGGCCGGAGCCGCCAGGGTCGGGTGCACCCACAATATGCCGAGGGCCAGCGCGCCAATGGTCCCTATCTTCATGTACGAGCTTAAATAATCGCGCGGGCAGAGCAGCAGCCAGACCGGCAGGATGGAAGCCAGGAAGCCGTAGCCGGCCAGGATCAGGACCAGGCTGCCCTTGGAATAGACGAACCAGTGCGCCCACTGGCTCCTGGAAAGCGGCTCGCCGGCTATGATGCCGAGAATGACCAGGGAAACCCCGATGATGGTAGCCTCGGTTATCTTGCCCGGCCGCAGCTTGTTCATATACCAGCCCACGAAGAGCGCGGCCGGCATGGTGGCGAAGATGGAGAAAGTGGCCCAGGAACTTTCGGCCAGGGCGTTCACCACCACCAGGCTCAGGCCGGCGAGAGCGGTGATGATGATGAAAAGCACGGCTATGCCGGTGGCGCCGCCGGTCACTTTACCCACCTCGCGCCTGGCTATCTCCGTGAGGGAGAGGCCGTCATGCCTTACCGAGGCGAAAAGCAGGACCATGTCGTGCACGCCCCCGGCCAGCACGCTGCCGATAAGTATCCAGAGGAAGCCCGGCATATAGCCGAACTGCGCCGCCAGCACCGGCCCCACCAGCGGGCCCGCGCCGGCTATCGCGGCGAAATGGTGGCCGAAAAGCACCCATTTATTGGTGGGCTTATAATCGTAATCGTTCCTTAAAGTATGCGCGGGGGTGGGCCTGTCCTTGTCGAAAGCCAGGATCTTGGCGATAATGAAGCTGGCGTAGAACCTGTAAGCCAGGGCGTAAACCAGCAGCGCAATTACCAGCAGCGTGACCGCGTTCATAACCGCCTCCTTTCCTCAATAAACCAGATTGTTTCCCCGCCCCCAAAAAGGAGGCAGGCACCTTTTGCCCCTTTTCAGGTCATAAAACATCGAAAAGGTGCCAGCCTCCTTTTTACTGGCAGGGGTATTTCTCCAGCATGGGGGCGCCTTTTTCCAGCATGGCCTCTTCTTCCGGGGTCAGCGGGGTCAGCTGTTCGGAGTCGTAGAACTCCTTAAGCCTGGAATAGAAAAGGCCTTTCATGCCCGCGTCCCTGATCTCGGCGCCGGGGTTCTTCGTCAGCTTCCCGAGCTTCAGCGCCCCGGACTTCATGTCCAAAGCCGTCTTGCGCGCCTTCAGTTCCACGCAGGTTTTGACGAGCGCGGTTTCCTCTTCGCCGGGTTTTAAGCACGGGGTTCCCTCGAAATCGTCCGGCAGCAGCTCCGAAGCGGAGTCCAGGTCCATGGCCTCCTCGAAATCGAAATCGGCCCAGCCGGTCTTTTTTTCCTCTTTCCAGTCCTTCCTTACGGTGGTGGTGAGAGCTTTCAGGATGCGGCCATCCTTTGTGTCCAGCAGGCGGGTGTACACCTCCAGCTTCCTGTCGTCGAGCTCTATCACGGTGCCGGTCACCGCGGCGTCGGCGCCCAGGGAAGCGCCGAGCTTTTTTACCGCCGCCGCGTCCACTATCCCGTTGCGGCCCGCGTTCCGCCCTATTATCCCGTCCAACTGCCCCCGGTCTATTATCTCCAGGCCCCGCCTGGAGGCCAGTTCGGAGGTCAGGCGCGCGGTGAGTATGGAACAGGCCCGGTTCACCCTGCCCGACTCGGTGAAATAGCCGATCACGGCCAGGCGGTGTTTTTTATTGCTCTTCGCGGCGCCTGCCATGGTAACGGCCATGAAATTATAAGGCCCCTTGGCCGCCTGCGCGGCGGAGCCGGCCCAGCCGGACAGGATGAGCAGCGGCAGAAGAGCTTTGACGATTTTCATAACCCAAAGGAAATAATAGTAAATTCAGGAGCCGGTCCGGGGCCTTAACTGCGCGCGGGACTCAGGCCGCTTTTTCCGGGGCGCGGCCGTTCTCCCGGCTGATGATGTCTATCTTCTGCCAGATCTTCTGGGAGAAGGCGTTGCAGAGGTCCTCTATGCCGTCTACCGCCTCCAGCACGACTTCGTCGTTGAAATGCTGCGCGTAGAGCGCGGCTATCTTGCCGGTAAGGGAAAGTATTTCCAC
>JACQPH010000077.1 GCA_016207645.1 Elusimicrobiota bacterium
GATGTAGCGCGCCGCGTCCTCGTCGGCCGAGCCGCCTATCTCGCCTATCATGATGACGGCCTCGGACTGCCTGGCGGCCGGGACCTGAGTGAGCGCGTCCACGAAATTCATGCCCTGTACGGGGTCGCCGCCTATGCCGACCACGGTGGACTGGCCCAGGCCCTGGCTGGTAACCTGCCAGACGGCCTCGTAAGTGAGGGTGCCGGAGCGGGAAACCACGCCCACGGAACCTTTTTTGTGGATATAGCCGGGCATGATGCCGGCTTTGCATTCGCCCGGAGTGATCACGCCGGGGCAGTTGGGGCCTACCAGGGTCACCTTGCGGCCGCAGGCGTTCATGACGGCGAGGCGTTTCTTCACGCGCACCATATCCATCACCGGTATGCCCTCGGTTATGCAGATTATGGTCTCCACCCCGGCGTCGGCGGCTTCGAGGATGGAATCCGCCGCGAAAGGAGGGGGGACGAAGATCAGGGAGGCGTTGGCGCCGGTGGCCTTCACGGCCCCGCGCGCGGTGTTGAAGACCGGCTTGCCCAGGTGTTCGGCGCCGCCTTTGCCGGGGGTCACGCCGCCGACCACGTCGGAGCCGTACTCGATGCACTGCCTGGCGTGGAAAGAGCCCTGCGCGCCGGTAAGGCCGTGCACCAGCAGTTTCGTGTTCTTGTTCAGGAGTATGGACATGCCGTTTACCTCGCCGCCTTTACGGCTTTCTGCGCGGCTTCCCAGAGGGAGCCGGCCTGCTCTATCTTTATGCCGGACTTGGCCAGTATCGCCCGGCCTTCCTTCACGTTGGTGCCCTCCAGCCGCACCACCAGCGGCACGTTGATCTTAACTTTCCCGGAGGCTTCCACCACGCCGCGGGCGATATTGTCGCATTTCATGATGCCGCCGAAAATATTCACCAGAATGGCCTTCACCTTGGGGTCTTTCAGGATTATCTGGAAGGCCTTGGTGATCTGCTCCACGTTGGCGCCGCCGCCCACGTCCAGGAAGTTGGCCGCGTCGCCGCCGGCCATCTTCACGGTGTCCAGGGTGGCCATAGCGAGGCCGGCCCCGTTCACCATGCAGCCTATGTCCCCGTCCAGGCCGATGTAGTTGATGCCTATCTCTTTGGCTTCCCTCTCTATTTCGGAGGCCTCGTGGTCGGGCTTGGCCGCCTGTTCCTTGTGGCGGAACAGCGCGTTGTCGTCGGTCACTATCTTGGAGTCGAGGGCTATGAGCCGGCCGTCCCCGGTCAGCACCAGCGGGTTGACCTCCACCAGGCTGGCGTCTTCCTTAATGAATACCTGCGCCAGCTGCCTGGCGAAAGCCGTGAATTCGCGGAAATTCTTCTGGGGGATAGCCAGGTCGAAGGCCAGCTGCCTGGCCTGGAAATCCAGCAGGCCGGCCTCCACGTCCACCGGCAGCCTGATTATCTTCTCCGGGTTGCTGCGGGCCAGCTCCTCTATGGACATGCCGCCCTCGGCCGAGGCTATGATGGCGGGGCAGCACCCTTTGCGGTCCAGCACCACCGAGATGTAGATCTCGCGGGCTATATCGCAGGCCTCGTCCACCAGGACCTCCTCCACGGTAAGGGCCTTGCCCCCGGTCTGGTGGGTGACCATCTTCATCCCCAGCATTTTCCCGGCCAGCTCGCGGACTTCGGACGGGGTTTTGCCGAGCTTTACGCCGCCGGCCTTGCCGCGGCCGCCGGCCAGCACCTGGGCCTTGACCACCCAGGGGCCTGCCCCGTCCAGGACCAGCTTGTCGGTGCTGTCCCCTATCCTTATTATTCCGCTGCGCTTCTGCAGCGGTATCCCGTAACGGGCGAAAATGTCCTTGCCTTCATATTCGAGAAGTTTCATCGGTTTTCCCTTAAAAATAGACGCCGGACCGCTCCAGTTTGAACCTCGTATAATATAATTTGTAGTATAATTCTTGGCGGGAAGTCCAGCGGAAAAACCCGCGACCGGCGCAGTTCCGATCAACCAGACAAGAGGTCCGACCTAATGAACAACACAAAGAACAGCAGGAACGTGTGTGTCAGCCAGCTCGACTCCGTTACGGTGCGTTTCGCGGGCGACTCGGGCGATGGCATCCAGCTGGTGGGCAGCCAGTTCGCCAACGCCACGGCCATAGCCGGCAACGAGTTGAGCACCCTTCCCGACTATCCGGCCGAAATACGCGCCCCGGCCGGGTCCCTGGCCGGCGTCAGCGGCTTCCAGATCAGCTTCGGCGACGAATCGGTGCTCACCCCCGGCAATAAGCCGGACGTGCTGATGGCCATGAACCCCGCGGCCCTGGCCGTGAACCTGAAGAACATGGACAAGGGTTCGGTCATCATCACCAACTCCGACGCCTTTACCCCGGTCGGGCTTGAGAAGGCCGGCTATAAATCCAACCCCCTCGAGGATAATTCCCTCGCCAATTACCGCGTTATAGGCGTGCCGGTCAATACGCTGGCTGCCGGCGTTCTTAAAGATTCCACCCTTACCCCCGCGCAGGTGCTGAAATGCAAGAATTTCTACCTGCTCGGCATCCTCTACTGGATGTACGGCCTCCCGCTGGAGACCACCAAGACCTGGATAAAGACCAAGTTCGGCAAAAAGTCCCCCGAACTCGCCGCCGCCAACGCCAAAGTGCTGGAAGCCGGCTTCGATTACGCGGAAACTACCGAGATCTTCGACGCCAGGTTCCAGCTTAAGAAGAGCCCGGTGACCAAGGGCAAATACCGCAACCTGACCGGGAATGAAGCGGCCGCCTACGCGCTCATCACCGCCGCGAAGCTCCTGAAGAAGAAGCTCTTCTACGGCTCCTATCCCATCACCCCGGCCACCGAGATCCTGCAGACCCTCTCCAAGCACCGCGCCAACGACGTGGTGGTGTTCCAGGCCGAGGACGAAATAGCGGCCATCTGCTCCTCCATAGGCGCCGCCTTCGCCGGCGAGCTGGCCGCCACCGGCACCAGCGGCCCCGGCCTCTCCCTTAAGTCCGAGGCCCTCGGCCTCGCCGTCATCGCGGAGCTCCCGCTGGTGGTGGTGAACGTGCAGCGCGGCGGACCTTCCACCGGGCTGCCCACCAAGACCGAGCAGAGCGACCTGCTGCAGGCCGTGTACGGCCGCCACGGCGAATCCCCCCTGGTGGTGCTGGCCGCTACCAGCCCCGCCGACTGCTTCCACACCACCCTGGAAGCGGCCCGCATAGCCGTAAAGTATATGACGCCGGTGGTGGTGCTGACCAACGCCTATCTTTCCAACGGCTCGGAGCCTTTCCGCATCCCGAAACTGTCGGAACTGCCCAAGTTCCAGACCAGCCCGCTGCCGAAGCCGGAGGATTACAAGTGCTTCATGCGCGACCCCGAAACGCTGGCCCGGCCCTGGACCTACCCTGGTCTGGCCGGTTACGAATACCGCGCCGGCGGCCTGGAGAAGCAGAACGTAGAGGGGAATATCAGCTATGACGCCGCCAATCACGAGGTTATGACCAATCTGCGCGCGGACAAGATAGCCCGCGTGGTCAAGGAGATCCCTCCGACGAAGATCAACGGCCCGGAAGAAGGCGAACTGCTGGTGGCAGGCTGGGGTTCCACCTACGGCGCCATCACCACGGCCATCACCGAGGCCCGGAAGACCGGGCTCAAAGTGTCCTCCGTCCACATCAAGCATATCTTCCCCATGCCGGCCGACCTGGGCACCATCATGCGGCGCTTCCGCAAGGTGCTGGTGCCGGAGGAGAACTCCGGGCAGTTCAGGATGCTCCTGCGCTCCGCTTATATGCTGGAGCCGCTCGGCCTCAACAAGGTGCAGGGCCAGCCGCTCAACTCCGACGAAGTCCTGTGCAAGATCCAGGAAATCCTGAGGGGGAACTGACATCATGGAAAAAACAATGGAAAAGAAACTTACCGCTAAGGACTTCTCTTCGGGCCTGCCGGTGAAGTGGTGCCCCGGCTGCGGCGACTTCGCCATCCTCAGCATGCTGCAGAAGACGATGGCCAATATGGGCCTGCCGCTGGAACAGTACGCCGTTATTTCCGGCATCGGCTGCTCCAGCCGCTTCCCGTACTATGTCAGTACTTACGGCTTCCATTCCATCCACGGCCGCGCGCTCGCGGTGGCCTCCGGAGTGAAGCTTTCCAAGCCGGAGCTGGCCGTCTGGGTGATCACCGGCGACGGAGACGGGATGTCCATTGGCGGCAACCACCTGATCCACACTATCAGGCGCAATATCGGCCTGAAAGTGGTGCTGTTCAATAACCGCATCTACGGCCTGACCAAAGGCCAGGCTTCCCCGACCACCCTGCAAGGTTCGAAGACCAAGACCACCCCGCTCGGCGCTATAGACTACCCGTTCGACCCGACCCGGTTCGCCGTAGGCCTGGACTGCACCTTCGTGGCGCGCGGCCTGGACAACGATATAGCCGGGACTTCCGCCATCTTCGAAAGGGCCGCCAGGCATACCGGCACGGCCTTCGTGGAAGTGCTGCAGAAATGCGTGCCCTTCACCGACAAGGAGTTCGACTCGCTGAAGGACCCCGCTACCAAGGAAGACCAGTTGCTCCGGGTCGAGCACGGCAAGCCGCTGGTTTTCGGCAAGGAGAGGAACAAGGGCATAGCCTTCCGCAATTTCCGCGCGGAAATAGTGGAGTTCAAGGCCGGGAGCGTCCCCGCCGAAGTCGCCGTTTACGACGAGACCAACGCCGACATGGCTTACCTTGTCAGCGGCCTCACCCACCCCGAATTCCCGACCCCGATCGGCGTCCTTAAAGCCATCCGCAAGCCGGCCCTCGAGGAGCTGTACTACGACCAGGTAAAAGCCATCGGCGACACCAAAACCCAGGAACTGGAAGCCCTCCTGGCCGGCCCTGACGCCTGGGAGATGAAGTAATAAATGGGGTCAGGTCTTTACTTTTGATTCCGCTGAAAAACCCCCTGTTTTATTCTTGAACACCGATATTTACAGATCCGGTTTTGTTTTTCTGTCTAAAGTCCCTTCTTGCCGTGCCGGAAATGCACCAGGTCGTATTCTAAGCTGGTACCGCCTGCGGGGTTGCTGTAGCCGCTGCCGGCCTGCCGCTTCCGGGGACAGAAGTTTATTCCGGAGCCGGACCGGGGGGCGCGAAGCTTTTGAACAGGCGCGGCAGCAGGAAGCGGCCTGCCAGGAAGAAAGCCAGCCCGGCCGAAAAGAACAGCAGGGCCGTAGTCCAGAGGGTGGAGAAGGTCTTTACCGGACGGGCCAGTTCGGCTTTCTGCGGAGAGCCGGGCTTGTAAACCACCTCGACCTCCTGTCCCTCGCGGAAGGCCGGCCCGCCCCGCGAGCCGTTGCCGGAGACGACTTCCCAGCTTTTCCCTTCCGCCTCGAATCTTATCACCGGGTAGTAGACGCTGTATTCCACCTGGCGCCCGCCGCGGTCCTTCGCGGAGCCCCTGGATTCCCGGAAACCGGCTATGCTCCCGGCGGCGCTTTGCCCGCCCGTGTAGAGGCCCCGGAGTTTCCACAGGAAGCTCCCCGTTATGAGGAACATGAAGAGACCCAGGTAGACGAATACCCTCCGTATCCAGACCGCCGCGCTCCCGGCGAAGGCCAGGGCCCGTTGCTGTCGCCGGGAGTACCCGCTTCGCAGTTCGTCCATATTAACCCTGAAGGTCCGCCGCCGCGCCGCTTCTGGAGCCTGTAGTCTATTATAACTCTCCTGATTTGGCTTTCTTTACGTATTTTATGCGCCGGAGATTCGTGCCGGGGAAATAGAACTCCATTATTTCCTTATAGGACTTGTCGTACTTGCCGGCCAGCCCCGCGGCGCCGCTCTGGCACATGCCGATGGCGTGCCCCCAGCCGCCGCCGTAGAGCCAGTAATTGCGCACCTTGCCGTTCTTGAAGCGGTTCGTCTCTATCTCGAAAAGCGTGCATTTGAGCGAGCTGAAGCCCAGGATATTGCGGATCATATGCTCTTTTGTGACCGTGACCGATCTTTTTCTGCCCACGATCTTCATGGTGTTGACGTTGCCGGAGGGGCTGCGCCGGAGCGGGATGATGTCCACTACTTCGCCGACAGGGTACTCCATGTTGACGCGGAAGGTCATGTCCTTGTGGCGGATTATCTTCATCCAGCGGAATTCGGAGGCGCGCACGCGGCCCGGGTAATTGCAGTTGGCCTCCGGGTTGCCGGTCAGCCAGAGGTGGTGCTCCCAGGGGTCCAGCGGCGCCTGGACCTTGTCCGGAGCTATGTCCGGTTTGGTCACCAGGTAGGGCGAATCTCCCCAGCCGGTGACCTCTTTGGAAGCCTGGATCCAGCCGCCGCAGTTGGAGTGGTAGAAAGTGTAGGCGGGGCGGCCATGGTAAGTGAGTATCTCGCCCTCGGTGTCGACCACGGCGCGGTTGGTGGTGTTGGCTTCGTTGGATTTTCCCTTGTAGGCCTGGCAGTGCTGCCCGTCGCAGAGGTGGTAGCCGTCCTTCTTGTGCTGGCCGCCGCGCGCCCGGCGTATCAACACCTGGGTGCGTGCCAGGACGGCCTGCGCCTTAAGGGATTCGTAGGGCCACTGCGGGGCCACTTCGCTGGGCACCACGCCGAGCAGGTAGAGCTCGTTCTCTATGACGTTCACTACCCCTATGCCGCGGCTGCCGTTCGGGTAGAACTCTATGTAGCCCCGGTACTGCCTGTCGGCCCCGCTGAACCAGGGATTCCTCGTTTTCGAGGTGGCGTCGAAGATGACCGTGCCGCCCGCTTTGGCCGGCTTCACCATGATGGTCCCGGCGAACCTGCCGTAAACCGTGCCGTCGGCGGCGGTAAGCTTCACTTTGTCGCCTTCTTCGGCGAGGGTCCAGGTCTCGTCGGGCGGGATGGCCGCGTAGACCTTGCCGCTGGCCTTGCCGGTCACGGTCAGGCCTTCGAAAGACTTTATCCGCAGAAAGTTATTCCGCCCCTGCTTGCCGGTGGTCCCGGTGCCTATGCCCACGCGTATCTTTACCGACGAAGAGAGGCTGGCCAGGGCGTCCAGCGGCTCCATCACCAGCGGCTTGGTTATCCTGAAGGGCGGGCGAATCTCCTCGGGCTGCTTGGTCAGCTTGCCTTCCAGCACTTTCATCATCTTGGAGGCCACAGGGTGGCCCGGCGCGTAGTCAAGCACGCGGTAATACTGGTTCCAGGCCTCGTTGAACTTGCCCTGCCTGGCGTAGATCCCGGCCAGCGGCAGGCGGGCTTCGGTGAAGGAGGGGTCCTTGCGCAGGGCCTCCACCAGCGCTTCCTCGGCCTCCTTGTGCATCTTGAAGTTCATGTAATTCCAGGCGAGGATATAGTCCACCCCGGCGAAGTCCGGGCGGAGCCGGCGGTACTTGTCCAGATGCTCCAGGGTCTTTTCCTTCTCGTCGAGGTTGGAATAGACGCTGGCCAGGCCCAGCTCGGCCCTGGGATGCTGCTCCCGCAGCCTTATCGCCGCCTCGAAGGCGGAGCGCGCCCCGTCGTAATCGGCCTGGTGGAAGCGCAGCCAGCCCAGCTCGGAATAAATGTCCGGGTTCTGCGGGTCCCGGTTGAGGGCGCGCACCAGGGCGGCGGCGGCCTCGTAATAGCGGCCGGCCTGTTTCAGGCAGGCGGCCGCGTTCAGCATGGGGCGGGGGTTTTCCGGGGCCGCGTCGGCCAGCGCGAAATAGGCCGTGGCGGCCTTCAGCAGCTCCCCCTTGAGATAAAGTTCGTAGGCCGGCGCCGCGCAGTGCCCGGGGCCGGATTGCAACAACAGGAATAAAAGACTAATATTAATACCGCGCACGATGGTATATCGTATGAAATTATCAGGCGCAAGCAGAAGCCGCGCGGAACGCGGAGTGAAACCGCTTCAGATGTCCGAAGAACCTTCAGATACCGAACTCGTGGCCGCCTTCAAGGCCGGCGACGCCGAGGCTTTGGGGCTGCTGATGGAACGGCATAAGGCCGCCGTTTACGGCTATCTGCTGCGCCTGACCGGGCGGCAGGACGCCGCGGACGACCTGTTCCAGGAGGTTTTCCTCAAGCTGGTGAAGAACCCCGCCGCCTACGGGGAAAGGGAGAAGTTCAAGGCCTGGCTTTTCACCGTGGCCCGCAACGCCGCCATGGACCATTTCAGGCGGGAAAGCTCGCGCGGCGAGGTGCCGCTGGAAGGCTATGGGGAACAGCCGGGCCCCGCGGACTTCATGGCCGCGGCCGAGCCGGGGCCGGCCGAAGCCTATTACGGGAAGGCGCAGGGGGAGCGCATAGATTCGGCCCTGGCCGCGCTTTCGGAAGACCAGCGGGAGGTCTTCTACCTGCGGCACTATTCAGGGCTCTCTTTCAAAGAGATAGCCGAACTGCTTTCCGTCCCCATAGGCACGGCGCTGGCCCGCATGAGCCGGGCGGCGGCCCAACTGCGCGAAATTTTAAAAAAAGACCTGCAATAAAACCGGGGCGGCGCGCGTTCCATATACAGGAGCTGTTTATGAACTGCGGATACGGAGAAAAACTCATCCTCTGCTTTTACGGCGAAGCCGGCGAAGAACTGGCGGCCGGCGTGAAAAAGCACCTGGCCGGTTGCGCCGCTTGCCGGGGCGAACTAGCCGCGCTCAGGGCCGCCGAAGGCCGCCTGGCCGGCAGCGTCTGCGAGCCGCCGGCTCGCGCCGTGCGGGCCGTAATGCGGGCCGCCCGCGAGGCCGCCGCCGGCAGGCGCGGCTTCTCCCTGAACTGGGGAGAGGCTTTGCTGTCGGGAGCGCTGGCCTCGCTGCTGGGCGCGGGTTTCTTTTTCTCCGGCCGCGGCGCGCCGGCCGACCTGGCCTGGAACAGCGGCCTGGACTCCGGCCTGGATTCGGTGGAATATTCGATGTACCAGGCGCAATCGGATCTGTCTTCGGTTTCCGCGGACTGGGAGTATAAGTACAGCGAGCTGGAAGACGAGGCTTTGATGGCGGAGGAGCGGGCTTAAAGGGAAGAGCGGAAAAATCACAGGGGAGGATATATGAACAGGAAGATCGTGATGTGGGCGGCGGTGCTGTGTCTTTTCTCGTCCTCGGCGCTGCAGGTGGCGGCGCAGGAGGAGCCGGGGGAAGAAGAGGAAATGGAGATGATGGAAGGCGGGCCCGGCGGGGCTGAAATGGGTTCCGGCGCGGGGCGGGCCCGCGGCCCCGGAGCGAGGGGCGAAATGGGCGTTCCGGAGCAGCCCGAGGGTCCCGGCATGCAGCGCAAGATGATGATGAAAAAGAGGATGATGATGCGCGAGGGGAAGGGCGGCGGCCCCGGTTTCATGCCTGAAGAGGACGTGCTGGCGGTGATAAACAAGCACGACCCGGCCTTCGCCAAAAAGGTGGAGGACCTGCGCGAGATAGCCCCGGCCAAATACAAGATGCTGATGCAGATGTCCGGCAAGCTGTTCGGCATGGCCAGGATGCAGCAGGACGAGAGCATAGAGAAGGACGCCGTCCGCGCTTTGTCGCTGGAGTTCGAGACCAAGGAACTTTCGATGAAATACGACAAGGCTTCCGACGCCGAGAAGAAGACGATAAAGGAAACCCTGCGCGGCAAGCTGGCCGAGCTGTTCGACCTGAAGACCAGGGGCCAGGAGCTCCGCCTGAAGCACATGGAAAGGGAAATGGGCAAGCTGCGGCAGAACCTGGAGAAGCGCAAGACCAGCAAAGCCAAGATAGTGGAGCAGCGCCTGGAGCAGATGACCGGCGAAGGTTACGGCTGGTAAGCCCGGAAAAAAAGAAAGAAAACAAAAAGGCCCCGCGGAATATTCCGCGGGGCCTTTTTGTCCGCAGTTGCGGTCCCTATTTAACCAGTTTGGCCGCGTCCACCAGGCCGGCGCCCTGCTGTACCGGGGTAAGGCCGGGGAGGGGGGTGGCCGCCGCTTTCAGGGCCGCCCTGACCGCGTCGGAGCCCTGGGCTCCCGCGCCTACGGCCAGCGCCGCCAGGCCGGCCACGTGGGGGCAGGCCATGGAGGTGCCGGACATGGTGGTGTAACCGCCGCCCTTGCGCACGGAGTACACGTTCACGCCGGGGGCGATGACCGCCACTTCGGGGCCCCTCGAGGAGAAAGAGGCGATCCTGTCGGCCGAGTCGGAGGCGGAAACGGCTATGGCTTCCGGGTACTTGGCGGGGAAACCGACGGAGCCGCCGCTGTTGCCTGCGGCGCAGACCACCGCCACGCCCATTTCCTTCGACTTGATCATGATCTGCCTGAGGGCTTCGGTGCCGCTGCTGCCGCCGAGGCTCATATTGATGACCTTCATCCCGTTCAGCACGGCCCACTCTATGCCGGCCACTACCCAGGAATACTGGCCGGAGCCGTTCTTGTCCAGCACTTTGACGCCGTAGAGGTCCACGGAGGGCGCCACGCCGACCACGCCTTTAAGGTCTTTCACGGCCGCTACGGTCCCTGACACGTGCGAGCCATGGCCATGGTCGTCCAGCGGGGCGGCGGTGGAGATTATCGCGTTCCAGCCGCCCTTATAGTTGGGGGCCAGATCGGGATGCTTGAAGTCCACGCCGGTATCCACGACGGCCACTTTAACGCCCTTGCCGGTGTTGGTGCTCCACGCGCCGGCGGCGTTCACGCGCTTCACGCCCCAGGGGATCTCGGTTTCGGCGGGGTCGGCGGCGGGCCGGAGCTCGGCGAAAGCGGGGGCTTCCCAGCCCTCGCCGGTGCGTATCATATCCAGCGCTCTTTCCATGGAGGGAAGGGGCGCGGAGTTCATGGGGGCCGGGGCGGCCTCTATCCACTTGATATAGCGGTCTTCGGCCACGTCGGTCACGCCCGGGAGGGAAGAAATACTGGAGTCTTTCACATCGTCGGAAAAAACCGCCACCAGGGAGTCTATCAGGGTGAAACGGCGGGTTATTTCGCCGCCGAGACTCTGTATGCTTTTGTCGATGGAGCCTTTATAGGCGGGGTCGAAGCCGACTATCTTCTGCGAAGCCTGCGCGACGGCGGCCGCCGCCAGCAGCACGACGGCAAATAACGCTGTTGTTCTCTTCATTTTTCCCTCCTCCGGTTTCTGTAAAGGATCAGTGTAGTGTCCCGCAAATAACTGGCCATTTGAAGGCTCATCTTTGGCCGGCTGCTTTGTTGCTCCTCGCTCACAGACCACCGGTATGCTCGTTCGTCGCGCCGCGCATCCGGCTCAAATCTGAGCCTCCAACTGTCCAGTTATTTGCGGAACACTACACTAGGTCTTTGGACCTGAATCCAATATAGGACTTTTGTTTGATTATTGTCAACAGCTAATTTCCGGAGGCGGAACGGAGGGGCTTCAGAATTTATTGACCTTGGTGGTGTCGAATTTGCCCACCAGGCCGGAGACCTCGGGGTTGGATAGCAGCAGGGTCAGGGTCTGCGGGTTCTGCATGGCCAGCGTCATCAGCTGCGGATTGTTGTTGATCAGGTCCGCCACAGCCTGGGGGTCCTTCATCAGAGCCTGGGCGGCGGGCGTGTTCAGCATGGCGGCCACCATGCCGCTGGAGGCCACGGCGCTTACCAGGGCGGGGTTGTTCATGGCGGCCTTGACCACCGGGTTGTTCATAAAATTTGCCGGCCCGGAGCCGCTGAGGTAGTTGGCCAGGCCCTGGGGGCTGGCGGTAGCGGCTTTTACCGTGCCGCGCGACATGAAGCCGTTGACTATATACTCGTTGTTCATCAGCGCCGCCACAGCCTTGGGATTGTTCATGACCTTGCCCACGGCATAGGACAGGTAGCCTTCCTTCCTGCCCAGGCCCATCTGCTCCTTGGCGCGGGTATCGCTCGATTCCAGGGCGAGCTGGCCGGCCGTCCTGGCGCCGGCCTGCCCTGCCTGGCCCTGTCCGCCCTGCCCCGCAGCCGCGTTCTTGCGCTCCTGCTCGCGCCCGGCCGCGGCTTTTCCGGTCTGCGCCGCCGTGCCGCCGGAGTACATGGCGGATTCCTCTTCCTTGCCCGAGCGGTAGCGCACGCTGTAGCCGCTGTCGGTAAGGGCCGGGTCGTAGTCCGTGTTCCCGCGTTTCTTTATTTCGCCTTCCGAGGCGTTGAAAACGTTGTATTCCTCTTTCGAAAGACCCACGTCGCTGGAATTTATCTTGGCGTTCCACCTGAAGAGCAGCGCGCCCAGCACGATATACACCGGGCTGAGATAGACCCAGATCTTCCAGCCGGCGCGCTTTTTCTCTTCTTCCATGACTATAATATAACACCGAAAGGAAGAATAGTCAACAGAGGCCGCGCACTTTGTTGCCAACAATGCGTTCATTTTGTATTATTATCGATATCCATAGCCGGCCCGGTCGGCCGGCCGTGATACTATGGGAGAATTTATAATAGCCCTGTTCTCGAACCTGGCGCAGGCTTTCCTTTTCGGCACCGGTATTTTCTACCTGTTCCTGAGCTTCCGCGGCTTCTGGCGCGGGCGGAAGGCGCCTGCCGCGGCGGAGCGCCGCCGCTTCGCGCTGCTGCTGCCGGCGCATAACGAGGAAGGGGTAGTGGGCCTGGCGGTGGAAAGCCTGGCCGGCCTGAAATACCCGCGGGAGCTTTTCGATATTTTCACGGTGGCGGACCATTGCACGGACGGGACGGTCCGGGCCGCCGCCGCCGCGGGCGCGAAGGTGCTGGAGCATACCGGGCCCGGGCTGAAGGCCGGCAAGGGCCGCGCCCTGAAATGGGCCACGGAAAAGATACTCGCCGCCGGGAACTATGACGCTTTCTGCTATTTCGACGCCGATTCGCTGGCGCACCCGGATTTCCTCGAGGCCATGAACGCGCATCTGGCGGAGGGGGCCGAGGCGCTGCAGGGGCGGCAGCTGGCCAAGAACACCGGCTGCCTGCTGGCCAAGATCCTGGCCTCCGGGCATTTCATCACCAACAGGTTCTTCCAGCTGCCCAAGCAGGCGCTGGGCTTGTCCGCCACGCTGCACGGCAAGGGCATGTGCTTCACGGCGGAGCTCGCCCGGAGGCACCAGTGGGACGAGACCTGCCTGACGGAGGACCTGGAGATGCAGATGCGCCTCATCCGCCACGGGGTGCGCATCTCCTGGGCGCGGGACGCGGTGGTCTACGACGAGGAGCCGGAGACGCTGCGGCAGTACCTCCGCCGCACCATACGCTGGACGCGCGGCTCGCTCGACACGGCCCGCCGCCACCTGCCCGGGCTGGCCGCCCGCGCCCTGGGCCGCGGGGATCTCCGCGCTTTCGAGGGGGGGCTTTACTGCGCCCAGACCTACCGCTTCGCGGTGGCGGCGCTGGCCGCCGCGCTGCTTTGGTACAGCCGCGACTCTTTCAACCTGGCGCTCTGGCTCTACGGGCGGCTGCCGGGCATGGAGCACGCGATGAAGGCCCTTTCGCTGGCGCCGCTGCTGCTCTACCCGGCGGTGGCGCTGGTGCTGGAGCGCGCCAGGCCGGACCTGGCGGCGGCCTACTTTCTGCAGCCGGCGCTGGGGCTGCTGCGGCTGCCTATCTTCGTGGCCGGGCTGCTGCGCGGCACCGAGCTCTGGGGCCGCACCGAGCATACCAGCCGGGTGGCCATAGCCGATCTAGTCGAGTAGTGGAGGAAACCATGAAGAAACTTCTTATCCTGGCGCTGCTGGCGCTTCCCGCCGCCGTATTCTCCCAGGAACTGAGCCGGGTGGAACTGGACGAAGCGCCGTCGAAGGCGGGTACGGAAGCCGCGGACAGCGCCGAGCCGGTGCAGAGGCCGGACGCCCGGAAGATCATGTCCGAGCTCTCCGCCGCGCTGCGCCTGAGCTCGAAGCAGGAGGAAAGGCTTTCCTCCGCCATCGACAAGAAAATGGGGGAGTTCGACAAGCTGATGAAGGAGTTCGACAAGAACTCCGCCGAAGAGAAGAAATGGCGCGGCAGGATGAATTCCAACCGCTACGAGATGCTGAAGCTGAACCGGGAACTGCCGGACACCATCCGCGAATTCCTGGACGACGACCAGCGCCAGAGCTATGACGAACTGCTGCTGGCCGGCAAGGGCGGGCCGGGCTCCGCCGCCGCGGGGCGGTCCCCCGCCGGCGAGGGCGGCGCGGCGAAGCCCCTGAAGAAGAAGCGCCTGGTCAAGCGCCGGAAGCTGCCGCCCCCGTCCGCCGGCCCCGCGGACGACGAGGCCGGGCAGACCATGGTGGATAAGGAAGTCCAGCCCGCGCCCAAAATGAAGCGCGTGCCGAGGAAAAAAACCGCCCCTAAGGCCGAGCCGGCCGAAGCCGGGGAGCCGGCCGCCGCCCCGGCGGCCAAAGAAGCCGCGCCCGAGGAAGAGGACGCCGGCTCGTACCCTTAGTAAATATAATGGGGATAAAGGCAGGAAGGAGAAAAGGGAGTTCCATGGCCGCGGAGGGATTTGACCGAAATTTGATGTTTTTTTGCCCCGGCCTTGCTTTTCCCGTGGTAGAGTATTTATAATGAGGCAAGGGCGGGCAACAGGTAATAACCGCGGTATTATGAGAAAAGCAAGCCGGAAATTATTCGGCGCGCCGCTCCGCCGGCGCGCCGGGGTGACGCTTACGGAACTGATGATAGCCGTTTCCGTGCTCACCATCGGCGTGATCGGCAGCATGGGCGCGTTCAAGTACATCAACCGGGCCATGACCCAGTCGCGCATCAAGACCATCGCCACCAACCTGGCCCAGGAAAAGATGGAGGTGCTGAAGAATAAATCCTATTTCCAGCTTCTCGTCACTACGGCCACCTCCGTCAGCACCGGCTATTCTCCCAATTTCATCTACGATACCGTGAATTACCCGCCGCAGGTCATCACCCTCTGGGGCATGCCGGCCATGACCCGCGTGGTGAACGTGGATTATGTGACGCTTTCCGGCTCCGTGGCCACGCCGCTGTCCTATACCGACAACGACCCGGGCATGAAGAAGATCACGGTCACCGTGATGTGGACGGACGCGAACGGCACTCCCCGGAAAGTGCAGATAGACAGCTATTACGAGAACCCGACCGCGGCGGTGCTGAGCGCCGGGTTCACCGGCACAATCACCAACGCGTCCGGGGGGGCCGCTATCGGCAATGCGCTCATCCAGGTCCAGGGCTCGCCCAAATGGCGCGGCTACAGCGATCCCGCGACCGGGGAATACCGGTTCCAGGTGGCGCCCGGCACCTATACCCTGGTGTGTTCCACCCAGGGTTATTTCCCGATGAACAGCGCCGAGATCACGGTGGAGGAGGACGAGTACACCGACCAGGATTTCGCGCTCACCAAGATAGCCACCGGCGCTATTTCCGGCCAGGTGTATATCCGGGACCATCCCGTAATATACATGGTGGTGGCCTCCTCGGCCATGCTGAACGGGGATGAACTGGAATTCGTTTCGCTCTACAACCCCACCACTTACCAGATAAACCTGCTCACCGACCCGGCGGACAGCACCTCGAATAATATTATACTCTCCTATTACGGCGAGACCGGCGCTTCCCAGGACATTCCCGAGATCTGGCTCACGCACCGGTCCACCTTCATACCTTCCGGCTACCATTATCTTATAGCCAGCACAGGGACTTTCGTTTACAAGGACACCGCTGTTACCGCGGATGCCGTCTACGCCGCCGCGAACAGCCCGGACTGTTCCACTGTGGGGGGGGCGGGACAGCAGCTTAACTGCATACGCAGGGATAAGGCCGGGGCCATACGTATAAGCGACGTGGACGGCAACCCTCTTGATACCCTGGGGTGGAGCCGCACCGGCGCCGCCAAGGCCGCGCCGTATTACGAAGGCACGGCTTACGGGCTGGTTGCGGGGATAGTGGAGGGCGCGCAGTTCTTCCGCAGAACAAGTTCCAGCGGCGGGAGCGAGTATACCGGCAGCTGCTATGATACCAACGCCAACAACCTCGACTTCTATCATTTCGTGCCGCCGATCTTCAGGACCATGAGCGGGCAGCTCGGTTATAAGGCCCCGCAGACAGGCACTCCCGGCGCCGGCGCGGTAGTTACCGCCAATGACGGGCTTTCCACCTCCGTGCTGGCTTCCTCCACCGGCTTTTTCTTCCTTACTAATGTGGCCACCAGCGCCGTGTTGAACGTCAGCAGCTCCTGGGAGGTGCTCATAGCCTCCAACACTATTTTTAAATCGAGCGCCAGCCTGGTCATTACGGCCGACCAGACCAAGAATATAGGCACGGTGGCTCTCTCCTCCAGCGTCAGCGGCGGCATAGCCACCGGTTACGTTTACGGCAGCGGGCCGGACCAGAACAAGGCCCTGGGCAGCCCCACGATACTGGTCGGCAGCGCCGGTACTACCGTCTATACCAACAGCCAGGGTTATTACAGGCTGTTCCTGGGCACCGGCACGGCCGTGATCACGGCCAACTACGGTTCGGCTAACGGCAGTTACCAGAGCTCGGACGAGACGGTCACCATTACGGCGGGCGCCGTCACCGTCGTGCCCGATTTCCACCTGGCCCAGGGCGGCACCATTTCCGGCTATGTGGACTCCGGCACCGGCGCCCTGCCCAGCATAATAGTGCAGGCCACCAACGGCGGGCCGGTCTACGAGGACACCAGCGACACCACCGGGCATTATTACATCAGCGCCGCCACCTCCTCGGTCGCTTATACCGTCACCCCGGTGCTGGACGCCCTGCAAAGCTATACTTCGCTGCCCTCCAGCCCGCTTACGGCCACCCTGTCCACCCCCGGCAGTTCGGTCTTCGCGGGCACGATAACGGTGGTCGGCGCCATGGCCACCATCTCCGGCACCGTGGTGGCCAGCACGGCCTCCATCACCACCGGGGTATTGGTCGTGGCCAGCACGGGGGCGGTAAACGACCCTCTGCCCACTATCACGGCCGCCACTGCCCCGACGCTGGCGGTGCTGTACGCCGTCTCCAGCCAGGCGGACGGCACCTACAGCCTGGATGTCAGGTCCAGCACCGTCACGCCGTACAACATAAGGGCTTTCTACCCCGTGGTCAACACCAATACCGGCTCGGTCACCTATACTTCCAGAAGCTTCTCCTCGGTCTGGGTCAGCACAGCGGGAACCACCGTCACGAAGGATTTCGTATGGTAGGGAAAAAGCGCGGCGGCTATACGATGATGGAGCTGATGATGACGATGGCCATCATGGGCATAGTCATCACCATCGCCGCGCCGCTCATGTACCAGACCACCAACTTCTGGAGGCTGACCTCGGCCCGCTACGCCATACAGCGCGACGTGCGCGCTTCCCTCGACAGCATTAACAGGTTCACCCGGCAGGCGCAGAGCGCCACTGTGGTGATAGACAACGCCGCCGGCCAGCCTCCGACCTCCCGCATCCAGTACCAGATGGTGAACTCTACCGGCGCCACGGTGTCGATGTCTTTCTACCAGAGCGGGAAGAAACTTTACATGAACAATAACGGCAATGTCAGCATGCTGTCCGACAACCTGGCCTTTATCGCTTTTACCTATCCCCGGTCGGACGACATCACCATTATCTCGGTGGCCATGACCATGCAGTCCCCCACCTTCCGCGGCGGGAAAAAGGCGCTGCAGCTCTCCATACAGAAAGTGAGGGTGATGAACTGATGAAAAACCGCAAAGGCCAGTTCCTGGTCGGCGTCCTGGTGCTGCTGGTCATCCTGGCCATCGTGGTACCCACCATGGTCAAGTACGTGCAGAACGAGGCCAGATGGAGCGTGAAGCAGGGGCAGAACACCAACGCCTTCCAGCTGGCCGAGTCGGCGGTGGACAGGGGCTACCAGAAAATAGCCGAATCCACCTCCACCTGGGAATCCATCCAGGACGGGGAGGTGCAGACCGGCTTCAATTTCGACACCATTTACAGCGACCTGTCCGGCGGCACTTACACTATCCGGATCACCAGCGGCCCCGAGAACGACGAGGTTACCATACTCACCGTCGGCCGGGACAAGATGAACCGCGAGACCAGGGCGCTGAAGGTGGTTTACTCCAAGGGCGACGTCAATTCCGCCATGTACGCCAACGGGATAAGCATAAACGGCGGCGTTGTGGTGGATTGGGGGCCGATAAAAAGCCGCGGCAGCATAACCCTGACCGGGGCCTCCGACGTGGAATATCCGCGCAAGTTCGCCGTGGGCTCCATCACCGGCTGGGCCACCACCTCCCCCTGCACGGACAACCTGGAGAACTGGGCCTACAACTGCGCCCCGGGCGTCCCGCCGCCGCCTACCGTCAGCCTCACCGAGTACGCGGCCACGGCCCAGAAGACCAAATGTTCCACCGCCGTACCTTTCAGGTTCCCGGCCGGCGCTTCCCCGGCCGGAAGCTGCTACTGGCCCGCCGCCGCGAGCTTCAACGGCACTACCATGTCTTCCACCGGTACTGTTTACGTCAACGGCAACCTGAGCATCAATAACGGCTTCCTGTGGGGCAACCTGATAGTTACGGGGAATCTCAGCTTTAACGGCACCGGAGGGGGCGCTTACGTCATCCCCACCGCCGGCGCTCCCGCCCCTTTCACCGGGGGCATCCCCGAAGACGCCTGGCGCGAGTACCGGAAGTTCGACACGGTGGCACTGGACGAATACTACGGCGACAACGGGCTCGCCACGCTCAACGCCACATTCGAGTTCCAGTCGGGCGGCCCCACCCCCAATAAGCGTTCGGGCGTAAAGATCAACCCGCATGTGCGCGGCTTCACCTATTGCGGCGGGGCGCTTTCCGGCGGCGGCGGCACCGTTTTCCACGGCGTCGTCTTCTCCCCCAGCGGCATAGCCGGCCTCAGCGGCAATGTCTATGTTTTTTACGACGACAATGTGGCCGACGCTATCTTGACCAACACAATTTACCCGACGCGCATCTCCTGGCTGGACAGCAAGCAGGAATGGCCTTTCCCCTGATGCTCCTGATGGAAAAGACCCCCGCCGCCTTTTCAAAAAAGGCCCCAGGAAAAGCTCCTGCCGCCTTTTATTGCCGGGCGGGGCTGGAGATCTCGGGTTTCAGGGTGAATTTTAAATCGGACTCGGTAGGTATCATTTCTGTTTTAAAGCGCAGGTACGGGCTTTTTGCGGCGGGTAAAGCCGGCGGGTACGCTTTTTCGGTCTCCGCCGGCCCGGGAAGACAGGAGCCCTTTAAACCGTCCATATACTTTGACGGTTCCCGGCTGGAGCTGAAGAGGGGGGATTTTAAGGCCGGCCTGGATATGAAAAGCCGCGCCGGCACCCTGGAAGCGGCCACAAATGAGCAGTGTCTTGACGCTTTTCTGCGCTCTTTCATAAGTTTCCTGCTTCTCCGCTCCGGCGGCTTCATGCTGCATTCCGCCGGGCTGGTAAAGGGCGGCAAAGCGTACCTGTTCTTAGGGAAATCCGGCGCCGGCAAGTCCACGCTTTCGAAATTGGCGGCCGCGGCGGGGGCCGAGGTTATCAGCGACGAGATAAACCTGGTCCGGCCGGCGCCGGGTCTCTACAGGGTACACGGCTCCCCCTTCTGGGGCGAGATGCGGGCTGACGGCAGGCCCGGCTCCTGGCCCCTGGGCGGGATCTTTCTGCTCGGGAAAGCCCGGATCAACAGGGTCCTCGCCTGTTCCGGCGGGGAGGCGCTCAAACTGCTGCTGCGCTGCCTTGTCAATTTCGATAAAAGCCCGGAAGGAGCTGGGCTCGTGCTGGAA
>JACQPH010000067.1 GCA_016207645.1 Elusimicrobiota bacterium
ATACGACAATTGGGAGAATAAGAATAATGGAAATACTAATTATAAATTTTCGCATATGGTTTATCCGAGATTACTCGAAATGCCAGTAAATCCCCATATTTAATACATATTCAATCCCGCTTGCGGATTCCGAAAAGTTACTATCAGCTAAATGTATGTACATGGGCCCGAAGTCCATGAGCAGGCCTATCTGTTTGGTCAGGAAAATTTCACCGCCGGCAAAAGCTCCTCCGGCGAAGCCTGTGCCTTTGCTCACTTCGCCTTTGAAGGTTATGTAGTCTGCCTCTATTCCCAGAAACAGGCGCGGGTTGGCGTTCTTTGATAAATAGCGGTAATATCTGGGGCCAAGGGCAAGAACTCCGGAACCGGATTGCGCCCTTAACTCCCAGGCGCTTTTACCGCCGGTCACATATTTTAATGCTGCTCCGGGGTAGATACCTCCCAGTGCCCAGTTTCCTGCGGCTGACTGTTTCCCTTCCACCTGCGGAGCATCTTTTTTTGTAAGCAGTTTAACCATCCGGCCGCACAAGTCGGAAATATCTTCCCTGTTTTCTGTGGCAAGCTTTTTCCTGAAGATCATCTCTCCGGTTGCCACGGCATCAAAACGTACGGTAAGAGTGTAGAGCTCGTCCTTTTTTACCACGCTGCCCACAGCGACAAGCTGCACACCCAGTACCTTACCTACGCCTATGGCCGTAGCTTGGTCGATTTCCCCGCTTAAACCCGGCCTTTGCTTTTTCAAAGCCTTATTGATCATGCCGCGCTTGATCACTGTATACTTCCCGGTTTCCAGTAAATAGGTCCGCAATGTTTCCGCGGCTTCTTCCCCGAGGTCAGTAGAATCTCCAACGGTTTTAAAATCCAGAACGGCGACCTTTTGGCCGACTTCAGCGGCCAAAAGAAGCCCATGCCCGCTTAGACATGAAAGGATGACAACTACTAAAGTAAAAACAAAGGTTCTAATACAAGAAAGGAAATATCTGGCCATAATAACGGAAAGCGAAAGGGGGCGAAATCAGCGTTTGGCTTGTTGTTTCCCCCTTCTCGAATATACCACTTATGCGTGGTATTGTCAAAGACTTCTACAACACTTATTCATTGTGGATAAACTGAATGACATTGAATAGAATTAGGTATGACTTCGGAGGGAATGTGGACTTAAAACTACAGGCGCTGGTCGGCAGGAATATCCGCCGATCCAGGCTGGCGGATTGCCTGACCATAGAGGAACTGGCTTTCCGGGCCCAACTGCACCCCAATTACCTGGGAGATGTGGAACGGGGCAGGAGAAATCCCTCGCTCACCAACCTCAAAAAGATAGCTGACGGACTGAAAAAGGGCGTTTCCCGAGAATAGTTGAAAAAATTTGAGGCGGGCCTCCGACCTTGATACAATCAAGGTTGAATGCAGTAAGTGAATACTGGGAGGCACCGCCAATGAAACAGTACAAAAAGTTCAACGCCGGAGGCAAATATACCGGCGCAGTCAGGAATATCGCAGTCAATATATCTGTTGAAGATATAATGAGCAACGCAGCGGATGGTTTGAAGCGTGTCGCGGACGAGGCCGGTCTGGCCGTAGTTGCCTCGCTTATGGAAGGCGAGCGGCAGCGCTTGCTGGAAGCGGGTAGCGGTTACCGGCACGGCAGTCAGCCAGGCTATATCTGCCTGAACGGTCGCAAGGTCGCAACGGCAAGCCTGCGCGTCAGAAGTCGTAATGGCCGCGAAGTGCCGCTTGAGACGTATAAAGCGTTCCAGGGCGAAAGCGAGCTGCCCCGGCGCGCCTTCGGCGACATGATACGCAACGTGTCCACCAGGGATTATGAGGCCGGCGTTACCGGCTTTATGCGCGGTTACGGTATCAGCAGGTCGTCGGTAAGCCGTAATTTCATAGTCGCGGCCCAGGAGCGCCTCCAGGAGCTTATGGAGCGGCGGATAGACGCGATAGACCCGGTGGCCATCCTGATAGACGGCAAAGGCTTCGGCGACATCCTGCTGATCGTGGCGATAGGCATTGATGTACACGGCAGAAAGCATACGCTTGGTTTATGGCAGGGCGCGACGGAGAACGCGGCTGTTTGCGAAGGTTTGCTGAACGACCTTATCAAGCGCGGGCTGGATCCGCAAAAGCAGTATTTATTCATCACCGACGGGGCGAAGGCGCTGAAAAAAGCGATAGGGAAAGTGTTCGGCGGGCTGGCGCTTACCCAGCGCTGCCAGGAGCATAAGAAGCGCAACGTGCTGGAACACCTGCCGGACAGCCTTCAGCCGGAGTTCCGCGGCAAGCTGAACGCGGCGTACGGCATGACGGAATACGAGGGCGCGAAAAGCGCGCTATACGCCTGTATAAGCGAGCTGGAGCGCATAAATCCGTCGGCGGCACGCAGCCTTGAAGAGGGCCTGGAGGAAACGCTGACGCTGCATCGGCTGGGCGTAAGTGAAAAGCTACGCGAAAGCCTGAGGACGACCAACTGCATAGAGTCCGCGTTTTCCTCGGTGGGCTACCGGACCGACCGGGTCAAGCGGTGGCGCAACGGCGCGCAAACCCAACGCTGGGCAGCAGCGGCGCTGCTTTTCGCGGAAGAGCGCTGGCACCGGGTGAGAGGCTGGGTAAATATGCCAGAGCTGCGAGCTGCGCTGGAGAAGAATAAAAACTTGGTTGAAGTGAAAGCGTAAAAGAGGCTACAATGAATCAGCCCGCCTCAGACACCTTTCAACTAAATTTGGGACATCCCCCTGAAAAAGCCGCTTCCGGAACTGCTTTCAGGCGCGCGCGGCGCTTTGACTGCCGCCCCTTCCGCAACGCGGGAGAAAACGGCGGTGTATTTCTCCGCGGGCCGGGAAAAAGACCTGCTTTCCCTCATCAAGATCCTTCGCGGCAGTTCCCCGAAAGATCGCAAACGCATCATCCAGATCGCCAAATCCTTAAGCGCCCGGCTTAAAAACGGATAAAACCAGTTTCTCTTTTTAAAGGATTCCGCGCGGTAAAGAGCCGGAACCTGCAGCCACGGAGCCGCCTCGATCTCAACCATTTCATATAAGTAGCTATTCTGCTACTTTAATAGAACACATTACAGCGTGCCGGAAGTCAAGGGGGGAGCGTATTCCTCACGGAGCTGCGCGGCGCATCCGGAGCGGGGGATTTTATTGGCCTTGCGTCCCCAGCTTTTCCAGTTTCCTTGACGCTCGGCACGCCAGTTCACTACCCCTTGACATGGTCATATATATGCTATACAATATGTACATAGTTATGTCCATACGATCTCAGAGATACCTTAAGGTGGGAGAAATGCCATGAATATCTTGAATTTTCTAAGCGCGCCTCACATGGGCGTTGCTGAATTGCGAGGGAATTTATCCGGAATCATCCGCGGGCGCAAGACGGTGGTGGCCACCGAAAGAGGCAAGCCCGCCGAGGTCGTCTTGTCCTATGACGTCTTCATCCAACTGCTGACACAGTTACAAGACCTGACCGACAAGCGCATGGCGGAGGTTGTGAACTCCGGAGTTAAGGCAATACGCTCCGGGTCCAAAGGACTCCCTGCCGGGTCCAGTCTCAAAAAGCACTTGAAGAAATGAGCCATTCTTACAGCGCTCGGTATCCTCATAAGGCAACCGAAGCGTTCTTCGACAATTTTCTCTCGTGCCTCGAACCGACCAGGCGTCGCCGGGTGGTCGAGGCCATCCTGAGTCTCCAAAAAGACCCTAAGCCCGCCGACAACCCGGATTGGTTAGCGCCGAAGCTCCCTTAGGCGGGCTAATTCTCAGGCTAATTCTACGTCTGGTGAAGCCCCGGAATAAACAGCTATAATTGCGGTGCCGGGGATTCTCGGGCACGGTAAACTTCTCGCGGGGGATCATAATGGCCGCCAATGACGTAATACTGCGACTAAGCAACTCGGAATATGAACGGCTTCTTAAGACGGTTTATCTTGGGAACTGGCTGCTGACCAGCAACAATCCCGAACCGGACAGAGACGTTGAAAGATTTGAAAGCAAGATCTTCTCCTACGCCGCTTCCGCCGGGCTGCGGCAATACGCCGATTTCGACGAGGCAACGGAGTTGTTTTCCCCCGCGGACGCCCTGCACGAGGAACAGGAGGTGAGCGCCGCCATTTTTGATTACGACAGCGAAGTCTTCTGGGAGGAACTGTCCCAGCGGCTGGCAGAGCGCGAACTGGAAAAACACGGCGACGGCCCTGAGAAAAAAGAGTATTTCGACGCGCTCTGGGACAGAAAAGACCGGTATGACTACGAGTTCGAGGAATTCGGAATAGAGAACGTCTTCGTTGTGAAAAATCCCTTCCTTAAGACGCTCCTGCGTATCTTGTCGGGCCGGCTGGGCGACCGGCCCGAAGACGACGGCGGCGACGAGGAGTGCGCGTGCCCGGAATGCGCGGCGAAACTCGCCGCCGGGGAACCCCTGCAAAAGAGAACGACAGCGGAATCTCCACCGGAAAAAGAATAGCGCCCGGAAAAAAAGGCGCGATGTCGATACTCTATCAGCCTTTCAGGATATCTATCTTAAGAAGACTGCGGTGATCGGGCAGGGCGGGTGAAGAAACAGATCTAGCCCGGCCCGGCTATTCCGCCAAGCCGATATCAGAAGTTACGGTGACGGTTAAACTGCCGAAAGCTTTTTTATATGGCTTTGACACGGGGCAAAGCAGGAAATTTTCGCCTTTTGGGTAGACCGCGCGGAACACCTTCAGCGCGACGGGGGAAAATTCGTCCGGGCTCCATTTACACTCAAACACATCCACCTCATCCCGTTCCCTGGGTATGACAAAATCCAGTTCCCTGCCGGCGGTGTCGCGCCAATAAAGGATCGTCCGCTGCGGATTCAGCGCCGTAAGATACTCCAGCGCCAGATGTTCCCATAGCGTTCCGTTGTCCGATGCACGAAGCGGCTCCCAGCCGCGGAAGAAGCTGATAAATCCGGTATCGAAGGCGTATACTTTCGGGGCCTTAACCAGTTCCTTCCGTCCTCCGCCGAAAAAGGGGCGCAGGATAGTCATAGCACCGGTAATTGTCATTGCCGCCAGGTGGTTTTCTATGGTGGGCCGGCTTACGCCAAGTGCCGAAGCCGCTTTCGACGCCTCAAATATCCCTCCACTTTGTCTCATCAGGTATTCGAACAACAGGTTGAACTTAGATTGATCCCTTAGACCAAAAAGCTTCTGTATATCGCGCGAAAAAAATGAGTCGGCCCATTCCCTGTAGAACGATGGGTCTTTTTTCCCGGCCAGCAGCGCCGGGGGCAGACCGCCGTGTAGAAGCCGTTTCTGGAGAGTAGCATCGAAAAGTTCCAGCTCGGGATAAAGAACGGGGGCGAGGTGGATCCGCCTTTTTCTTCCGGCCAGGGTATCCTTGAATTTTTTACCCGCCGCCAGCGTAGAGGAGCCCGTCGCCAATACTTTGATTTCGGGAAACATATCCGCTCCGATTTTAAGGAGGCGGCTCGGATCTTTAAGCTGGTGTATCTCGTCAAAAATGACAAATTTGCTTCCGCAATTCCGGAAAAAGAATTCCGGATCTTTTACCATATCTTCAACCGCCGGCAGGTCACAGTTAAGGTAAAGAGTGTTTTCACCGTCCAGAATACCGGCCAAGGTGGTTTTTCCACAACGCCGCACCCCGGACAGCCAGACGATCGGTGCTTTATCCCAGGCGGATTTTATGCTGTTTATCCAAAAAGGTCTGTTTATCATAACCATACCTTACATAAAATCCGATTAAATGTAAAGTATGGTTACCCGAGAACACCGGCCGGATGTGAATAAATCGTCATAACGTCATATACGTCCCCGCTCTCCCATAATAATCCATTCACAACCTCTCCAGTTCCTGCACCAGGATTTTAGGGAACTGCGGGAGCAGCGCCCATTGGCTCCGCGGAAGAAATTGTTTCAACTCGTTTTTCAGCATTTTGGGGTTTAACTCCAGCGCGCACTTTATTAGTCCCGCTTTGCGGGCCGCTATTTCCTTCACGCCAAGGCGGTTCCTAATTAGATAGTAAACATCGAAAAAATCGCGCGGTTCTTTCCGGCGGAACAGGGCCTCCAGTTTCTCGGCGGCCATGTCGGAAACGGGCAAAGCCCGCACGGAATAGGGCGGCCAGAGAGGCGTACTCACCAGCACCGTCTCGGAAAGCGGTGCCCCGCCGGCGCGCAGCGAGATATTCCATTCAACCCGGACCGGCCATTCGTGCACCTCGGTTTCCACAAGCGCGAACCAGCCGCCGCTGGTCTCGTTCGATTCAAGCGTCTTAAACGCCAGCCCTGCCCTGGAAGCCTCCTTTACGGCAAGTTCCACGTATCTTCCCGCGTGAAAGGCCTTCGCCCAGCCGGTAAAATCCAGGTCCTCGGAAAATCTCGGACTCCGGCGCAGCAGCCGCAGGGCGGTGCCGCCTTTAAAGGCCAGCTTTATGTCCTCATCGGCCCCGTACAGGGCGGAAAGCAGCACATGCTGCGCGTATTCACGCGCCACGTTCAATTCCTGCGTCTGCCACTTGGCGCCAAGCTCTTCAATCAGGGATTTTGAGATCATGAGCGTACCAGTCCAGCAGCCTTTTATTTTTAAAAGCGCGCAGATACCCGCCAAGCAGGCGCTTATTCGCGCCGCGCATGTTAAGGCGGGTATTCAGGCGCTCTTTTTTAAGAAAGACGAAGTAAAGGTAATCCGCCAGCGCCTTTTCCTTTTCCGCCAGCAGCACGGTTTCCCCGCCTGTCTCTATGGTTTTATAGCCGCTGAAAGCGTCCTTTTTTACCGTGCGGTAAATGTAGGATGTGCCGTCAGCCTCGAATTCGCGGGTGGTTTTGGCGGTGACCGAAGTTACGGCGTAAACGGACTCGGGGATAAAGCCGTAGTACGAGAGGGCCGAGGCAAGCGAAATATAGGAGGGTTTATAAAGCCGGTTGGCTATGCCCCATTTTGAAGGCATGGCGGATCTTAAGGCGTAAAGGCCGCGCTTAAGGCGGCAGAGCAGCCCCCGGCGCGTATAGCGGATAAGCAGGAATTTGGCCGCAACCGCCCCGGAGCCGGTCACCTGACGGAATTCCCGCGCGCTGAAGAGGCGGAACCCGCCCCCCCGCAGCCTGGCCTCGATCTCCATCCATTTCATATAAGTAGCTATTCTGCTACTTTAATAGAATACATCACAGCGCGCCGGAAGTCAAGTGGCGTGGAGATCTTATTCCTCCCGGCTTTAGCGCGCCGCAGCCGGACGGTAGGGACGGGGCGCATATGACTTATTATCCTGTGCCGCCTCATGCCTAGCGCGTCGAAGAAGGCAGCGGTGATCGGGTGGGGCGGTGAAGAAACAAATCCAACCCCTTAAATCCGGCTATTTATGGTATATACTGTAAATACGGACTTTAACTAGGGCGACTCGTAGTGAAAGGAGGCAATATGAAAAAAATAAAGGAATTCCCCTTTAAGCAGGCTCATCGGGTTACAGGTAAAGAGGTGGAGATGGCCAGGAAGGCTATCGAAGCCAAGCTCGGCGTCAAAAGACCTTCCCGCGGGCGGCCTCTGAAAGGACCTGAGAAATATAAGTCCATTCAGATCCGGCTGAACCCTAAAGCGCTGGAATGGGCACTCGCTCAGGCAAAGCATCGCGGCATCGGCTATCAAACGCTTATCAATGAAATTCTCATGCAGCGCGCGACCGGGCGCCACGCTCACCACACCCCGCATAAATAGCTCGTTCGTCTGGACTGAGGGGACGCATATGGCGATGTGGCCGTACGGGAAAACCCGGCGGTTCTATCCCTGCAGGGGCCGCCGGCTCGTTCATTTTATCCAGGCCGTCGGTTAAAAAAGAGCTTTGAGGTTTTTCAGGATTTCCGGCGCGGCTTTTATTTCCGCCAGGGGTGTCAGGCGTTCCAGGATATAGGTTTTATCCAGCCGCCCCGGGTCACGCTCTATTACCGTTTTAACATCGGCCCAGTCCCTTGTCCGGTTGGCAAATGATTTCATGACGATCAGGTCTTCGGCCGAGCAGGTTAGCAGGCGGAGCCCGGGAAGGAATTCGAAAACAGTCGCGCGGTCTACGGCCTCCTCCTCGAAAGGCAGGGCGGCAAGGGCGATGTCCAGCGCTATACCGCCGGCTGATTTAAGAAGCAGCACCCTGTTTTCCGCCGCGAAGGCGGCGGCGTCGGGGATCCTGGAGCGATATTCCTTAAGAAGCGCGCGGATAAAAGGCGCCTCTCCGCCGTAGCCGGTAAGAAGCGTTACATCCACGTCTACGGTGACACGAGGTTCTCCCCAGCGCTGAAGCGCAATGCCGCCGATAAAACAGAACCGGTATTTTTCTTTTTCCAGGAAAGTCTGAAGTTCGGCCGCGGTCTGGAAGAGGGTTTTCACCTTCTTAACCTCATGAACCAGCGCTGCTGTTCGATAAGGCCGGAAGAAGTGCGGGCGGGATAATTAAGAAGGGCCGACTGGAAAGAATCCTCGAGCTGCTCGATAGAGGAGCCGACAACGACCTGGCGCAGTTCCTGTAAGCGGATGCGCTCAAGTTCGGGGCCGGTTTTCCGCCACCGGGCAACCCACTCCCGCATGGCGTCTGTTTTTGGATCATTCATAAGCCCGATAATACATTTTAGCATTTTAAGGGCAGGGGTCCGGCGCGCCGCCCCGGGTTTACGTTTACAGGGGACCAATTGACATGGTAGTTCCATCCCGGCCCTGAGCACAATTACAGCGCGTCACTGGATAGTAATTTGTATAATAACGCAGATGAAAGTCGACGAGCGCAGGAAATGGATCAAAGCGATCACTACGCGCATAGCTGAACAGGTCAACCCCGAAAAGATAGTTTTATTCGGCTCTTTTGCGTACGGAAAGCCGGGCCGTTCCAGCGATATTGACCTGCTGGTGGTATGCAACCGCCCGCAGGACAAAAAAAAGCGCTATAAGCTGGTGGACCTGGCCATTGGCAGCCATATTTTTCCTGTAGATGTGCTGGTGCGCAGTTCAGCGGAGATTTCGCGCCGCCTGGACATAGGCGACAGTTTTATCCACGAGATCATGAACCGCGGCAAAGTCCTGTATGAGTCCCATATACATTAAAGAGTGGGTCAGGAAAGCGGAAGCCGACCGCCTGGCGGCGCGGAGGGCGTTGAGCGACGCCAGGCGCCGCAAGGACCAGGCTGAAATAGCCTGTTTCCACGCCCAACAGTGCGCCGAAAAATACATGAAGGCTGTCCTCGCGTTCCGCGGCAAGCCGGCGCCCAGGACACATGACCTGCTGGCGCTGGCAAAAATGCTGGAAGATTGCGGGATATCCGCTGAGCCGATGAAAGCCGGATTCAGGGAATTGAACCGTTACGCCGTCGAGATCCGCTATCCCGGCGAAACAACCACTGTAAAAGAAGCCTCCGAAGCGGTGCTCCTTATGGAAAAAACCGCTCTCTTTGCCTCAAAGATATTAAAACAGCGCCCGCCTACAGCATAGCAGGCCGCTTCGCCCGCCTCAGCCTTTCAATATATCTATCTTCCGCCACAGTCCCGAGCGGAAGCGCAGGCCGAAGAATACCGCCAGCAGGACCATGTAGAAGGCGCCCCAGGCCCAGGCGTGGATCAGCTCGCCGCCGGCGTAGTGGGTGATGTACCAGATACCGGGCACGAAGAGGAGCCAGGCGGCGGCGCTTCCGCCCAGCATCTGGAAGCGCGTGTCCCCCGCCCCGCGCAAAGCGTCGGCGAAGACCATCCCTATCGCGTCGAAGAAGACGAACACGGCCAGGACTTTCATCACCGGCCTGCTCCTGGCCAGTATGTCGGCGTATTCCGCGGCGTTTCCGGAGCCGAAAATATTCACAAATACGCCCGGCACCGCCATGAACAGTACGCCGAGGAACAGGGCGTAGAGCGCGGCGAGCTTCGCCCCGTTATAGGCGACCCGCACCGCCGAGTCCGGCTTGCGCATGCCGATGTACTTTCCCACCACGGTAAGGGTGGCTATGCCGAGCCCGATGACGGGCATGAAGGCTATCATGTTTATCGAGGCGATGATATTGCTGGCGGCCAGCGAGACCTTGTCCATCGCGCCGACGATGAAGATGAAGGCGCCGAAGGAAGCCACGTCCAGGAAGAAGCCCACGCCGTTGGGCGCGCCATATTTCACGAGGCGGAGGAACAGGTCCTTGTGCACCCCCACCAGCCGGGCGGTGCGGTAGCGGCGGCGGTTCTCTGCGGAGAAGATCAGCGCGAGGTAAAGCGCCAGCATCAGCGCCTGGCCGGCCACCATGGCGAGAGCGGCGCCTTTTATCCCCATCGCGGGGACCGGCCCTGCGCCGAAGATCAGCAGCCAGGAAAGCAGCAAGCAGAGGGCGTTGCCGGCGATGTTGACGACCATCGGCACCTTGGTGAGGCCGCGACCGGTGAAGAAAGAGGACAGGGCTGCGCTGGTGAGGTAGATGATCCCGCAGGAGTTCAGTACCAGGAAATACTCTTTCTCCAGCGCCCTCACCGGCGCGGCGTGGCCGGAATGGCCGATTATGTAGAACCCGGCCGGGGTGAGGGCCAGCAGCAGCAGCCCGGCGGCTGCGGCCAGCCAGACGCCCTGCCAGACGGCTACGGAGACACTGGCGGTTTTCCCCCTGCCGTGGTACTGGGAGACGAAGGCGTTGGTATACGAGACCACGCCGAAGAAGAAACAGCAGAAGACGAAGGCGAGCATGCCGGCCGGCACGCAGGCGGCCAGGGCGTCGGGGCTGTAATGGGCGAGGAAGAGCCGGTTGACGAACTGCATCACCGTGGTGGAGGCGGTGGACAGCATCATCGGGTAGGCCACCCCCAGCAGTTCGCCTATGCCGCCCTCGCCGCGGGTGAATAATTTCATCGTTTAACGGAAGCGGTCAGAAATACCGCTCCATAATGTACGGAACAGCCATCAGCGCCGCGCCGATAAGCGTGATATACAGGGCGTTAGTGACAAAGTAGGGATAGAGCATGATGACGACGCCGCAGACGGTCTTGACCGTATCGTTCTGGTAGCGCCCGCGCTTGTA
Source organism: Elusimicrobiota bacterium (assembly GCA_016207645.1). GTDB lineage: Bacteria > Elusimicrobiota > Elusimicrobia > Elusimicrobiales > UBA9959 > UBA9959. The sequence goes on from JACQPH010000067.1 coordinate 11,015, forward strand.
ATAAAAGAACCCGATGCCGGAGAACAGCAGCGAGGCCATCATGCCCCACATGGTCATGCCGAAAAGGGTGCCCGGGGCCCCCTGCCCGCCGAGGCCGGCGGCGGCCGCCAGAACTGAAGTCTCGTCCATCAGAATTCCCGGGCCGCCGCGAGGGACGGCCTAATCGTACTCTTTCTCGCCGCGCTTGCGCAGGCTGTGGTCCAGCACCTTCTTGCGCAGCCGCAGGCTCTTCGGCGTCACTTCCACGTACTCGTCCTCCTCGACGTATTCGATAGCCTGCTCCAGGCTCATCACGCGGTGCGGGGTGAGCGCTATGGACATGTCCGAGGTGGAGGAGCGCATATTGGTCTGCTTCTTTTCCTTGCAGGGATTGGTGACCAGGTCGTTGGCGCGGCAGTGCTCGCCCACTATCTGCCCGGCGTAAATATCCTCGCCGGTGCCCACGAACATGATGCCGTGGTCCTGCAGACCGTTCAGCGCGTAGCTGGCCGACCGGCCGGCTTCCTTGGCTATGAAGACGCCGTTGCGCTTGGGCCGGTTGAAATTGCCCTCGGGCAGGAAGCCGTGGAAGCTGTGGTGCATCAGGCCGGAGCCCTTGGTGAAGGTCATGAACTCCGACTTGAAGCCGATCAGGGCCTTGGAGGAGATGACGTATTCGAAGCGGACGCGGCCGTCCTCGCCTATCACCATGTTCTTGAGCTGCGCGCCGCGGCAGCCCAGGCCGTTCATCACCGCGCCCTGGAACTCGGAGGGGGCGTCCAGCAGCAGGGACTCCACGGGCTCTACGGTGACGCCGTTCTCCTCGTGGGTGATCACGACCATCTTGGAGACGCAGAGCTCGAAGCCCTCGCGCCGCATGGTCTCGATGAGGATGGAAAGGTGCAGCTCGCCGCGGCCGGATACTTTAAAGCCGCCGTCGGGGAGCTCTTCCACTTTCAGGCCGACGTTGATCTGCTGCTCCTTAAGGAGCCGGTCGCGGAGCTGGGTGGCGGTGACGAACTTGCCCTCTCGGCCGGAGAAGGGCCCGTCGTTGGCGTAGAATTCCATCGAGAGGGTGGGCTGCTCTATCTCGAGGCCGGGCAGCACGCCGGGGTTTTCCGGGGTGGAGATGGTGTCGCCGACTTCGATGCCTTCAAGCCCGGCCACGGCCACGATGTCGCCGGAGCGGGCCTCTTTAATGACGCAGCGCTCCAGGCCTTTATAGCCCATGAGCTGCATGACCTTGCGGGTCTGCGGCAGGGAAGTGGGACAGGCCATGGAGACCTGCTGGCCGGCGGCTATCTTTCCCTGCACTATGCGGCCGACGCCGATGCGCCCGGTGTAGGAGCTGTAGTCGAGCATGGTGACGAGCAGCCGGAGCGGCTGGTCGTCCAGGTCGAGCGGGCCCGGAACGGTCTTTATGATGGTCTCGAAGAGGTGGGAGAGGTCTTTGCCGGGCTTGTGGTAGTCGGCGGAGGCCCAGCCGTCGCGGCCTACGGCGTAGACTACGGGGAAGTCGAGCTGGGCGTCGCTGGCGCCGAGCTCCATGAACAGGGCGAAGACCTTGTCGAGGGAGGCGTGGGGGTCGCAGTTGAGGCGGTCGACCTTGTTGATGACGACGATGGGGCGCAGGCCGAGGGCGAGGGATTTCTTGAGGACGAAGCGGGTCTGGGGCATGGGGCCGTCGAGGGCGTCCACGAGGAGGAGCACGCCGTCCACCATGCGCAGCACGCGCTCGACTTCGCTGCCGAAGTCGGCGTGGCCGGGGGTGTCGACTATATGGATGGTGGTGTCTTTATAGCGGACGGAGGTGTTCTTGGAGAGGATGGTGATGCCGCGCTCTTTTTCGAGGTCGTTGGAGTCCATGATGCAGATGGCTTCCTCGCCGGATTTGTCGTGGTAGGCGCCGGTCTGCTTGAGCATGGCGTCGACGAGGGTGGTTTTGCCGTGGTCGACGTGGGCGATGATGGCGATATTGCGCAGGTCCTGCCGGCGCTTGGCGGCTGTTTCATGTTGCATGTGTTTTTTCCTCTACTGCGCGGCCGCGCCTTCTCCGCTTTCAAGCGCCTTCAGCTCCTCGGTGTGGGAGGTTATTTTGGTTTCCAGGGCGGTTATTTTATCGCCCAGCTCTTTGACCTGTTTGTAATCCGAGTGGATTTCGGGGGCGGACATTCTGGCGGCGAGGCTTTCCACGGTTTTCCGGGAGTAGGCTATCTCTTTCCTGAGGGTCTCGGCGCGGCGCGTCTTTTTGCGGGCTTCGGCTTCCTGGCGCTTTTTCTCCTCGTAGCAGGAGTTGTCGGCTTTGGGCGGCGCTTTCGCCTCCTCTTTCTTTCTGGCGCCGGCGTTCTCGGCCTGGAGCTGGTTCTGGCGGTAGCGGAAGTAATCGTAGTTGCCGGGGTAGACGGTGGTCTTGCCCTGCTCGATGTGGACCACGGAGTCGGCGAGGGCGTTTATGAAATAGATGTCGTGGCTGATGAAGCAGAGGGTGCCCTCGAATTCCTTCAGGGCGGCTATCAGCGCGTCCACGCTGGCCATGTCGAGGTGAGTGGTGGGCTCGTCCATCAATATGACGTTGGGCGGGTCCATCAGCAGCTTCACCAGCATCAGGCGGCTCTTCTCTCCGCCGGAGAGCACCTCGGTCTTCTTATAGACGTTGTCGCCCGGAAAAAGGAAGGTGCCGAGCACGGTGCGGACCGCCAGCTCCGGGTTCAGGCGGTCGTTGTCCATGGCTTCCTGCAGCACGGTCTTGCGCGGGTCCAGGATGCCTTCGCGGTGCTGGGAGAAATAGCCGGTCTTCACGTTCAAACCCGGCACACGCTCTCCGGAATCGGGCTCTATCACTCCGGCCAGCATTTTCAGCAGGGTGGATTTGCCGGCGCCGTTATGCCCGACGAAGGCCATCTTCTGGCCGCGCTGGAGCTGGAAATCGAAACCCTCGTAGACCGTTATGGGCTCGTGGTCCGGCACATTGTAGACCTTGCTTATGTTCCTGAGCTCCAGCACATTGGTGCCGGTGCGGTTGGGCTGCGGGAAGCGCATTTTCACTGTCTTGACTTCCTGCACCAGCTCGATGCGCTCCAGCTTGTCCAGGCGCTTGATCATGCTCTGCACGCGCGCGGCGGTGGAGACGCGGGCCCGGTTGCGGGCTATGAAATCCTCCATCTGCGCTATCTCTTCCTGCTGCAGGCGCCAGGCGGAATAGATCTTTTCCTTCTCGGACCGGCGCTGGGCCAGGAAATTCTCGTAGTCGCCGTGGTAGACGCGCAGGGTCTTGTCCTGCAGGGAGACGATGGCGCTGCAGATCTTGTTGATGAAATCGCGGTCATGGGAGATGACGAAGATGGCTCCCTGGTAGCCGTGCAGGTATTCCTCCAGCCAAAGCAGGGAGTCCAGGTCCAGGTGGTTGGTGGGTTCGTCCAGCAGCAGCAGGTCCGGCTTCTTGAGCAGCAGCTTCCCCATGGCCACGCGCATGGCCCAGCCGCCGCTGAGGGTGTTGACCTTGCGGGTGAAGTCGGCGACCTTGAAGCCGAGGCCCATCAGTATGGCCTTGCCTTCGGCCTCTATGCGGCCGTCGTAATCCTCCACGCCGTCCAGCGTTTCCTCTATCACCGTGCGGTCCGACACAGGCGCGTTCTCCTGAGGCAGGTAGCCCACCACCACGCCCTTCTTGAACTGTATCTCGCCGTCGTCGGCTTCCTCGGCCCGGAGCATCATCTTGAAAAGCGTGGATTTGCCCGCGCCGTTGGGGCCGACCAGCGCGAAGCGCTCCCCCTCGTTTATCTGGAGGGAGGCGTCCTCGAAAAGGACCTGCGAGGAGAAGGATTTGTATACGTTCCTGAGAGTTATCATAAAAAAAAGCCGCGCCTTACAGCGCGATCAGTAGTGATTTTTGCCGGGAACCGAAGGACTTCCGCTCAGGCCAGCCGGACCGTCTATATTATTATTTTAGCATTTTCCGGGCGGCTAAATTATATCGCGCGTCCTTTTTATATAATTATGCGAGACGGTTTAGTCATGGAGGTCCCTATGTCCGACACGGTTATAAATATCGCCTGGGCCGTGGTTTTCTCGCTCGTTGGCGGCGCGGCCGGAGCTTTTCTCCTCGTCTGGTTCTCCTCGCGCATCCCCGCCGTCTTCAACAAGATCACCCCGGACATGGACGAGGGCAAGGAAATAATCCGGGGCAACCGCGCCGTGGCCGAATATTTCGGGCGCATCGTTTCGGCGGCCATACTCGGCGTCAGCGTGATAATAGCGGCGGCCGTACTGGGCGGGCTGGTAGCCGCGCTGCACTGATGAAAAACCTGCTGTTCGCGCTTTTACTCGCGGCTCCTCTCTCCTCCGCCTGGCCCCGGGCCGGCGGCGGGGGCGGCGGCGGCGGAGGAGGAGGCGGCGGGGGCGGCTGCTTCCCGGCCGGTACGATCGTGGCCACCGACGCCGGCGGGGTTCCCATAGAAAAAATACGCCCCGGCGACAAGGTGCTCGCTTACGCCGACGGACGCCTGGTGCGCTCGGTGGTGAAGGGATTTTACGAGAAGAAAGACCGCCTGATGGTCATCCGCACCAATAAAGGCAGGCTGACGGCCACTTCGGAACATCCGCTGCTCACGCGCGCAGGTTTCACCGAGGTCCGCGACCTAAAAAAGGGCATGGAAGTGGCGGTGCTCTCCGAAGGCCGCCGGCTCTGGGCGAAAATAAAGTCCATTAAGCCGGGCGGCGTGGCGGCCGTCTACAACCTGGAGGTCGCGCCCCCCAACACTTTCATAGCCGGCGGCTTCATCGTCCATAACAAGGGCGGCGGTTCCTACGGCGGCGGGTACGGCGGCAGGGATCACGATCCCGGCTACGACAGCGGCTATTACCGCGGCGGCTATTACCGCGGCCGCTATCCGCACAGGAGGACCGCCGGGGATAATCTGCTGTACGCCATCGCGGGGACCGTCCTGCTGATCAAGGGCTTTCTTTTCTTTTCCGAACGCAGGGGCGGATATTCCGGTGGTTCCTCCGGCGGCCAGGGGAAAAGCGGCCTCCTGGCCAACGGCGACGTGATGCCGAGGGCCGACGCCACCCTGGACATTATTAAAAGCCTTTCGCACAGCGACCCGGAGTTCGAGCCCGGCGCGCTGGAAAGCCTGGTGAGGAACGTCTTCATACGCGTGCAGACCGCCTGGCAGGCCCGCGATTACAGCACGCTGGGCGGCGTAATGATGCCCAGCCTCCACGCGGGCCACAGCGCGAAAGTCGCGGCCATGAAGGAAAGGGGCGAGATAAACATGCTGGAGGACCTCAATGTCCTCCACGTGGACTTCGTGCACGTGCGCTGTACGCCCGAGAAGGAAGGGCGTGCTTTCACGGCCCTGGTCACGGCCTCGGCTAAGGATTACACTATAAACGAAAGCACCGGCTTCCGCGGGGAAGGCAGCCTGGAGCCCTCGACCTTCCAGGAATACTGGACTTTCTACCGGAACGGCGGGAACTGGGCCCTGGCCCGCATCGACCAGCTGGGCGACCTGGACTTCCTGAACGCCCCGAACCTGCCGGCCGGGCCGCCGGCCGCCGGAACTTTCCCGCGGGCGGTCTCCGGCCCCGCCGCTCTCGCGGCCGCCGCCCCTTCCTCTTACCAGCCCCCGCTCCCCCCGGCGGCGGCAAGGGGCGGCGCCCCCGCCGCGCCGGACGGCCGCTGGGACAGGCAGAAAATGGAGATCGCGGCCACGCTGGCTTTCGAAAGCGTCTACGGGGCCTGGGGAAAGAACGACAGCTCCCTGCTGAGCGCGGATTTCGTCTCGGCGGAAGCGCTGGCCAGGCTGAAAAAAGTGATGGAGGCGCGGAGATCTGAAGGTTTGACCTTCGAGTTCAACAACCTGTTCGCGCGCAGGGCGGAAATAGTGCTGACCAGCCCCGCCGAAAAAAGCAGGCTGCGCCTCGACGAATTCACGGCCAGGATAACGGCCACGGCGTTGCGCGCGATGCTGCGCAACGGCAAGCCGCTCCACCGCGACGCGGCGCCGGAGCCTTTTACCGAATACTGGGTCTTCGGCCGTCAGAAGGACGACTGGAAGCTGCGGGACATACTGCCGCGGATGGAGCAGGAAGGCGCGGACAATACCCAGGACGGGGCCCCGAGCCCCGCGCAGATAGAATGGTACTGGTCAGCCTAGAAGTCTCACTTTATAGCCGGCGGCTTCGAGCTCGGTTCTTACGAAAGCCCGGCGGTCTCCCTGCAGCTCCAGCACCCCGTCCTTGACGGTGCCGCCGGCGCCGAGGCGCTTCTTGAATTTCTTCAGCAGCTCTTCCTTGCCCGCCGGGTGCATGGGAAGTTTCTCCACCAGAGTAAGCCCGCTGCCTTTGCCCGTCCTGCGGAAAGAGACGCGCACCGGCTCGGTCTGGTTCCTCTTGCGCACTTCCCCCGCCAGCCCCTCGGGGCAGGCGCAGGGGGTCTTCCCGCAGTTGGGGCAGTTCACTTTTCCATCGGGTCCGGTGGAATAGACCAGCCTGTCATTTTCTCCCATATTTTCTCCTGAACTAGAAATTAGAAACGTTCCACTCCGCCTCTTCCTCGGCCGGCGCAGGAGCGGGTTCGGGCCGCGGCTTTACGGCGGACCTGGTCTTCCAGCGCCCGGTATTGTAGTACGCCCAGGAAAGCCCGAGGCCGGCTATCCACGCCGCCGGCACCCCCCACCAGATACCGTCCGTCCCCATGCGGCCCGACAGGTAGGTAGAGACAGGGACCCTGATGCCCCACAGGGCCAGGACGGTAACGAGCATAGGGAAAAAAGCGTCCCCCGCCCCGCGCAGCGCCCCGTTTATCACGAACATGCTCGAGAAAACGATATAGAACCCGCCGACTATAAGCAGGTAGCGGCTGCCTATGCTCACCACGGCGGGGTCGGAATTGAACATAGAAATAAGGTGCCAGCCGAAGACCACGATCAGCAGGGTGGTCAGCAGCGAAGCGGCCCCGGAGATATAGAGGGACATCTTCAAGCCCCTTTTCACGCGCTCCATTTTGCCGGCCCCTATGTTCTGCCCGACGAAAGTGGAGATGGCTATGGACAGGCTCATCGCCGGCATCACGGCGAAAGTGTCCACGCGGCCCGCCGCGGTGAAGGCCGCCACGGCGTCGGTGCCGAAGCCGTTGACCAGACGGGTAAGGGCCATCATGCCGCCGGCCACCAGCATCTGCTGCACTCCCGAGGGGAGGCCGATGACCAGGCTCTGCCTGAAGATGGTCCCGTCGAACTCGAGGCCCTTCACCCTGAACTTCAGCACCGGGTGGGTCTTATTAAGGTAGCGCGCCGCGAGAAGGAGGGAGAAAGCCTGGGCCAGCACCGTCGCCCAGGCCGAGCCGGCTATGCCCCAGCGCAGCCCCGTCACGAAAAGCAGGACCAGAACTATATTGAGGAGGCTGGAAAAAACAAGGAAATAAAGCGGCGTCCTGGAATCCCCGAGGCCGCGCAGGATGGAGCTGAGCGTGGTGTAGCTGAAAATAAAAACGAGCCCGGCGAAAGTGATGCGCAGGTAGGTCAGCGCCTCGGGGAAGATCTCCGCCGGCGTGTTCAGCAGCGCGAGGATACGCCCGGAGAAAGCCAGGCCCAGCGCCGTCGTGAGCAGCGAGGAGAAGAAAAGGAAAAGATAGGCCGTGTCTATGGTCCGGCGCACCCTGGCCATGTCCCTCGCGCCGTAGAACTGCGAGATAAGTATGGAAAAACCCAGCGTTACGCCCATGAGGAGCGACACTAGCAGGAAAAGTATGGGAAAGCTGGCTCCCACGGCGGCCAGCGCGGATTTGCCTATGGCCCGGCCCACTATGACGCTGTCCACCACGTTATAGGACTGCTGGAAAACGTTGCCGATGAGCATCGGCAGGGTGAAGCTCCAGATCAACCGCCCTTCGCCGCCCGCGGTGAGGTCCTTCATCTCTCCTCTTCGGCGAGCAGTCCCTTCAGGGTTTTCATATCGGCGCGGAAGGCCGGGCTCTTCTTATAGGCGCGGTAAAGCTTGTCGGCCAGTTCCTTCCCGGCCTCTATGTCCGACGGGTGGTGCGCCCCGCCTATTACCCGGTCCAGGCCCGCCTCCCCGGCGCGGGAAAAATAGGCTTTCCTCATGTCCGGCACGAGGTCGCCGAGCATCAGCGCGAAGAGCCGCGAGATGACGGCGTGGCCGCTGGGATAGGCCATGCCGCCTATGCGGCCCAGACAGGGTTCCAGCGCCGGGTCGCGGAGGAAAGGCCGCGGCCTTTTAAAGATATCCTTGACGTTCGCGGCGGCGCCGTCGGTCTCGGTCTTCACCCTTCCGAGGATGGCGGCGGCCTCCCGCGGCAGCGGCCTGGGGAAGGGACTGATGTCGCCGAAGAACTCCTCGAAGCCGGCGTGCGCCGCGGAGTTCGCCCTGGCGCAGTCCTCCGGGGTGCGCCTGCCCTGCCAGTCCAGCACGGCGGCCAGGTCGGCCTTGTCTTTTTTCGAGCCGTATCCCGGCGGCGGCGGGAAATCCGCGAATTTCTGCTGGTCCGCGCTTATATAATAAGTGGTGCGCGGGATCACCCATTCTTCGGAACGGGCAGGCGCCGGGAACATAAGGACCGCGGCGGCGACCAGAAGGAGATAGTTCGATACCATAATTATTTTAAATTGTACAAAACAACCGGCGGCGCCTGGTCCCCGGGTACGGAGCTAAAAGTCTTCCAGGAAGGCTTTCTCGGCCGGGGCGGCGGCTTTGCCTTTCAGCCGGACCAGCGAGAGGCGGTTTATCAGCTCCGGCCTGCCGGTACGGACCGCTTTCACCGAGCCGGACTTCAGCTCCTTCTCCAGCAGGTATTCCGGGACTATCCCCAGCCCGAGCCCCCCCTTGATGGCGTTCAGTATGGCCTGCACGCTCTCCACGGCCAGCACCACTTTCAGCCCCGGGAAGCTCCTGCCGTAATGATGGCGGAACCAGTCGACCAGGGCCTGCATGCCCGGGGAATAGTCCAGGAATTCGCAGCCGGCCAGGGCTGTCGGGCTTACGGCCCCGCGCAGCCGCGCCGAATAATACCCGGCCGAGCAGGCCAGCACCAGCCTTTCGGTTATGACGGAGGAGACCGCGAAGGGCGGAAGGTTTCCGCCACCCCTGCCGGGGAAGATATCCGCGAAGACGAAATCCAGCTCTCCGGCCGCCAGCCTAGGGAGCAGCAGGTCCGGGTGGCCGAGCGAGATCTCGAAGAAGACGGCCGGGTGCTTCCGCCTGAAGGCCGCGACCAGTTCCACCAGGTTCCGGGAGCCGAATTCCACCGGCGCCCCTATCCTCAGCAGGCCGCGCGGCCCGGATTTCTCGGCTTCCAGCCAGGCCAGGCCTCCCTCCAGGTTCCGGACGAAAGGCTCGATGATCCCGTAAAGCCTGCCCGCCGCCGCCGTCGGCGCCAGCTTCTTATGCAGCCTGACGAAAAGCTGGTTCTTCAGCTCCCGCTCCAGCTTCCCCAGGCTCTGGCTGACGGCCGACTGGCTGATATACAGCTCCCGCGCGGCCGCGGCGGCGCTTTTATTCCGGTAAATGGTGTAGAAGACCTTGAGGCGGTTGAAATCGGTGAGCATAAGTATTACTTAAGCAATGATTGTTATTTTTTAATTTTACTAAATTGTGTCCATGGTGTACAATATTATTAGGAAAGAAAGTTTACAGGAGGGCCGTTATGAGCACGATACTTAAGGAGAAAGCGAAAACCATGAAGAACGACTTTAAAGTGAAGGATATGAGCCTGGCCGCGCTGGGCCGCCGCGAGATCGAGATAGCGGAGAAAGAAATGCCCGGCCTGATGGCCCTCCGCGGGAAATTCGCGGCCAAAAAGCCCCTCAAGGGCGCCCGCGTGATGGGCTCCCTGCACATGACCGTCCAGACCGCCGTCCTCATCGAGACGCTCTCCGCCCTCGGCGCCGAAGTGCGCTGGTGCTCCTGCAATATTTTCTCTACCAGCGACCAGGCCGCCGCGGCCATAGCCGCCACCGGCATACCGGTGTTCGCCTGGAAGGGCGAGACCCTGGCCGAATACTGGTGGTGCACCGAGCGCGCCCTCGACTTCGGCGGAGGCAAGGGCCCCCACCTGATAGTCGACGACGGCGGCGACGCCACCATGATGCTGCACCGCGGCGCGGCCGCCGAGAAAAGTCCGAAGCTACTCGACGCCAAGGCCGGCGGCGAGGACGAGCAGGAACTCAATAACTGCCTGAAAGCTATCCTCAAAACTTCTCCTAAGCGCTGGCAGGCGGCCGTGAAGGACTGGAAAGGCGTCTCCGAGGAGACCACCACCGGCGTGCACCGCCTGTATCAGATGCACGAAGCCGGCCAGCTGATGGTACCGGCCATCAACGTGAACGACTCCGTGACCAAGTCCAAGTTCGACAACCTGTACGGCTGCCGCGAATCCCTGGCCGACGGCATCAAGCGCGCCACCGACGTGATGATAGCCGGCAAGGTAGTGGTGGTCTGCGGCTACGGCGACGTGGGCAAAGGCTGCGCCCGCTCCATGCACGGCTTCGGCGCCCGCGTCATCGTCACCGAGATAGACCCCATCTGCGCCCTGCAGGCCGCGATGGAAGGCTTCGAGGTGAAGACCGTGGAGGACACGCTGGGCGAGGGCGACATCTACGTCACCACCACCGGCAACAAGGACATCATCCGCCTCGAGCACATGCTGAAGATGAAGGACCAGGCCATAGTCTGCAATATCGGCCATTTCGACAACGAGATCCAGGTGGAAGCCCTGAAGAGCCACAAGGGCGTGAAGCAGGTCAACATAAAGCCCCAGGTGGACCGCTTCGACCTCCCCGGCGGCCGCTCGCTGTACCTGCTGGCCGAAGGCCGCCTGGTGAACCTGGGCTGCGCCAAAGGCCATCCTTCCTTCGTGATGAGCAATTCCTTCACCAACCAGACCCTGGCCCAGATAGAGCTCTGGACCGGGAAGCACGAGATAGGCGTGACCCGCCTGCCCAAGCACCTGGACGAGGAGGTGGCCCGCCTGCACCTGGAGAAGATCGGCGTGAAGCTGACCAAACTCACCAAGGAGCAGGCCGACTATATCGGCGTGAAGCAGGACGGCCCCTACAAGCCGGACCACTACAGGTACTGAGCCTTAACAAGAGGTAAAAAAGCCGGGCCCCTTGCGGAGCCCGGCTTTTTTTATCCTTCCACGCTGTCAGCGGCAGTCGCTCTGGTAGGTGTAGACGGTCTCGTTCTGGCTGGAGTGGCCCTTGAAGGAACCGAGGGTCTTCCCGTTCTGCACGAAGCCGGCGTCTATGTCGCGGTGCGTCGTCTCTATGTAGTAGCGCACGTAGCGCTGACCGGGGCGGCTGACCCAGACGGTGTGGCAGACCGGCGTATGGGGCGGCGCGACATTGCCCGGGTAAGGGCCATGGCGCAGGTCGCCGACCAGCTCGGGGTTGGAGGCCTCGGGGGTCTCCACTGCCTCGACGGCGGCGAACCCGGAGGCATCGGCGGCCAGGGTCTCGCCGGCGGCGGCCTCGGAAGCGCTCTTGGCGCCGCCGCGGCAGACGGTCTGCGGGTACTGGTAGGTGCAGCCCTCGTAAGTGGAATACTCGGGGGACTTTTCCACCTGGGTGGCCATGGTGCCGGCCAGGTCGAAGTTCTGGCCGAGCTGGGAGGCGGTGACGTTGAAGGTCCCGCCTATATTGATGTTCTTGTCGAACTCCAGCTTTACGGTGGTGGCGGGATCGGCGTTCTTGATCTCCAGCTTTATCTTCTTCTTGCCGCCGGACTGGCCAAGGGTGACTTTGGCGCCGAACTGGCCGGGGGCGACCACCACGGTCTTGTCCTGGCCCTGGCTGAAGGTCATCTGCTCAAGCACGTTCATGCTGCCGTTGAACTTAACTTCGTCGCAGCCGGCCAGGAAAAGAGCCATGGCGGCTATACCGATATTTTTCATCTGTTTCATCTATTCTGTCTCCTGTGTCTCTGGTTTCTAGTCTGCGGAATCGTAATTCCCCCAGGAAATAATTAAACAAATAAAAGCCCGGGGACCGTAAGAAGCAAAAGACCTATCTCTTAATAGGTCTTTAGGGCAACGGTTCAGGAGGCTCCGGGGGGCGGCTATCCCGGCGCCCCGGGAAGAAACGGGGCGTTTTTTTGTTATTATAAAGGCGGGGACCGGGCAATGACGATCAAACTCCTGACCATAAACCTGCACAAGGGCTTTTCGCCGCTGAACAAGCGCTTTATCCTGCCGCAGTTGAGGCGCTGCATACACTCCACCAGCGCCGACGTGATCTTCATGCAGGAAGTGGTCGGGGAGAACCTCCGTAAAGCCGCGAAGCACAAGGACTGGCCCGACCGGCCGCAGCACGAATATATAGCCGGGGAAGCCGGCTTCGACCATGTCTACGGCAAGAACGCCGTCTACACTTTCGGCCACCACGGCAACGCTATCCTCTCCCGCTACCCGATACTTTTCTTCGAACAGGTGGACATCTCCACCAACAGGCTGGAGAAAAGGGGCATGCTCTACGCCAAGCTCAAGCTGCCCGGAAAGGGCGGCGGCCTGCACTGCGTCTGCATCCACCTCGGCCTCCTCCACCGCTCCCGCAAAAAGCAGTTAGGGAAGCTGAGCGAATTCATACGGAAGCTGGTGCCCGGGGACGAGCCGCTGATAGTGGCCGGAGATTTCAACGAATGGCGCCGGGGAAAGAAGGACGAGCTGGAAACGCGCCTGTGCATGAAGGACGCCGGGCTGGAGCTTTACGGCCATAAGCTGCGCACTTTCCCCTCCGTACTCCCGGTCTTCCCGCTGGACCGTATCTACCTCCGCGGTTTCAAGACCCTCACGGCCGCCGTCGTGGATAAAGGCTGCTGCGCCCGCCTCTCGGACCATGCCGGCTTCTTCGCCGAGGTGGAACGTATTCAGGCCTAGCCGCCTGTTGGGTTCGGCCTGGCCCTCCACCTTAGCAGTTACCCCGCGGGCCTTTTTTTAGGATAATATAATTATGTCGCTGCCCATACAGCGGAGCGCGGGGCGGATAATCGAAGCCGCGGCCAAAAGCCGCCGGCTCATTATCTCCTCCCCGCCGGGCTCCGGCAAATCCACCAAGGTCCCGCAATTGCTGCTGGACCGCTGCGGGCTGAAAGGCCGGATAGCCGTCCTGGAACCGCGCCGCCTGGCCGCGCGCATGCTGGCCGACCGCGTGGCGAAAGAGCGCGGCGGTACCGCCGGCGGCGAGGTAGGCTGCCGGGTGCGTTTCGAGGACAGGACCAGCCCCGGCAGCAGGATAATTTTCGAGACCGAAGGTATCCTGCTGCGGGAACTTGTCACGGACCCGCAGCTGAAGAAATATTCCGCCATTATCCTGGATGAATTCCATGAGCGGCATATCCACGGGGACATAACCCTGGCCGCCTGCCTGGCACTGCAGAGCGGTGCGCGGCCGGACCTGCTGGTGGTAGTGATGTCCGCCACGCTGGAAGAGAAAAAGCTGGCCGCCTACCTGGCGCCCTGCGAGACCGTCCTGGCCGAAGGCCGCGCCTACCCGGTGACCATAGCCTACTGCGGCCCCGAGACCGCCAAGCTCCCCTCCTGGGAGGCCGCGGCGAGTACCTGCGCGCAGGTACTGCCGGCGGTCAAGGAAGGCCATGCCCTCGTCTTCCTGCCCGGCGTCTACGAGATAAACCGCGCCGCCTCCGCCATCGCCGCGCTGCCGGCGCTTTCGGGCTTCGCCGTAATGCCGCTGCACGGTGAGCTGTCCCCGCGCGACCAGGACGCGGCGCTGGCCCCTTCCGCCCGCCGCAAAATAATAATAGCCACCAATATAGCGGAAACCTCGCTTACCATAGATGGCGTGACCGCCGTGATAGACAGCGGCCTGGCCCGCATAGCGCGCTACGACGGCGGGCGCGGGATAAACACTCTTTTTACCGGGAACATAGCGGCCCCTTCGGCGGCGCAGCGGGCCGGGCGCGCGGGCAGGACCAGGCCCGGGGTCTGCGCGCGGCTCTGGACCGAGCGCGAGAACGCCGGCCGCCCGGTCTCGCTGGAGCCCGAAATACTGCGCCTGGACTTAAGCGAGGCCCTGCTGACGCTCAAGGCCTGCGGCTTAAGGGGTTTCAGTTCGCTCAGCTGGCTGGACCCGCCCCGCGCGGCGGACGCGGACCGGGCCGAAGCCCTGCTGAAGGACCTCGGCGCCGTCGACGCCGAAGGCGCCCTGACGCCGGAAGGCCGTGCCATGTCGAAATACCCGCTTCACCCGCGCTATTCCCGCATGCTGGCGGAAGGAGTCCGCCTGGGCTGCGCCTATGAATGCGCCCTTATCGCGGCCGCGGCGCAGGGCCGGGGCCTGTGGCTGGAAGAAGGCGGACAGGCGGGGAACCGCTACGCCGAACTGCGCTCGGACCTGGCTGCCGTAATTAAAGCGCTGGAATACTGCGCGGATTCCGGTTTCGACCCCTCTGCCTGCCGGCGCGCCGGCCTGAAGCAGGCCGCCGCGCGCGACGCCTGGAAACTGGCCGGGCGGCTGGCCGGCGGCGCCGGGCCGGCCGGCGGAAAGGCTTTGGCGCCGGCCTCGCAATGCTTCCTGCGGGCCTTCCCCGACCGCGTGGCCGCGCTGTTCTCCGCCGAGCGCGGCCGCTACCGGCTGCCCGGCGGCCGCCGGGCGCGCCTGAACCCCAAAAGCGCGGCCTCCGGCGCACCGATAATCTGCGCCGGAGAGGCCCTGGAAAGCCTGCGGAAGACTGGCGCGGACATCACTCTTTCCTTCGCCGCCGAGATAAAAGAGGACTGGCTGCTGAAAGCCTTTCCGGCGGACATAGAGAAAGTCTCCCGCCCCGCGCTCGACGAGAACATGCTCACCCCGGTGACGGAGCACCTTACGCTTTACCGCGGCGTTACCATAAGCAGGGAAGTGACCGCGGCCGAACCGGGCAAGCCCTCCTCCGACCTGATAGCTGAGGAATTCATAGAAGGCCGCCAGAAACTCCGGCACTGGGACGAGGAAGCGGAAGACTGGCTGGCCAGGGTGGAGTTCCTGTCCGGGGCCTGCCCGGACTTAGGCCTTGAGCCTCTTTCCGAGGAGGACAGGAAGCTCCTTATAGCCGATATCTGCGCCGGGGCGCGCAGCGTGGCCGAGGCGAAGACCCGCCCCGTGATGCCCGCTTTACAAGAATGGTTCGGCTGGGAGAAAACCCGCCTTATAGAGAAGCACGCCCCCGCCCGCCTGGAAATGCCCGGAGGGCGAAGGGCGAAAATAAAATATCCCCGCGGCCGGGAACCCTACCTCGAAGCTAAGATCCAGGACCTGTTCTCCGTCACGGAAACTCCGCGCGTAGCCGCGGGCCGCGTGCCGCTGGTGGTGCACATCCTCGCCCCCTCCATGCGCCCCGTGCAGGTCACGAAGGACCTGAGGAGTTTCTGGGCCGAGAGCTACCCGAAGCTGAAGCCGGCCCTTTCGCGCCGCTATCCGCGGCACAAGTGGCTCTGAGCCCCGTTCGATAAGTTTTCGCTATTTAACCTTACCAGCGGACCAGCCGCCAGAGCAGGACGAGCTGGACGAGCACCGCGGGGACGCTGCCGGCGAGCAGGAAACGCTGTTTGCGGGTGGCTATACGCGCATTCACCACTATCTGCCCGACGATATCCTCGTAATAGGGAGTAGCCGTGACGCCGCCGCCGAGATACTTGTCCAGCAGGATGACCAGTTCCACCTGCGGGTATTTGGCTATATCCGGCGCGTAAATAAGGCAGTCCCCGGCGCGCCGCTTGTCCATCCGCGGGTCCAGCAGCGAAAGCTGCCTCTGCGCCTCCATTAAGGGCGACAGCGTTACGAGACCCGCTACCACTACCGCCGCCAGCAGGAGCAGGGCCGGGTAAGCCTGCGGCAGCCCCGGCAGCGCGAATTTTATAAAAGCGGCCTCGGCGGCGGCGAAGGCGGTGAGCGCGCCCAGCTTAAGGTCGGCCCGTTCCACCGCGCGCCGCATATTCCCGTGCATTATCCAGAGCCGCCGTTCGGGTTCCGGGTTGAGGTGTGAAGATACGCTCATATTTCGCTCCCGCGTCAGTTATCCTGCAGGCGGCGCAGTTCTCTGTCCGCGTCCCGGAGGCGCAGGGCCTCCACGGTGGACAGGCGCTGGAAGAAAGCCGCCCCTACGCCGGGATAACGCCTGGCAACGGCGTCGAAAGCCTCCCGTCTGATGACGTACATCTCGGTATCGTCAAGGGCGATGGCGTCGGCCGTCCTCGGCGTGCGGGCGAGGAAGGCCACCTCGCCGAAGAAGTCCCCCGGCCCGAAGACGGCGAGATGGTGCTTGCGGTGCGTGCCTTTAAGGGGCAGCACTATGCGCACTCGTCCCCTGCGGATCAGGAAAAGCCCGCTGCCCGGCTCCTTGCGCAGGAAGACCGGCTTTCCGGCCTCCACGCGCAGTTCCTCGGCGGCTTCGCGGAGGGCCGCCAGGGAGGCGGGGTCCGTTTCCTTCAAAAAATCTATCTGCGGGAGGCTCAGCAGTTCGCCGGCGGACTCGCGCCCGAGGCCCGCTTCTTTAAGGACGTTGTCCTCCGCCCATTCCAGCGCGTCGTGGAGCGTTTCGAAGATGCGGCCCCTCCCCTCGTGATGCGCCAGGCCGAGGTGGCTGAAATAAGCGCGCAGGTCCTGCCCGGTGGGAAGGCTGGGAGGCAGATGGGAGAAAACGAGCGAGCCGCCGCGCTCCGCCAGCGTTCCGTCCACCTGCTCCAGCATGTGCACGGCGGTGAAGTCCACCGAAGTCACGCGGCGCAGGTCCAGGATAAGCCGCCTGCAGCGGCGCAGGTCGCTCTCGATCTCCGAGAGGAGTTGGTCGGTGGTGCCGAAGAAAAGGCTGCCCTGCAGTTCCACCACCAGGGTTTCGCTCCCCAGTTCCGCCAGTACCGCGCGCTCCGCCGGCAGGCGCTGCTGCTTGGAGGAGATCTCCGCCCCCGTCGTTTTGCGCCTGACCACGGCGAGGTTCATCTGCTCGCGGATGAAAAGCAGTATCGACAGGGCTATGCCCGCGCCGGCGGCCGCTATGAGGTCCACGGCCAGCGCCGTGCCTGTGACCGAGACGATGACGCAGAAATCGAGCAGGGTGGAACGCCGGAGCGCCAGCCTCACGCTGGAGCGGTCTATCATGCGCGCCCCGACCACGGCCAGGATGCCGGCCAGCGCCGCCAGCGGTATGCGCCCGATGGCGGCTCCGAGCGCCAGCGCTGCGACGAGGGCGAAAGCGCCTTCCAGGACGCCGGCCGTCCTGGTCCTTCCGCCGCTGGCGAGGCTGACCATGGTAGCGCCCAGAGTGCCGGCCCCGGGCATGCCGCCCAGCACCGCGGAAGCGATGTTGCCGGCGCCCTGCCCGGTGAGCTCGCGGTTGGAATCGTGGCGGGAGCGCACTATCGAATCAGTGACAACGCAGGTCTTGAGCGTATCTATGGAAAGGAGCACGGAAAGCGTCAGCGCCGGACCGAGCAGCGCGTATATATCCTTAGGCCCCAGCTGGCGCAAGGCGCCGAAACTGGAAGAGATACCGCCGAGCACCGCGCCCGGGCTGGCGGAAACCGCGCCGATGATGAAAGGGTTGGCTTCCAGGGCCAGGAGCTGCGGCCGCAGGAGCCCGGCAGCCAGGTGAGCCAGAATACCCGCCGCCAGGCCGAGTATGGCCGCCGGGACCTTCTTCGTGAAGCGCGGGGCTGCCAGCGTAGCCGCTACGGTGACAAGGGCCACGAAAACCGCCGGCCATTGCCAGGCCGCCGGCGTAAGCAGTCCCGCCAGCGGCTCGGCGCTCTTGGCCAGGCCCAGGAAAGGAACGACCTGTTTGAACATTATAAGCAGGCCGACGCCGCTCATGTAGCCGGTCACTACGGGATAGGGGATATATTTGATAAGGCGGCCGCCGCCGAGCGCTCCGTATACGGCCTGCAGCAGGCCCGCGAGCAGGCCGACCAGGG
This sequence comes from Elusimicrobiota bacterium, assembly GCA_016207645.1. Taxonomy (GTDB): domain Bacteria; phylum Elusimicrobiota; class Elusimicrobia; order Elusimicrobiales; family UBA9959; genus UBA9959. The sequence goes on from JACQPH010000067.1 coordinate 28,914, forward strand.
CCAGGGAAACGATAACACTCTCCGGCGAGGAACCTGCGCCTATCAGCCTTACGCACAAAGCGGCCATGACGGCCGCCGCCGGGGCGCAGGGAGCGGAAATAAGGCGCGGGGCCCCGCCCAGAGCAGGGGCTATAAAGCCTATCGCCACCGCGCCGAGAATACCCGTAACCGCGCCCGCGCCGGCGAAACCGGGCCCGAGCGGCGCGTACATCGCCACGCCGAAAGCTATGGCCGAGGGCAGCGCCACCAGCATGGCCGCCAGCCCGCCCCAGGCGTCCCCCCAATCGAATTTAGCGGCTGCCGGAAGGGCGCCGTCGGTGCCCGTCATTTATATTTTTCCGCCACTTTCCTGTAAGCGTCCCTGAAAGGTAGCCCTTTGGCCACCAGCCTGTAGACTTCCTCGGTCGCGAAGAGCTCTTCGGAAAGAGCGCAGTTCTTCTCGTCGAAGCGCAGGCCCTCCACGACCACGGACATGATGCCGAGCGCCGCCAGCGCCGCGTCCAGGCAGGCGAACAGCGGGCCTTTGGCGAGCTGGATGTCCCGGTTATAGCCGGAGATCAGGTTCCCGGCCAGGCTCTTCAGCTTGAATTCCTCGCCGAGCGCGATATGGTATTTGCCGCGCACCAGCTCCAGCACGTCGGGATTCTTCTTCTGCGGCATGATGGAGCTGCCGGTGCAGAAAGCGTCCGGCAGTTTCACGAAGCCGAACTCCGGCATGCTGTACATGATCAGGTCGGAGGCCAGCTTGTTCAGGTCGAACAGGACCTGGGAACAGAGATGGGCTATGGTGGCCTCGAACTTGCTCCGGCTCAGCTGGGCGTAGATAGGGTTCTCCATGGTCCTGGAGAAGCCCATCAGCGAGGCGGTGTAGCGCTTGTCTATCTTCAGCACCGGCACGCCGTAACCCGCCGCCGAGCCCAGCGGGGACTGGTCTATCAGCTTCAGGACGAAGTCCGCGAACAGGGCGTTATCGCGGCCCGAAGCGGAGAAGCAGCCCAGCCAGGTACCGACGTCGGTGGGCATGGCCCGCCGCATATGGGTATAGCCGGGAAGCGGTATCTTCCCCTGCTTCTTTTTGGCGGCCGCGAGGGAAGCCCCGAAGGCGGCCAGCTTCTTCTTCAAAAGGCCCAGGCTTTCCTTCTCGTAGAGCCGCAGGGCCGTGAGCACCTGGTCGTTGCGGGACCGCGCGGTGTGGATCTTCTTTCCGGCGTCGCCGTATTTCGCCACCAGCCAGTTCTCGATGGCGGTATGGCAGTCCTCGTCCTCTTTTTTTATGACGAAGGCGCCTTTTTCGTCCAGCTTTATTATTTCCCGCAGGCCTTTTTCCAGGCGGGACAGCTCGGTTTTGGACAGCAACCCTATCTTCCGCAGCATCTTCGCGTGGGCGAGGGACGCGGCGCAGTCGTGTTTCACCAGCCGCCGGTCCAGCAGGTAGTCGTCCCCGACGGTGAAGGACTCTATCTCCCTGTTCAGTTCCCCGCCTTTGTCCCAGAGTTTCACTTTTTACCGCCGTGTTTCTTCATGATGGCGCTGTGCGCCATCAGGCGCGTGGCGTGGATCTTGATGAAGCCCTCGGAATCCTTCTGGTTGAAGCCGCCCTCGATGTCCATGCTGGAGAGGTCCTTGTTGTAGAGCGAGCTGGCGCTTTCGCGGCCGGTGATGATGACATTGCCCTTGTAAAGTCTCAGGGTCACTGACCCGTCGATAACCTCCTGGCTCTTGTTGATGGCCGACATCAGGAAATCCATCTCGGGGCTGAACCAGAAACCGTTGTAGACGAGCTCGGCGAACTTCGGGGAGAGCATGTCGCGCAGGCGCATGACCTCTCTGTCCATCGCTATGCCTTCTATGTCCTTGTGCGCGGCGAACAGGATGGTCCCGCCGGGGGTTTCGTAGATGCCGCGGGACTTGATGCCCACGAAGCGGTTCTCGACCATGTCTATCCTGCCTATGCCGTTCTTCGCGCCGAGCTCGTTGAGGAAGGTGAACAGCCTGAGCGGCTCGGTCTCGGACCGGCCTTTGTCCAGGTCCGTGACCTTCACGGGTACGCCGTCCTTGAACTGGATCCTGAGGCGGGTGGATTTGTCGGGGGCCTTCTCTGGCGAGACGGTCTTCGAGAAGATATCCTCCGTCGGCTCATGCGCGGGGTCTTCCAGGATGCCGGCCTCGTGGCTGATGTGGAGGAGGTTGTCGTCCTCGCTGTAAGGTTTCTTTATGGTGGAGCTGATCTCTATGCCCTTGGCCTGCGCGTAATTGATGAGGTCGGTGCGGCCTTTGAACTGCTGCAGAAAGGAGTCCATCTTCCAGGGGGCGAGCACCTTTATCTTCGGGTTGAGCGCGTAATAGGCCAACTCGAACCTGACCTGGTCGTTCCCCTTGCCGGTGGCCCCGTGGGAGACGAAGCCGGCTTTCTCTTTGGCCGCTATCTCTATCTGCCTTTTCGCGATGATGGGCCTGGCGGCGGAAGTGCCGAGCAGGTAGCGGCCCTCGTAAAGCGCGTTGGCCTTGAAGATAGGGAAAATATAATCCGTGACCAGTTCCTTCTTCAGGTCTTCGATATAAACTTTCGAGGCGCCGACCTTCAGGGCTTTCGCCTTCGCCTTTTTGAAATCGCCGGCCTGCCCGACGTCGGCAATATAGGCGATGACCTCGTATCCCTGCTCCAGAAGCCATTTCAGGATCACCGAGGTGTCCAGGCCGCCGCTGTACGCCAATACCACTTTCTTATTTTCGCTCATCTAAAATCTCCTTGAAAGCCGCTCTACAACTCCTAATTATAATGCCGGTCACTTAAGCCGCCGGGGACGCTATCCTGCAGGCTTCCTCCCCCCCCCGTGGGGGAGGATCGAGGTGGGGGGCTCAACGGAGCGCCATTCCCCCCCATCCTAACCTTCCCCCACAAGGGGGGAAGGAATCTACCCACTAGCCCGTCATGAGCCTAAATTATACTAAAGCTGAGAGGACGGCCTTCTCTACCAGGGCCTTTACGAGCTGCACCTTGAAACGGTTCTTCGCGAGCGGGCGCGCCTCTTTTACGGCGAGCTCGGCGGCCGCCGCGGCCGTCTTTTCTCCGGGAGGCTTCCCTTCCAGGTATTCCTCCACCGCCTTCAGCCTGAACGGGATCGGGGCCACGGCGCTCAGCACCAGTCTCGCGTCCCGGATCTTGCCTCCTGCCGGGTTGAAAACCCCGGCCAGGCCGGCTATCGGGAAATCTATGGAGTTCCGGATCCTGAACTTATGATAGCCCTGCCTGCTGCCGGACCTCTGCGCCGGCACCCGGATTTCCTCCACCAGTTCGTCCCGGTCCAGCACGGTGCACCGCAGCGCTCCGGCGGTGAAGAACTCGCCGGCCGGTATGGTCCGCTTCGTGGTTTTCACGCTCGCGCCGAGCGCCTCCAGCGCGGGCGCCAGGTCCGAGGCGTTCACGGCGACGCAGCTGCAATCCATGCAGCGCTCCGCCTCGTCGGCCAGGCCTTCCGGGGTGAAACCCCGGCTTTCGGAATGCCAGGTCCGCGCGCAATGCGCGGCGCAAGCGGAATTCAGCGGGAGGAGCGGGCTGACGGCGGCGTGGACTTTCTTCGCGGGGCGCTTCCGCTCCCCGGACAAATACGCCCCTATCGCCAGCGCGGCCCTGCGCCCGGCGGCGATAGCGTGGATCACCGAGGCCGGGCCGCTGACCGCGTCCCCCCCGGCGAAAACGCCGGGCAGGTTCGTGGCCTGGGTGGCTTCATCAGCGGCGAGCAGGCCCCGCCGCGTCCCGACACCGTAGGCGTAGCCGAGTTCTGCAGCCTGCCCTACGGCCAGGATCACCTGGTCGGCTTTCAATGCCCGACGGCGCGAACCGTCGAAGACCGGGTTAAAGCGGCCTTCCGCGTCCAGGACGGAAGCGCAGGCGGTAAATTCCATTCCTTTGACCTTCCCGCCGGTCTCGAGGACCCTCTGCGGGCCCCAGCCGGCCAGGATGCGCACGCCCGCCTTCACCGCCTCGGCTAGCTCCGCCGGGAAAGCGGGCATGGCGTCCCTGGCCTCGAGACAGACCATGGTCACTTTCCCCGCGCCGGCGCGGCGGGCGGTGACGGCCACGTCCACCGCCACATTCCCGCCGCCTATCACCAGCACGTTCCGCCCGACGGAGGGCTTGCTCTCCGTCAGGAAAGCCATGCCCGAAGTGAGGAGTTCCTCTTTCTCCAGGCGGATATGCTTTTGCGCCCAGGCGCCGGTAGCCAGGAACACGCCGTCATAAGCCTTGCGCAGCGCGCGCAGCGAGGTCCCTATTCCGCCTATTTCCGCGTTGAGCTTGAATACTATCCCCATCGCTTCCAGCGCCGCCACCTGGACGGCCACCAGTTTCCGCGGGAGCCGGCAAGCCGGGATGGCGTAAGCCAGCATCCCCCCGGCTCGGGGCAGCCTTTCGAAGACCGTGACCTGGTGGCCGGCCGTCCTGAGGTAATAGGCCGCGGCCAGGCCGGCCGGGCCGGAGCCGACCACCGCGATCTTTTTCCTGCCCTGCTTCGCCGGCGGCCGCATGAGTTCGGACGCGTGCCTGAGAACATAGTTCCCGACGAACTGTTCCATGGCGCGGATAGAGACCGCTTCGTCGTATGCGCCGCGGTTGCACTTGCTTTCGCACAAATGCGGGCAGACCCGGCCGGTCAGGGCCGGGAGCGGGTTGTTAGCCAGGATGCCGGCCGCGGCGCCGTTCAGGTCGCCCTTTCTCACCTTGCCCAGGTAGTCGGCTATCTCGACGTTCCCCGGGCAGGCCGCGGTGCAGGCCGGCGGGGACACGCGCACGCCGCCGAATACGGAATGGTAGCGGTTCTCGCCCGGCAGCGCGCCGCAATGCGTGCCGCCCTTCCGCAGACAATGGAACCGGTCGTCCGGGCTGCGGTAATACCAGCACCGGGGCTCCTGGCAGAGATTCCCGGCGACAGTACCCATGTTCCTGAGCTGCGGGGAAGCCACGCTGCGCGCCGCCTCCGCCAGGACCTTGTATTTTTCGGCTACGGCCCTGTGCGCGGCCAGCTCGCGCAGCGGCGTCAGCGCGCCGATGCGCAGCCCGCTTATGTCCTCGGAGATATAGCTCAGGCCGGGAATGGTTTTAAGGTCCACCACCAGTCCGGGGCTCTCTTCGTGGATCTTGTCCTTGAGCGCGCCCAGCGCGTCGGTGCCGCCCGCTACGGCCAGGACCCGGCCTTCTGCCGCCGCTATGACCGCCGCCGCCTCTTTGAGCGACGTCGCGGACGCGTGTTCGAATTTTTTCATCGCCATATTATGCCTTCCCTAAAGCTTTCAGGACCTTCTCGGGCTTCACCGGTATCTCGTCTATCCTTACGCCTATGGCGTTGTATATCGCGTTGAGCACCGCGCGCGGGGTGCAGGTGACCGTGCCTTCGCCAATGCCGCAGGCGCCGTATTCCCCGGCCCCCCTCCAGACTTCCAGCAGCGCCGGGTCTATCTCCGGCATATCGGCCATGGTCGGGATCTTGTAATCCAGCCAGTTGAAGTTGAGCGGGACGCCGGTGATCTCGTCGTAGATTATCTCCTCGGTAAGGGCCTCGCCGACGCCTGTCACCTGGCCGCCGATCTGCTGGGCCTCGGCGCCGGAAGCGTACATCACGGTGCCGCAGTCGTTGAGCACCACCAGTTTAAGCACCTGTACCCGGCCCGTGGCGGTATCCACTTCCACCTCGGCGAAATTGGCGATATACGGAACGCCTGTCCTTTCGGCGTTGGGCTCCCTGCCCATTTCTACTACTACCGGGAGCATATCCCCCTTCATAAAAACATCCTTGACCGCCATGCTCTTGCCCGGGGCGGCCTTGCGGAACACCCGCCCGTCGAGGATATCCAGGTCTTCCGGTTTCGCTTTCAGCAGTCCGGTCGCTTTTTCCAGGATCAGCTTCTTCACTTCCAGTGCGGCCCGGGCGACCACTTCGGACTGCAGATAGGAAACGGCGCTGTCGGTCTGCACGCAATCCTTCAGGCTGGTCTCGGTATCTACGGTGTGAGGCCAGACTATGTCTTCGGCGCTGATGCCGAGGAAAGCCAGCGCTTCGGCGCAGCCCAGCACATTGCAGGTGTTGGAGCCGGTGCCGGTCTCCACCGTGGGCGCGTCCAGCACGACGCTGCAGTCAGGGTTCACGGTCAGCCTGATGCGTATCTCTCCCCGGCGCGCCTCCTGCCACTCGGCGTGCCAGGCGGGATGGAAAGAGAAACCCACGCCGCGCTTTTTGGTCCTGTCGAAGACCGGGCCTTTGCCCGGTTTGTGGCGCTTTTCCTTCCAGCCTATCCTTTTCGCCCCCTCGCCCAGCACTACGGTCAGGCTCTTGTCGGGCAGGCCGCCCCATTCGTGGCCGAAGTTCTTCAGCGCCAGGTCTATGGGGTCCATGCCCAGCTTCTCGGCGAGCATGTCCACGACGTGCCCGAAGATCAGGTTGAACTGCGAGTTCCCCACCCCGCGCATCATGCAGGCCGGCAGCTTGTTGGTATAGACGCCGTAGGTTTCCATCCTTACGTTGGGGATATGCGCCAGCGCCACCTCGGTGATCTCGGTCGGCGCGAACTTCATGGCGAACATGGTATGGTCGGCGTAAGCCCCGGAATTCCCGATGCCTTTGAAATACATCGACGTGATGGTGCCGTCTTTTTTGGCGCCGACCTTGCCGGTATAAATGGCGGGCTGGCGGGAGTCGTGGAAGCTTTCCCGGCGGCTGTGCCTGAACTTCACCGGCCTGCCGCTCTTTTTCGAGAGCAGCGCGGTGAAAAGGAAGAAAGGCTGGTCCCCGGTGTCCCCGCGGCCGAACTGGCCGCCGACATAGGAGCTGATGACGCGGACCTTATTGAGGGGCAGGCCCAGCATCTGGCTGATATGCATCCTGCTCTGGTCGGCTTCGTAGGAATTGGACAGCACGGTGAGCTTGTCGCTCTTCCAGTCCACCAGGCAGCACCAGTTGTCCAGCGAGGACTGCGTGGCGTTATGGTGAACCGACTTCGCTTCGACCACGGCGTCCGCCTCCGCGAAGCCTTTCTCGGCGTTCCCTTTGTCCACGAAAATATCCGCCCCGCCGACCGGGTCTTTGGGCAGGATATTGCGCGGGGCTATCTCCGGATGGATGACCGGCGCTCCTGGCTTCATAGCCTCGATGGGATCAAGAACAAAGGGGAGTACTTCCCATTCCACCTTAATGAGCCTGAGGGCTTCCTCGGCTATCTGCTCTGTTTCGGCCGCGACTACCGCGCCCACTTCGTCGGTGGCCCAGCAGGCGTGGTCGCCCAGCACGCGCCGGTCGCGGAAATGCCGCCACATCATGCGGTCGTAGGAAACGGTATCCACGCCGTCGGTCCAGCCGGCGCTGGTGGGCTTCAGCGAAGAGACTTCGGGGTCTTTGCAGGTGAGCACGGCTTTCACTCCGGGGAGCTGTTCGGCTTTGGAGGCGTCTAGGCTTTTGATGCGCGCGTGGGCGTAGGGGCTGCGCAGCACCTTGGCGTACAGCATGCCGGGGAAACGGCTTTTCAGCGTAATATCGTCGACGAACTGCACTTTGCCGGAAGCCTTCTCGATGGCGTCGATGCGGGGGCGGTAAGCGCCGATGAACTTCCGGGGGACGCGCGGGGTGTAAGGGCGGGGCGGGGTCACCCCACCACCTCCTTGCCCGCGGGAAGCGGGCCTTCGGCCCGAAGGGGGTGGTGGGGTCATTTCTTTTCTCCTTCCGGAACGGTATCTTCCGAGGCGTGCTGCACGGCCCGCGCTATCCCGGCATAGCAGCCGCAGCGACAGATATTCCCGGAGAGGCCTTCTTTTATCTCGGCCAACGTGGGTTTGGGATTTTCGTTCAGCAGGCCTTTGGCGGTCATCACGAAGCCGGGGGTGCAGAAGCCGCACTGGAGGGCGGTGCCGTAGCCGGGCTCGCACTGGTCGGCGAAGGCCCGGATGACGGGGTCGTCTTCGGGCAGGCCTTCTATGGTCAGTATTTCATGTCCGTCGGCCTGCACGGCGAGTTTCATGCAGGAGAGTACCGCCCTGCCGTCCAGCAGCACGGTGCAGGCGCCGCAGGCGCCCTCGTCGCAGGAGACCTTGAGGCCGGTATAGCCGAGTTTTTCGCGGAGCAGGAAGGAAAGGGTGGTTTCCGGCTCCAGGTCGCGGCCCCGCTCGAATTCATGCCAGGCGCCGTTGACCATTATTCTTACCGGCGGCTTTTTCACCTCGCGCGGTCGCTTTACGTTTTTTTTCGCCATGATTACCCCCCGAACTTAGATCTTTCCGCCGGCCAGGATGCCTTTTGCGAGCAAACTCAGAATTCCCTGGCCGCTTTTATAAGGCTCGCCTTTCAGAAGAAGCTGTTCGACTTTCAGTTGTAAAAGTTCGGCCGGCTTCAGCGCCAGCGGGTTCCGGTCCAGTATGACCATATCGGCGATCTTCCCGGCTTCGAGGCTGCCGCGCTCTTTCTCGTCGAAAGACGCCCAGGCCGCGTTATAGGTGAACAGCTTCAGCGCCTCCGCTATGGTCAGGGATTGGCCGGGCACAAAATGATTACAGGCGGCGTGTATGCCGGCTATCGGGTCCGGCAGGGTGCAGGGAGCGTCGGAGCCGCCGCTCAGCACAATGCCCATTTCGGTCATCCGCTTCAACGGCGAGAGTTCCCCGGCCCGCTCTCCGAGGATGGAGCGGAGATATTCCACCGGCTCCAGCTCCCAGACCAGGAAGGAAGGCTGTAGCGGGACCTGGATGCCGAGCCCGGCGCATTTCCGCAGCCCTTCCTCCGTCGGCAGGCAGGCGTGGATGATGCCGTGGCGGTGGTCCGCCCTCGGGAAGTCCTTCAGGGCGGCCTCCAGGGCCAGGACGGCCTGGTCGAAGGCCGCGTCGCCGATGGCGTGCATCTCTATCTGGAGGCCGGCGCGGTTGGCTTCCTTGGCGAACTTCACTACCTGTTCGTCGCTGTAGAACAGAACGCCCCTGTTGGAGGGCTCATTGGTATAAGGCAGGTGCAGCGCCGCGTCCCGGCTGCCGAGGCCGCCGTCCAGGGCCGTGGCGAAACAGCCTCCCACGCGGGGCAGGTTCCGCCTTCTCACTTTACCGAGGTCCATGGTCTGGAAGAAAAGCCGCGTCTGGAAGCCGCTGTTGAGCCCCCTGCCGAGCAGCGTTTCCAGCGTGACGTCGAGGTCGAAGGGAAAGCCAACGCCGGAGACGGTATGCATCAGCCCTATCCCTTTCAGCGCCAGTTCGTCCACGGCGGTCAGCATATTCCGCAGAGTGCGCGGCAGGGATATTTTTTTAGTTACAAGATCGGTGACGGCGAAAAAGGCTTCCTGGTTCATTTCGCCGGTGTCGCCGTGGAAACCGCGCAGGCTCTTTATCCCGGCCGGCAGCAGGGCTATCATGCGACTGTTCAGGACGCAGGCGTGTCCGTCGTATTTTACCAGGTAGAGCGGCCTGTCGGGGCAGGCGCCGTCCAGTTCCTCCCTCGAGATCAGGCGGCGTTCCGCCACGCCGTGCGGCGAGACCCCGAACCCCATCAGGATGCCGTCCCGGCTTCCGGCGGCGAATTTCATTAGCCGCAGGCGCAGCTCGCGCAGGGTCCGCGCCGACCGCACGTCCAGCCCGGAATTGAAGAGGGCATAGGAAGCGAAGTGCAGGTGGCTGTCGCCGAAACACGGGAGCAGCGCCCGCTCCCCGAGGGCTGTCTGCGGCGCGCCTTTATAGGCCGCCGGAAGCTCCGCCCCGGCGTAAACGATCCGGCCCTTGTCTTCCACAAGGTATTTATGAACGCGGTTCTCCCGGTCGCAGGAAATAATAGTGCCGTTATAGATCTTCATCGGTAGCGCGGAGGTTTCCCCCCGTAAACTCTACCAGTTTTGCCCGCCGGTTTCCAGAGCGGGATTTATGATAGAATTACCGTATAAGTCCAAGGTGAAACGGTTATGGCGAAAATACTGATAGTGGAAGACGAAATATCCATCTCGGAGATGCTGAAGACCTGCCTGGAAAAGCAGGGCTATATGGTCATCACGGCCGAGAACGGCGCGAAGGCGTTGAACTGGGTAAAAGAAGTTAAACTGGACCTGGCCATAGTGGACCTGGGCCTCCCGGACATAAACGGTCTCGAAGTCTGCGCGGCTATCAAGGACGATCCCCGGACCAGTTGCATCCCCATAATGATCCTCACCGGCAACCTCAGCAACGAGGCCCGGATAAAAGGCAACCTCGAAGCCAAAGCCGACCTCTACCTGAACAAGCCTATAGAGCTGGCCGACCTCAGGGCGGCGGTCGGCACGTTAATAGGTAGAGCGGAAAAAAAGAAGCTGCTGCTCAGGAACGTTTATAAGAACTGAAGCGAGCCGCTGTCCGGTTAAAGACCCTGGCGGAGACACCAGGGTCTTTTTATTTCACCTCCCCCCCCTTTTTCCACAGGTAATATATTATCTACAATCTGAATACTGTTTTCATAACGGATGAGGTGACAACATGAAGGAATTGAACTGGCGGCTGCTGTTGCTCGGAGGTTTGTTGTGCGCGGTGGCCGCGGCCGCTACCCCTTACGTGACGCTGAAGCTCGGGCAGAGCGTGGACCTGACCATAGGCGGCATGTTCCTGGCCGCCTACGTGCTGGGCAAGCGCATGGAGGGCCAGGAGCTGGCCATCGAGCTCAATATCATCCAGACCATGATAGGCCTCGTGTCCAGCATCGCCTTCATGGTGGTCATCCTCTCGGCATTCTTCTATATCCAGAACGTCTTCGGCCGCGACATCGGCTTCGACCTCACCACCTGGCAGATGTTCCTCTGGCTGCTCATCTCCGCCAACCTCGGCGTGTTCATGGGGATCTTCCCGAGAAGTTCCATCCTGAGGGACCACTCCCTCCCCTGGCCGGCCAGCAAGGCCACCCTGAGCGTGGCGCAGACGCTGACCGACCCGAAGGCGACGCACACCACGAAGGCCAAGCGCGCCGTGCTGCTGCTCAGCACCGGCGGCGCGGGCTTCCTGACCTTCCTGCGCGACGGGCTGGGCGTCCTCTCGCCGATAGTCGGCAACCCGGCCCTGAACATCGCGCTGGGACCCGAGTTCGCGGCCTTCGGCATAGGCATGCTGGTGCCGCTCTCCGTGGGTCTCTCCGGCCTGCTCGGCACCTGGCTGGTCAGCGCCTTCGGCGAGAAGGTGGCTCAGTACTCCGCCCTCTCCGGCGTGGCCAGGGATAACTTCGATAGCTGCCTGAAGACCCTCAACTCCGTGGGCGGCCTGGACGGCGCGGCAAAGACGCAGGCGATGGACTTCCTGAACGCCACCTGCGGCAAGGCCGCGGAGTTCACCGGCGCCTCCTCCCACTTCAAGTACGTGGTGCAGTGGATGATGTGGCCGGCCACGGCCATGATGATAGCCGCCGCGCTGACCAGCATTATCGTCCCGATAGTCCTCCATTTCCTGCACAAGGACAGGGTCAAGTTCGAGAAGCACGAGTTCAAGTCAATGGCCGACGAGGAGATACCGCTCTGGTGGACCGTGACGGGCATCAGCGTCAGCGTGGCGCTGCTGGTCTGGGTGACCAGCGCCTGGTTCAATATGCCCTGGACGCAGGTGCTGCTGGCGGTAGCCATACAGCCTGTCCTGATCATCGCCGGCCTGCGCGTGCTGGGTATCACCGGCTCCGGGCCGGTCTCGCTGATGGCCAACGCCACGCAGTTCCTGTTCGGCATCATCTGGCCGGCCCAGATCAGGTCCAACCTGACCGCAGCCTATGTCAGCGCCAACCCGCAGGCCACCTCGGAGAACGTCGTGCCGTCGTTCTGGGTGGCCCAGCGCCTGGGCGGCAAGTTCAAGACCCTGATCCTGGCCCAGCTGTTCGTGATCCCGATCGGCGCCCTGCTGACCCCCATGATGTTCAATATGCTGGAGCGAAGCTACGGCATAGGGCTCAACCCGGGCCAGCTCGCAGCCCCGACCGGCCTGAAGATCGCCACGCTCGCCATAGTGATGGAGAAGGGCCTGTCGTACCTCCCGCACGGCGCGCTGCAGGCGTCCATCATCGCCATCTTCATCGGCGTCTTCTTCGAGCTGCTGCTCGCCTTCAAGAAGACCAACGAGAAGGGCCACGAGGTGAGCCGCTTCTGGTGGGTGCCGATACCGGCGGCGCTCGGCTTCGCGCTGATCCTGCCGCCCTCGCTGAACATCGGCATAGCGGTGGGCAGCGTGGCCGCGGCCGTCTGGGGCCGGCTCTCCACCGAGGAGGGCGGGTCGTTCAGCCTTTTCGCCACCCCCCTGGCCTCGGGCCTGGTCGCCGGCGAGGCGATGGTGGGCGCCATCCTGCTCCCCGCCCTGGCGGCCTTGATGGAACTGTTCTAAAGGCCGCGGCGCTAAAAGCGGAAATCCCCGATCTCTCATCGGGGATTTCTGCTTTTCCGCACTTACAGAAAATAGCTTTAAGTGGCTTTCTGTCATTGAAGCCCTGCATCGCCAGCGCCGGCAGCGGTGCGCGAGAAGATGAGCGCATTGTGCCGCGAGTACGGCATATCCAGAAAAACGGGGTACAAATTCCGGGACAGGTACCGGTTGTGCAGCGCCACAGGGCTATTACTGCACGATAATTCTCACCGGCTTGGAAGAAAAAGGCGCGTCAGGAAGTCTTGCCTGTATAGTACGCTCTCCGGAAGTGAGCGTAAGGCGCACCGTATAGGGATAGTCCGCAACCTTGAACGGCTTGCCGTCGACATACCAGACCAGTTGCGGAACAACGGGATCGACGACGGCCCTCAAGGCCAGCGTTGACTGCTCTTCAGGCGTTTCAGGGTCGCGAATCAGACTCAAACCGTTTTCAGGGGAGATGATGCTCACTTGAATTTTCTTACCGCGCGGCATAAGCGGCGTTTCCTCCGGCCCCGGCGCGAACAACGCCAGGTCATCCGGTCTTTTGGGCGGCTCGCTCAGTCCGGCCGCTTTTGCCCACTCGGCGTACCGGGGAGGCAGGTCTACAAAGGTCTTCACGGTTATGAACTCACGGGGCGTTGCGGACGATGCCTGCCCCCCCGTGCGCATGTCCGCGGCGATCCGGACATGAGCCCGGCAGTGGTTGACGGGGTGTTCCGTGGGCCTGAACCACTCAAGGGAAACCCGGTCGCAGGCGTCCGTTGCCAGGTCGCCGGTCAGCGCACAGATGCGCGCCGCTTTAAAGCCCCGGGGCGGCGGGAATGACAGGTCGTGCAGGCCTGCCCGCTGATCTGCATGAAGAGTCAGCAATATGTTTTTTACCAGTTCCGCCGCGGAGGTGGAGCCGGTCAGGTGGTTCATGGGCTGAAAATCCGGGTCCCCCACCCATACACCCACGAGATACCGGACCGAGAACGCCAGCGCCCAGGCGTCGCGAAAACGGGACGACGTACCGGTTTTGATCGCCACTGGAAAAGGAAATTCGAGCGCGCCCATGCGTGAGAATCCCGGCATACGGCCCAGCGGATCGGACAAAAACAGCGCGAGCTGCCTGGTCGTATTTTCGGACAGGACGCGTCGGGATACCGGTTTCACCTGCCCCTCGAACCAGAGCAGGTTGTCCAGGCGGCCCTCTCGTGAGAGCACGGAATAAGCCTGTACCAGCTTTTCCAGCGTAACCGGGAGGTTGCCGATAGACATGCCTACGCCGTACCGGCTTGCGGGCTCAATGCCGTTGTGCAGGCCGAGGGTGCGGAGAAAATCATAGCCTTTTTCAATACCGATCTTCTCAAGGAGCGCCGCGGCGGGGACGTTGCGGGAATTGGCTAGAGCGATTCTGGGCAGTACGGGCCCCATGAACAGGGCGTCGGCGTTCACAATCCCGCCCGGGCCGCGCTGCAGGTCGTCAAGAATGGTTGAGGGCGTTATCTCGCGCGATTCCAGGGCGAAGGCGTAGAAGAACGGCTTTAAGGCGCTGCCCGGCGATCGCGGGACAGCGGCGTAATCAATTGCGCCTGAATGGTTTTCGTCAAAATAATCGGTGGAGCCGATCCAGGACCGTATCTCGTTGCTTTCCCGGTCAACGATAATAGCCGCCGCGTTCCTAGCGCCCGAGGCGTCCCATTTCCGCACGGTCTCGTACACCAGGCCGCTCATGGCATTCTGCAGATCCAGATCGAGCGTGGTCGTGACAAGGCGGCCCGCCTGCGGCGAAAGCCGCGCTGACCTGTCCTTCAATATCTGATCCATTCGCAGCAAAGCATGCATAGCCTGTTCAGGCCTGATGCCCGGGCGCGGAACAGGAAGGTCCGAGATCTGGAAACAGGCTAGTTCGTATTCCTCCCGGCTCATCGCTTTGTCGCGGTACAGGATGTCGAGAATGCGTTTACCCCGGAGGGCCGCGCGCCTCTTCCCCTCGCCGGTAAAAGGGTTCATGTGGTTCGGGGCCTGGGGGATCGCGGTCAGAAAAGCGGTTTCAGCCCAGCTGAGATCGTCAACAGGTTTGTCGAAGTAACGGCGCGCGGCATAGGCGATGCCGTGGACCCGGTTCCCGTAGGGGACGATGCGCAGATAGTGTCTCAGGATATCCTCTCGGCTGCGCCGCGCCGTGAGGATGAGCGCCGTCAGCGCTTCCACGGCCTTGCGCAGATAGCCGCGGGAGCCCGGGTTCTGCATACGGCTGACCTGCATGGCGATCGTGGACGCGCCGGACGAACGTTTCAGATGAATGGCGTTCTGGCACATTGCCCTTACGATCGCAAGGACATCCACGCCGGGATGGTCCCGGAACCTGCGGTCTTCCACGGCGAGCGTTGCCGTCATGACGCGCGGGGGCGGCGCTGCCAGCTCCCAATAGCCGTACTCGCCGTCGGGCGGCGCGCCGGCCTCGCCGAGAAATCTGCCGTGCCGGTCACGCAAGAAATAGGTGGAGTCAGGCGAAACCAACCGGGCGCGCGAAGCCGCGATCACGGCGAGCAGGACGATAACGGACGAAAGGACCGCTCCCGCGAAGGCAAAACATATAAACTGTCGTCGGACAAAAAGGTTACGCATACGCTGCTGATATCTCATGGCGCTTGCTGCCCGGTATAACCGTTCCGTTGAACTGCGTTCAGTTACTCCCCGGCCTTGCTTTTCACCAGGACCTTCGCCCCATTCGACAGCCCGAAAACCGCCGCATCGTACATCATCTCCGCCTTGGCGCCGGGCTGGATGAAAGTTCCGGCAACGGTCGCCCTGGTCCTGAAATAGAAATCATACGTCCCGGCCGGAAGCACATTGTAATAGAACGCCGCCTGATCGTCCTGATAGGATAAATCGGGGGGGCTGAGGGTCTTATTTCCCGCGGGCGCCGCCTCCGGCGCCGCCGTCCGGAGATCAGGGTTCAGCGGTTCCATGCCGGCCGCGAGCGGCGCGCTCACAGCCACATAATGGCGCTCCTTGGGATTCACGACCTGCACATGCTCTTCAACGACGTCCCCGACCGCGAAGGTCTGCGTCGTGCCCGCTTCGGTCAAGGGGAACTTCACGGGCGGCGCGTCTTTCCTGACCAGGAGCAATTCCCGTGTCACCACGAAACCGCTGCTCTGCGCCGCCACCCTGCTGCCATCCTCGGCGGGAATATAGGACGTGTCCACGCGCACGGCGATCGGCCGCGGGCCTGCATTGCTTTGCAGGACCGCTTCCCCCGCGCCTGTACCGGTTCCAGATACAAAGCCCAGCGGGAGGTCCGGCCCCAGGCGGATCGTCTGTTCTTTTCCGTCGAGCGTGACGCGGACCCGGGCTTCTTTGGCGCCGGAATAGGGCGGCCTCAGTATTTCCGACAACGCCAGAAGCGCTTCGGCATTCGCGTTAGTGGTCCCCCACCCGTCGTCCTGGCCGAGCGTTACAAGGGAATCAACGAGCAGCGGAAGCCGCTGGTTCTTCGCATCGTAGCGCGCAACAGCCCGTGTCATCTGCGCGATCGTGCGCGTTTCGGTCGGCAGGATGAGATCGTTCCGCGTCGGATTTTTCTCCTGCAAGCCTCCGTACATTTCCCGGCCCTGGTACAGGCGCACCACGATACCGTCCCAGAGCGCTTTTTCGAGCTGCGCCGCCGTTGACGAATCCTGCTCCGCCAAGGCGAAGGAATAGAGGACCGTCGCTATGCTTTCCAGGTTCAGGAACTGCGCTTTTCTCGCCAGCTCGGCGGCGTAGGCTGAGTTGTATTTGCCCGCCCGGGTCAGGGCAAGGAGCGCCCACACCCGCTCGGCAAATGATTCTCCGTCTATGAACCGGCTGTAATCCGACCGCAGGGCCCGTTCAAGGGAGTTCGTAAGCCGGCCGAGGATCTTTTCATCTATCGTAAAGCCGGCTTCTTTTGCCTCCACCAGGAACTGCAGGGTCCAGGCCGTCAGGCTGACATATCCCCGTGATCCCGGCCAGAACGCGACCTGGCCGTCCCCGTCGATCACCGTGGGGATCAGGTTCAGGACCTCGCTCACCGACTGTTTCATCTCCCTGTCCGAACCCTCCTGTTTCAGCAGCGTCCGGAACTTCCGCAACGCCATGTACACGCGGGCGCGGCTGAGCTGCTGTTCCGTGCACCCATAGGGATAGTGCATGAAGAAATCTAATCCCGCCGCCATCTTGATAAGGCCCGGCTGGTCCGAGAGCAGCACCGAGCGCGTAAGCGTGCCGGGCCGGACGGTTTCCTCCACCGCGGCAATGACGAGCGGCTCCGAAGACTTAAGCTCCGCGAACATCCTTTTCGATACCCTGCCCCGGTCCTCGCGGAGCGGCAGCCTGACCTCGAAGGCGTCCTTTGCATTATCCGAATTCCTGCGCACACCGACGGTAAACGTCACGTCCTGGAGCGCCGGCCTGCCCTCGGCGGTATAGGCCGGGGAAGCCGCTTCCACGGGGAATTCGATGCGCAGCGGCTTGCTCCCGGTCCATTGTATGTCCTGCTTCGCGGGGCCGTTGATCTTCAAGCCCTGCACTTTATACTCTGTCTGCCCGGGCCCGTCATGTCCTTCCACGATCCTGCTGATCGCCGCCGCCGTGAATACGTCTCCGGGCCGCACAAAGCGCGGCAGGGCCGGCTGCACGATGAGCGGCAACCGCACCGCCAGATGTCCCACGGCATAGCCGAACCGCTCGGGGCCGGCTGCGGCCTTGGCGCGCAGTTTGAAGTTCGTCAAGTCGTCGGAAAGCGTGATCTCCACGACCGCCTTCCCGTCGGGACCGATCGTGATGAGCGGATTGTAGTACGGCACGGTCTTAAAGTTCTTGCGCACCGTAACTTTATCCAGCAGCGGCTCCGCCGCGCCCTCGTCGCCGCCGGGGTTTTCCGCAAAGGGCAGACTGCCTAAGGCCAGGTTGCGGGAATCATGGACCTTGAGAAAAGAGTTGACCTGCCTGATGAAATCAGGCACCGGATCGAGGCGCTGTTCCTTGCCCAGGGACAGCACGGCCTGGTCGACGAGCCAGAGCGTCACCTCTCCGGACAAAGGCCCGCCGGAAGGGTCTTTAAGCGAGACGGCAACCTTGATCTTTTCTCCCGGCCGGGCCACGGGCGGATATTCGAGCGCCAGCTTCAACTGTTGCGCCAGGGGATTAACGTCTAGCCACGCAGTTGCCGCCATGGTTTCCGGCTTGCCCGCATCCATGCCGCCGGCCGGAGCGGGACCGGCGCCGGCCAGCCTGCCGCGCATCAGGATAAAGTGGACCGGCAGGCGCGGCGCATAATTGCCTTCGATCGGATGGGAAAAGACGGCCACGCCTTTGTCGACGTCAAGCCATTGATACTTGTTGCCGTCGGGCGTTTCGACTATGGCAAGAGCCCTGGCTTTCTGGAACGGACTCTGAAGAACGATCCTGGCGGTCATGCCGGGATCGTATTTTGCCTTATCAGGCGTCACGGTGAATACGCGCGTGAAAGGCTTGGGCCAGGCTACGCGCTCGTCCCCGCCGGCATACAGATCGACGCGTACCACCTGCGCGCGGTCCAGCTTGTCGTGCGCTTCCAGTTCTACGATGTACACGCCGGCTCGGGGGACCGGGAACGTCACCGTCACCGGTTCAGCGGCGCTGGTGATCGTATTCTCGGAAACCTTTTCGTCGACCACGTCGGTCACGTAGCGGGCCACGCCGTCGGAAAAATCGCTGGCTTTGAGCGCCGAGTGCCACTCCCGCCGCAGAAGCCGCACCGTCACCTCCTTGCCCGCGAGCAGCGCGTCATCAGGCCCCGTGACGATGATCTCCGGGGAGATCTCTTTTGCCCGCTCGATATAGCGCGGAACCTTCAGCCCGAGCACAAAGGCGGGCAGCGCGGAGATGGATTTCGAGGCGCTTACGGTCTGATCGTCAGCCCCGGTGACCGTGGCCTCCACCAGGTAGGTCCGCGGCTGCGCGGTCAGCTCCAGCGCGGGATTGAGCAGGACCCCCGCCGAGCCGTTCTCGTCCGTCGTGTCCTGCTTCTCCAGACGAGGCGACGCCTGGAACCGCTCGGTCCGCGAAAAACGTCCGTCCGATGAGTAGAGGAATCCCTCCCGCTTCTTCGGCGTCCATGCCAGCGGAAACTGCGTCACGCGCCATTCTACGGGCTGGCCCCCGACCTTGCCGCCCGCATAATAGGAGGCCGTAAGTTTGACCTCGAATTCCTTGTCCAGCGACGTCTGGTCCGGGCCGTGCAAGTCAACTTCAAAGAGCGGGAGCCGGTAAGCCTCCAGCTGGAAGGTGACCCGGCCGTAGCTTTCCGTGCGGTCCTGGTTTTCAAGATGGGCCGAATATGTTCCCGTGGGAAGGTCTTTTTCCGAGAAGGCATGGTAAAAGCTGCCGAGCTCGGTCAGGACCGCGGGATATTTCCACGATATCTCGCCCGGACCTTCGACGATCAGCCAGCCTGCCGCCCTGACCGGCGTGAGACGCCCTTTTTCCCGCTTGCGCAGGTATCCTTTGATATGCACTTCCTCTTCGGGCCGGTACATGGGCCGTTCCGTGAAGATATGGCTCACTATCTGCGGTTGTGCCCCCCGGCCGGCAAGCGATTCCTGCGTCCATTGCAGCCAGGCCGACCGGTCAACGGACCATTGGTTGTCGTAATAGACATCAGGCGGGTTCGCGGGGTCCAGCACGAGCAGGTCTTTGTCTTTCTCCACCGTGATCCGCCGTACTGTTCTCTGCTCGCGGGAGGGATCGCGGCCCGGCGCGCGCCAGCGGAATACGCCTTCCCCGTCAGTGGTCCCCTCGGCCAGGGTCGTCCAGGATGTCCTGCCGCGATCGTACAGGGTCCCTTCGACGCGCACACGGGCATTGGGAACAGGCTGGGCCGATTGGAGCGACGTGACGATATATCTGACCGCATCGGGTTCTTCTACCGTAGTGAGCGACAGATCCGTGACCTGCAGCCGCATCCACGACCTTCTGCTTCCCGCGGCGACGTCGCGCAAGCCGATGAGATAGGCGCCCGGCCGCTCATGACCGGAAAGCCTTGCCAGGTGCGGCGTAAGATCGAGGCCGAAGGAAGCGGAACCGCCTTCCTTTTTGAGCGGCAGCGGAACGAGCGCCGAGACTGGCGGCGATCCCAGGATGGAGATCTGGCGCGCCAGTTCGCCGGCGCCGGCCGATTGATCCGGCGCGCTAAAAGGCATGGGCTCTTCGCCGGGTCCTGGCGGACGGCTGCCGTCATCCGTTTCCAGCGGCTGACCGGTGAAAGGCCAGAACGACCGGTCGAGCGGCGGCAGCGGATATATACGCAGATCCACGCGCTCTTCCCCTCTGCCTTCGACGGGGATCATCTGCTTGCCGAACCGTTCGGCGATGCCCTGTCCGGCCCTCAGCCGGACATAGCTTCGTTCGCGGGGGAAATACACGAACACCTCGCTCGCGCCTTTCATCTCAAGTTGCTTCCCGCGCTGGTCCCTGACCGGCGTAGGCGATAGCGACACCCGGTATAGCGTGTCACGGCGAAAGTCGCCGGTTATGATCAGCCTGCTTCCTTCGAGCCGGTAGGAGAGTTTGGCCACCGCGGGGGAAAACCTGACAAGGTTTCTTCCCGTCACCACCAGGGCGTCATCCGCAAGGTCCGGGGAAGCGGAAAATTCGGCCACAATGTCCAGGGCCGAGGAGTCGCCGCGTATGGCCTGCTCCTGCGTATAATGCGAACCTTCGGGGGTAATGGGGTATCCGCTCCGTCTGGTTCCCAGGGACACTACCCGGAAAGGCTCGGCGGTGGAAAAAGAAAAATCGCGAAAGGATTCCGTATCCTGGTCGGCGAGCGCCAGGCGCATGTGGACGTTCGTCCTGATGCCGGGGGGAATGGGCTCTTTGAGCGTCAGCACGTACGAGGCTTTTTCAGCGCGGGACCGGCGCTCCACTACCTTGACGGTAAAGTCGTTCTTCGCCAGCCACCGCGACGCAGCGGAGCCCACGCCGGGCAAAGGGCGCAGTTCGAGCGATATCATGCCTGCCAGGGCCCCGGGATCGAGCGGCTCGGCGAAAGTCAGCGTGATGTTCTTCACCTGTTCCAGTCCCTCGGCCAGGTCCGCCGGGTCCGTCAAGACCGGCGCTTCCATCAAGGTAAAGAGCGCGGTTGTTTTTTTATCCGCGGTCCAGATGAAGCGCGACAGCGACGGCCATGGTTCGGAGGGCTGGAATTGGAGCGTCCTGCCGTCAAGCCAGCGGTAGGAGCCCGGATGATCCGTATCCACGGTGACGAATCTTTCGGGCTGATCTTCAGGACCGCCTTCCTTCGGCCCTCGTTCCTGGGAAAAGAAGATCGTTACCGGATCCCAGCGCCGGAGAAAATGCTCCGGGATAACCGTGGTTTCCGTAACGAACTCCGGCCGGATGTTAGTTGCCGCCTGCCGTGCTTCACTGCGGGCGACAACGGGCGCGCTGAGGATCAACAGGGCCGGAATAATTCCTGAAAGACCGCTGTTCCTGGCTGCTCTCGAAAATACTGTCGTGTTCATAACAGGTCGCGCTCCTTCGGTGTGGAACATCCCCGCTCACCGCATTCCATTCAATTTAACTCATTCCCCGGTTTCTCCCTCGCCATTCTCTTCTCCGTATTCCGGTTCAGCAGCAGGCGTCGGGCTGTCAGATGTCTGTTCACCCTGACTTTCGTAACCCATGTCCTGCGAGCCCCTGCGGCTCGAATACGCGGCAGGCATTTCCGCTTCAGGGGAGAGATATCTCGTGATCTCCTCAGGCGGAGGTCCCGAGTCGGGAGCCTTAAGCCCCACAAGCGCCGGCCGCACTTTTACCGGCGCCGCGGCGTCGGGGGCGCGCAGTTTCATCAGGTAGGGGCCCGGTTTCAATCTGAGCATCTGGGCCACGCCCTTGCCCAGGACCGCGCCCGCGCTGTTCAGAATTTCCATATCGATGCCGTCGGAATCAGCCTTCACGCCGGCGCCGATCATGCCTTCCTGCCGGACCGTGAACGAAAAGAGCCTCGCTGAACCGGGCGCGAGCAGCGCCTCGGGCCCC
Source organism: Elusimicrobiota bacterium (assembly GCA_016207645.1). GTDB lineage: Bacteria > Elusimicrobiota > Elusimicrobia > Elusimicrobiales > UBA9959 > UBA9959. Next base: position 50,302 of record JACQPH010000067.1, read on the forward strand.
AGACCTTCGTCCGTCGGGGTGACGCTTGAACCTGAAATGGAAACCTGTCCCGACATGCCGCCTCCGGCAAAAGCGCGCAGCCGAAGCTCCGCCGAGCCCCCGGGCAGATAGGCGTCAAGCGTGACTCCCCGGGAATGGACCTCTACTTCGGGCGTCTTTTCGCCCCGGGCCAGGTACGTTACGAGGGGTGCGGCGCTGCGCACGTGAAGCATGACGGGGTTTGCCGCCTCGATCCGGTACGCGCGAAGTTTTCCGTCAAGAGGCAGGAGAGCGGGTAATGTCACCGCTGTCCTGTCCGGCTTTTCGCTTGCAGCCCAGAGATCCGCGGCTTCCTCCCCCGGTCTGTCCAGCCAGGCCAGCAGCGCGCCGGGGCCGTGCTCAACGACCAGCGTGCCGCCCTGTTCGCCGATCTCCATGTCATTGGCCGCGGAGACGGCGCCGGTCTTGTCCGTAAAGACCGCGTTCCTGCCGCCCCTGACATGCAGGGTCCTGCGGTTTTCAATGGGCGTTTTTCCCGCGGCAATGGAAAGCCGTGATCTTCCCGAGTTGAGCATTATCCGCTCAAAGGGCTGCCCGATCGCAAGAGGGGCGGTGAACAGCGCATCGGCAAGGGGGGCGTGATCGATGGAAAAATAGTCCTCCCCTTCCCGGGTATGAAGCAAAAGCAGGCGCTGGGCATCGGTTTCGCAGGTTTCCGTAAAGGCTTTCCCTTCAGCCCAGTGAACGCTGGCGACGGTGCCGTCTTTCAGCAGCGCGGCGACAAGGGCTTCTCCCAGGGAAAGCTGTATTCGTTTTTTGCCCTGCGGGAGTTCGTACAGCCGCGCCTTCTTCCCCTCTATCGCGCCATGCAGACCGGCCTTGCCGGAAGCGGTTTCAGGCGCGTGAAAACCTAACTGCATAACACGCGCTTCAAATGGTTCATCAACGGGAGAAGCGGCCCAGAGCCGCGCAACGGGATTTTTCGGCTGAAGCGACAGACTGAGGGAGCCGTGCTCGCCGACCATAAATTGGCCGGTATTCACCGGCTCGTTCCCGCCCTGCTCGATGAGCTCGACAGCCGGCCGCCCGGCGCGCGCTGAAGCGATGACGAGAACAGGACCCTGGCCGTCGCTGGCAAGATCGCACAGCATCTTTTCACGGCCCCGCATCCTGAGTTGAACGGCTTTATTCACGCCCGATCCGAGTCCCAGGCGCTCCGCCCGGGCAACGGGAACCGGGCCGCGCGTCGCTGTTTCCCCGGTGATCCAGACAAAGCCCGGCTGAACAGGCAGGAAGTTTTCCGGCTGCTCGCAGGCGCGGAGTACTCCTGCCGACCAGCGCAGGCTTCGGAATTCTTCCGGTATGCGCAGCAAGCCGCCGCGTTCAAACCTCACTGCCGCGGCGGCAATGGCTGTCCTGGCCCCCTGGGCAAGGGACAGGTCTATTCCCCTTTTCAGATCCCCTTCGGTGAACTGCGGCGGTGATACGAACAGTGCGGAGAGTTCCACTGACGTAGCGCGCCGGTCCATGGACCAGAGGCGCAGGCGATACCGGACATTTGACGGCGGCGCCAGGGGCTCGCGAAGCGGCACCTCAAGGCGCGCGTCGCGTCCGGATGCCGATCCGATGGTTTTCCAGCCGTCCTGTTCAGCGACTTCAACGGCCATCCCGATGTTTTCCGGCGCCCGTGCGGACAGCATCAGGAGCTCTCCCTGGGCGGGCAGTGTGAGCGGAAAAAGCTGGACGGAATCAGTCAGCGTTATGCTCGCGTTCGCCGGCAGGAGGAGCGCTTTTTTCCCCTCTTCTTTAGGGACTCTTACCGATACGGTGCAGGCGCCCTGTCCGGGCCCGACGGGTTCGACATGCAATCTGTAATTTCCCGGTTTCAGCGCCGCGGAGATATGGAAATTCCAGTCATCGGGCCGGTCGTCGTTTTCAGCGATCAAAAGCCCGTCTTCGGTCGTCAACCGCGCCTTCACGTCAACGCCGCCGAAAGACGACAATTCCACCAAACCCGCCCGGCCGATCGCAACAGGAACTACGGACGGCGCGCCGACATCGCGGCTGAGCCCGGCCATCAGGGGTACAGGCCGGACGGCCACGCGGTAAGCAGCCTGGTTGTTGACGCGCACTGAGGCCGCGTCGATGCGGTACGAACCCGCCTGCAGCCTGCCCTGCCAGCCGCGCGCAGGCGGGATGAAGGCGGCGCGTTTCGAAGTGCCGCCGGGATTGATCCTTAAAAGCTCGCCCTGCATCTCTCCGGTCAGTTCTACCGAGACCTCGCCGTCAGCTGGGAGTTCGAAATTCCACTGGTCGGGCCGGCGCTCTTTTTGCGATTCGGGCTCCCTCCAGGTATGATCCACGGCAACGGCCAGCGGCAACCGGTGCGGGCCGTGTCCCTTGAACCGGCGCGGCGGCTGCACCGGTTCGATCAATGTCACGAGCCGGGCGTCCGTGTTTTCCGGCAGGAGGATCAACCGGTACCTGCCCTTCTCGAAAGTGCGCGTGAGGTCCGCATCGCTGTTGGGAGTCACGACCGGCCAGCCGTCCTTGTCTTCAAGCCGGCATTTTGGCGTCCTTGCGAGACCGAAGGCCCGGACCCGGTATTCGCCGGGGTTGGTGATGATGAATTGATATGCCGCCGCTTTTCCCGCTTCCAGCGACAGGCGCGCAGGCGTGCGGCTAGTGAGAAAACCGGCCTGGATCAAACCGCTCTTGTCCATGATAAGACCGAGATGTCCTTTTGACCGCCCTTTGCCCGCGACAGTAACCTGGTAATCGCCTTCATGCAGGTACTGCCTGATAAAGAAGTTCCTGCCTTTGCCGTTCTCCGATTCCCGCACGAGCCGGGGCGTGGTCCTGCTGCGAAGATCGCCTTCCGTTGCCAGAAGCCCAGTGGACTGAACCTGATAGAGGGCTGATTTGTCCGCCTGAAGGTTGAAGGTCAAATTAGAATTGCGCTCCAGGTCGAAAAAGAGCGGTTTGCCGTCCGTCAGTACCGGAAAATTCGGGAGGCTGTCGAGTACCGCCTGCGAAAGGGCGGGCAGCGGGGTCCCGGCGCTCAACCTGCGCGGTTCCAGGAAGAGAGCGTAATTGATCGTGTCCTTTGCCGTTGATCGCACGGATACGGAGTGTCTGCCCGTCCCCATGCTGTACATTTTCTGCCAGGGCCCATTGTCCACCGACAGGTCCATGTACGAACCGTCTTCAACTTCCGCCCGGAGCGTACCTTCTTCGGAAACCAGGAACGGAACGGTCACGGTTTCGTCGGGCCGCTGCGTCATGGGCAGCGGATCAGCCAGGTTCAACGGCAGGGAGCGGATCACGAGCCCTGTTCTGACTTCGGGTTGCCGGTTCATGTGCATTGTGTACCAGCTATAACGATTCAGTGAAACCTTCGGGAAACGAACGGCGGCCCGGACCGGCGGCGCGATTTTTCCTTTATCCGGGGCGAGCTTTCCCCATACCCAGCTGACCCAGGATGCGGGACGGATGATCAGATCCATTATCCCCTTCTTCTCAGGTTCAATGGTCAGTACATAGTAGCCGGCATCGAGGTCCCACGTAGAGCCCCCGGGCCGGGTTTTCGGCTTTGCATAATACATGGGCACTGACGTGAAAAATGGTTCTATGCGAACACGGGCTTCAACCCCTTGCGAGAGGACCTGGTATGCGCCTTTCGCGTTGATCTTGAGAAAGAGCGTAAGCGGATCCAGCAGATTTGCGCGGCGCGAATATCCAGTTGCCTGGTCCAGCTCGATCGTCTGCTCGAACAAGGGCCGCGTGCTGTACGTGTCTGCGCCCGACACCAGGACAGCGGTAGAGTCTACCGAGTCCTGCGGATGACCCGAGTGAACGCTCGATATCCAGTATTCGCCCGTCCCTTGAAATGAATAGCGGTCATTAGATTCAAAGTGCTGGAATACATATGGTGTGCCGGACTCGCCGGTGATGACGACAAGGTGCTTTGCGCTCTGGTTTCCCTCCGTCAGCAATTCGGCCACGGGGGGGGAGGAGTTCTTCCTGATATTGCTGTCTGGTCCGTTGTTGCTGAATGGATCGCTTTTATTGAACCAGCCTGCCTGAAGCGACAACTCGCGCGCTTCCGCCAGTTCTACCCTGAAGTATGTGCTCAAACCGGGAACGATAAAGCGGTCCGTCCCGAACGGGCTGAGCGTGAACCGTTTCCGGGTCACCGAACCCAGTTCGGGAATGCCGTGCCTCAGGTAGAAAGGATGAAGGCCGCTGTCTTCGGCCCAGGGGAGGGCAAGACCGCCGTATGCGGAGAGAAGATAGAGTCCCGGATCAAGCGCGACGGCGAGGCGGCAGACCCGCAGAGGCCGGCCTGTTATCGGCTGCACTGTTGTGATAACCGGTGCCGCATCCACCAGCCAGGCGCCGTCTTTCCACAACCGCATATCAGCCAGACTCCGTCCCGCTGCTTCCAGAAGCACGAGTTTGCGCTCCCTGATTTCAAGCCAGTAAGACGCCTGTTCAAAATCCTTGAGCTCGGTTTCGTTCAGCTTGTATTCAATAAGCGCCGGCAGCTGCGGGGCATTCCGGTCCTGAAACGGATGCGCTTCCAGGCGCGCGCTCCCGGACGCCTTTTCATGTCCATGAATGACAATCTTATATTCGCCCCGCTCCAGAAAGAGATCGAGCCTGCCGTCCCGCTCGCCCGCAACGCCGGAAATAGTTCCAGGTCCGGCCATGCGGTCAATGAGCTGAAGTCCCGTTCCTTGCTCGCTCCTGACGGTAACGGCATAACGTCCGAACTTTTTAATCGTGAGAATGGCTTCCTGGCGGCCCCGGGCGGGAATATCGGATCTGCTCAATACGGCGGAAAAGTCCGGCGACTCCGCATGCAGAGCGGCAGGGGATAAGCAATTCAGCAGGAGAAGAACCGGTACGACATAACGCAGGACGGATAACCTTAGGCGATGTACCCGGCAATTCACCTTCATAAACACCCTCCCTGAGGCTTTTGCGAAGCAGTCCCCTGCGATTTAAAATATCATCGGGCGGCCTTTGTCGCCATTTCAGGATGTCAAATATTTCTGTTGAGGCAGTTCTTGATTGGCCGAAAGAACCAGAAAGGGGTTTTTTCAGCAGACTGAAAACAGGTTGCCGTCCCCAATTTCCCCCCAATTTCCCAAATACTTTTCCCTGTCTACTTACTTTGTAGTTGCAAATACTGTCAGGTATCTAAACATATTTTAGCCGCGACAGTCTAATTTTCCGCTTTTAAAAGGCACCCATTTATCCCACCCCGCCCCGGGCGATGGAATCCCTGCCACCAAGATTAGGACCAATTGGTATTAAGGTGAATCTGTCTTTATTATGAAATTCCCCCCGAAGAACTGAATCTCGCGGGGGAAAGTTCGGAAAAGAAGAAAATTGGCTCCGTGACCAGGACAGTGCATCCTCCGAAGCGAGGCAGGATAGCGTAGTCGCGCGAACCGGGAAGTGGAACGCCTGGACCGATCCCGGAGAAAAATTCAGGCCCCTTACGGGGCCCAAATTTTTTCTCCGGGACTAGGATTCGAACCTAGAAAAGGGGATTCAGAGTCCCCCGTGATACCGTTTCACCATCCCGGAATATTTGTTATTATATATTTTTCGCGGCCGTTAGCAAAATCCCGGGGGGAACTTGTTCGAATTATCCACGGAAATCATAATAATTTCCATCATGCTCGCCTTTAACGGCTTCTTCGCGGCGTACGAGATGGCGCTGGCCTCGGTTTCCAAGCCGAGGTTAAGGCATCTGAAGGAAAAAGGCGTACCGGGAGCCGCCGCCGCACAGTTCATGAAGGAGCGGATGGAGGCCAGCCTCTCCCTTATCCAGCTCGGCATCACGCTGGCCGGCGCGATAGCCGCCGCAACGGGCGGCGCCGCCGTCAACGAATACCTCTCTCCCGCCCTGAGCGAACGCCTCGCGCTCTCCCTGGTCACGGCCGAAATACTGGGCCTTACCCTTTTCGTGCTCCCCCTCAGCTTCCTGACGATAACCTTCGGCGAACTGGTCCCGAAGATTTTCGCCATCGAGAACAAGGAATTCATACTTTTCCATTTCTCCCCGTTCTTCCGGGCCATATACGTTCTAGTTTCCCCCGTGCTGCAGGTCTTCGAAATAGCCATTAAAGGGATAATTACCGTCATCAACGCAATACTGCCGGCCAGGAAGAACCACCATGAAAAAGCCGCGCTGGCCGAACTGAGGCTGGCCGCCGCCCAGGCCAGGGACGAAAGCCTTATAGGAAAAATGGAGGAGCAGATAGTGAACTCGGCCGCGGCGCTGGCGCTGCGCAAGGTGGAGGAACTGATGATCCCGGTTTCGGCCATCTCCTACATACCGGCGGGAATGTCGCTTTCCGAGGCCATGATCCGCGCCCATATGGACCTGCACACCCGCTTCCCGGTCACGAAGTGGGACGACAACCCCGGAGAAATAGTGGGCTATATCAATTTCAAGGACATAGTGAACGCGCTCAAGATGCAGGCCAAGTCCCCCGATGTGGCCGGCATCACCAGGCCCATCCACAAGATACCGGAGGGGACGGCGGTGCCTAAGGCGCTGGAGGAAATGATCTCGAAAAGCGTGCATATGGCGGTGATCACCGGCGCCGACGGAAAAGTGCTGGGCCTGCTTACGCTCGAAGACATCATAGCGCAGCTGGTGGGGACGATAAAGGACGAATACGACCACCTGCCCTCTTATCTTTACCCGGCCGGCGGAGGCCTGATGGCCGGCGGCGGCGCGGATATGGCTGAAATTTTACGCAGGCTGGACCTGAACCCCGACACCGGCAATGTTTCCCTCGCGGTCTGGGTGGAAAGGCAGTTGAAGCGCCACCCCCGCGGCAGCGAACTCCTGAAGCACGGCCAGGTAAGGATCCTCGTCAGGAAAACCCGGAGGCACAAGGTCTCCGAAGCCTTCATAAGAAAGCTCCCCCCCACGCATATATAGTAAAATATTTCCCCCGTAAGCCCGCGCGCCTACCTTCTTTAGCAAGCGCGGGTACCTTATAAGGGGGGTTCAGCGAGCGGACCGCCGAAGGCGGTAGAGCGAGCGACGATGAACGGGGGGCTTAGCCCCCCTTGTGGAGCGCCTGGCCGATCACCTTATGAGGCCAGGTTGTATTCAACCCTTCGCATCGGATGCGAAGGGCGCGACGACGGGGCATAGTGAAATGGTTCTCACGCGTGCTTTGGGAGCATGAATTCCGAGTTCGATCCTCGGTGCCCCGATCTTCCCCCACAGGTAAGAGATCAAAAACTTAAGACCGCGGACGCACCGGCGTACGCGGGTGAAAATACCGGCAGCAGCAGGACCGAAGGCGTCCCGGCCTTTTCCTTTGCCGCCACCCAGCGCCCGACGGCCGTTCCTATGACCGCTCCCGCCAGGGTGTCGGAAGCCCAGTGTTTGTCGGCGTAAACCCGCTGCAGAGCTACCGACGAGGCCAGCGAATATGCGAGAACCTTCACCGCGCGGGACTCCGAACGCGCGGCGAACACCGAAGCCACCGAAAAAGCGCTGACAGTATGCCCGGAGGGAAAAGAAGTGCGGGCGGTCTTGAACCTGAAAGGAGTGAACCGGCGCTTGCCGTCCCCGGCGTACGGCCTGGCGCGCCCGACGGAATACTTGAGCAGGGTTCCCGCGGCGTTAGCCGCCAGAAAGGACTCGGCCGCTAGCAGGGAGGTATCCCGCATCCGCTCGTTCTTCAGGAGCAGCCCCAGGCCGCCGTAAGCGGCCACTATAGCCGCGTCGTAGCCGCCGTTCCCCAGTTTCTCGGCCTGCTCCGAGATATCGTCGTTCAGCTCCGACCGGCTCCTGCCGAAGGCATGCCTGAGCTGCCCGTCCAAGGAATAAAGGACCAGGCCACCGGCGGCCACCGCGCCGAGGACCGGCAGGTCGGCCCCGCTTATCCGCGCCGGGGAGGTGACCACTTTTCCGGCGGAGCCGAGGACCTCGCCCGGGAAGCCGGCCGCCGCGAGGGAAGGGCAGAGCAGCAGGAAAGCCGGGACGAGCGGCCGGTGAAGCCTCATCAGCGTTTTCCCCCGTAAAAGATCCTGAGCCTGGACGGGTCCCTGACGGCGCTGAAAGGGCCGCGCAGGAAGGTGAAGAGTTCCACGATGCATTCCCAGGCGCCGTACATCCTGAACTTCCTGGCGGAGCTGAGATGCGGCGCGGAAACGATTATCCTGAAATCCAGGCCTCTCGCTTTTCCCCAGCGCTTGAGCTCTTCGGAAAGCGCTATCTCTTCGGCGGCGTAAAGCCAGGGGCTGAAACCGCCCAGCGCAACGAAGGCGTCGCGGCGGCAGAAGAGATAGGAACCGGCGGCCAGCTTGAAAGTCCGGGAGAGGGAGTTCCAGAACCAGGTAAGCGCCGCCCCCCAGGCCGGAGGCGCCGGGTCGAAAGCCACCAGCGCCCCGCCGCCGCAGCAGGTCCCCGACCGCATAAGGCGCAGGGTTTCGGCCAGCGTGGCTGCGGACAGGCGGGAGTCGGCGTCGATGAAGAGGAGCCAGTCGCCGGAAGCGGCCGCCGCGCCGCGGTTGCGCGCCCCGGCTATCCGGTTCAGCGGCTCGAAAACGGTTCCGACACCCTTGGCCGCGGCCAGGGCCGCGGTGCCGTCGGTGGAGTTGTTGTCGCAGACGATAAATTCGTGCTCCGGGGCGCCCGCCTGCGCGGCGAAAGCCGCCCGCGCGCTGTCCAGGCAGGCGCCGAGCAGTTTTTCCTCGTTAAAAGCCGGTATCACAACGGAGACTTCCATTATCGTCAATTATAATATATATCGGCCCAAATCCATTTTTTGATAGGATAGAGTATTACCGGATATGGACGCCTTAAGTGAAAATCCCGATAGCGTTTATCTTAACCCTTCTGCTTATGCCCGCATACATTAAAGCCGCCCCGGCGGAGGCCGCGGCGCCGCGCTCCTGGACCCTGGTGCATTTCCTGCCCGGAGATTTCAAGGACGCCGGCACGAAGAATTTCATCCCCGCTTCTTTCCCCGAAGGCGTTTTCACGGTGGAGGACTCAAGCCGCCCCGCAGTGCTCACCTCGGCGCAGCTCGACGCCGCTTTCCCTTTCGACGAGCTGCTGCTCTCGGCGGACGCGATTTTTCCCGGCGGCGGCGGGCTGGAGGCCGAAGCCCAGGTAAGGACGGCCGATGGCTGGAGCCCCTGGTTCAGCTTCGGGAAGTTCAACGCGGCCGGCGGCGGGGCCAGCGCGGCCCCGCAGCAGAACGAGTTCGGCGCCCTCGAGATAGACAAGCTGAAGCTGAAGAAAAAAGCCTCGGCCCTGCGCTACCGCTTCACGCTGACCGCCGCGGGCAGGCCCGCCGTGCTGCGCCTGGCGGCCGTTTCCTATACCGACTCGGGCGCTCCTTATTCCCCCGCCGCCGCCTACAAGCCCGCCGGCTTCAAAGCGCGGAAGCTCTCCCTGCCGCGCCGCTCGCAGATGCTGCAGCAGGTGAATTACGCCGGCGATATCTGCAGCCCCGTCTCGCTCTCGATGGCACTGTGCGGCCTGGGCCTGAGCGCCGAACCGCTGGAAACCGCCGAAGCCGTGCTCGACACGGCGCAGAACATCTACGGCAACTGGTTCTTCAACACGGCCCATGCCGGGACCCGCGGGCTTTACGCCTTCACGGCCCGCCTCAATTCACTGGAAGAAGCCGGGACTTTCCTGGACGCCGGCGCGCAGGTGGTGGCCAGCCTCACCTACGGCCCCGACGAGCTGAAGAACTCCCCCCTCAAAAAGACGAAAGGCCACCTGCTGGTGCTGGCCGGCTTCACCGCCAAGGGCGACGTGATAACCCACGACCCCGCCGCGCCCGACGAAGGTACCGTAGAGCGGGTCTACGACAGGGCGCAGTTTGCCCGGGCCTGGCTGAAGAACAAGTTCGGAACTTCATACATAATAGCGAAGGACCTGAACCGCTTCCTGGCTGTGAAGGAAAGGGCCGCGGAACTCTTTTCCATGCCGCCGGGCCCGGGCGACGGGGAGCGCGAAAAGCTGCGGGAAAGCCAACTTCTTTTCAACGAGCGGGTAGAGCTCCTGGAGGTATCAGGGCCCTGGGCCCGCGCCCGGGCCGCCGAGCAGACCAGCCTGCTGCCCGACGATAAGACGCTGGCCCCGTACGAGGGCTGGCTGGAGCTGGACAGCCTGGCCTTCAGCATCCCGGCCCCGGACACGGCCGTGATAAAGACCAAGACGGCCAAAGCCGGCGGCCTGGAACTTTCGCTGGGCGTGCGGCTGCGCGTGATAGACGGCCCCGGCGGGGCGAAGGCCTTCCCGCCCGGCGGACCGGCGCTGAACCTCTCCGAAAAAGACCTCAACCGGCTGCCGCGCAAACCCGCGCCCGCCGGACTGCGCCCCGCGATACTAGAGACGGCCCGCTTCTTCCTCGGGGACAAATATTACTGGGGCGGGCGCAGCGCCTGGGGCATAGACTGCTCCGGCCTGGTGAACCTGGCCTACCGCGCCTGGGGCCTGGAACTGCCGCGCAACGCCGACGACCAGTTCGCCGCCTCCAGAAGCGTCAGCCGCGAGAACCTGAAACCGGCCGACCTGATCTTTTCCGCCGAGGCCTCGAAACCCGGCTTCGTCAACCACGTGATGCTCTATGCCGGCGGCGGGAAACTGATAGAGGCCACCGGCGAGACCAACTCCGTAAGGGAGATCTCCTTCGCGGAGAAATTCGGCGCCGACTTCAAAAAGGCGAAGAACGGCATGGTGGCCGGCGGAAAAAAGATCTTCTTCAGGAAAGTTATCAACTAATTGGAGACAAAATGCGCATTTTACTGCTCGCGGTCCTCATAGGCGGCCTCCCTCCCGGCGCCGAAGCCCAGGAGCTGGCCCCTGCCACCAGGGCCGAAACCCTGCTCTACGCCCATATGGGCGAAATAGTCACGCTGGACCCCGTCTATCCTTACGACGCCATCACGCAGGGGCTGCTGTTCAACGTGTATGAAACGCTGATCAGGTTCAGGGGCTCCAGCCTCACGGCCTACGAGCCCGTGCTGGCGGCCAAGGTCCCTTCCACCCAGAACGGCCTGCTCTCGGCCGACGGCCTCACCTTCAAATTCCCGGTACGGAAAGGCGTGAAGTTCCACAACGGCGACGCCCTTACTCCGGAAGACGTCGGATATTCCCTGCTGCGCTTCATGTTCACCGACCCCCCCGGCGGGCCGGCCTCGCTGCTGCTGGAGCCCGTGTTCGGCCTGGCCTCCAGCCGCGGCGCCGACGGCAAGCCCGCCGTGACCAAGGCCGAGTTCGAGAGCGCCGTGAAGGTGCAGGGCGAGAACGTGGTGGTGCGGCTGAAGCGCCCCTTCGCCCCTTTCCTTTCCATCATGGCGCGCTGGTCCTACGTGCTGGACAAAAAATGGTGCGTCTCCAAAGGCGAATGGGACGGCTCCTACGAGACCCTGCCCTCCTTCGCCAACCGGCCCAAGGAAAAGTCCGGGCTTTTCAACGCCGCCAACGGCACCGGGCCTTTCCTGGTGGCCCGCTGGGACAGCAATACCAAGCAGGCGGCCCTCGGCGCCAGCCCTAATTACTGGGACAAACCCCCGCGCCTGAAACGGATCATCATGAAGACCGTGCAGGAATTCGGCACCAGGCGGCTGATGCTGGAGGCCGGCGACGCGGACATCATAGACCTCCCCCGCCCCTACGAGCCGCAGGTGCGCGGGCTCAAGGGGGTCGCGCTCTACGACGATCTGCCGCGCCTGATGACGGACCCGGTGTTCTTCTTCACCTTCAAGGTGAACCCGGTGGCCAACCCGGACATCGGCTCCGGCAAGCTGGACGGCGCCGGCATCCCGCCCGACTTCTTCTCCAGCCTCGACGTGCGCAAGGCTTTCGCCTACTCTTTCGACTATAACGGCTACCTCAAGGACGGGCTGAAAGGCAAGGCCACGCTGGCGAAGGGCTCCATCCCCCCGGGGATAGCCGGCTATGACCCCGCCACCCCCGGCTACGTCTTCGACCGCGCCCGCGCCACCGAGTATTTCCGCAAGGCCTACGGCGGCGAGGTCTGGAACAAGGGCTTCCGGTTCACGCTCACCTACAATACCGGCGGCGACGTGCGCCAGCTGGCCTGCGAGGTGCTCAAGCGCGGCGTGGAGGCCGTCAACCCGCGCTTCCACATAGACCTGCGCGGCGTGGACTGGCCGGTCTACCTCGAGAAGACCCAGAACCACAAGATGCCGCTCTTCACCCGCGGCTGGACCGGGGACTACCCCGACGCGCATAACTTCATTTTCCCCTTCTATCATTCGAAAGGCCGCTACGCCATCGCCCAGGCCTATTCCAACCCGGCGCTGGACAGGCAGATAGAGGCCGCCGTTACGGAGATCTCCCCGGCGAAGCGCGCCGCGCTGTACGCGAAGATCCAGAAGGCCGCCTACGAGGACGCCGTGCAGCTCTACACGGTGCACCCGCGCGGGCTTTACGCCGCCAGGGAGAGCCTCAAGGGCTTTTACGACAATGCGGTGTTCATGGGGATATATTTCTACCCGCTGAGCAAACAGTGATCATGGAAGACAAAAAAACAGCCGGACTGGTTTCCCTCCTGAAAAAAGCGTACCCGGCCGCGGAGTGCTCGCTGGACCACAAGGACGCTTTCCAGCTCCTTATCGCCACCATCCTTTCGGCGCAATGCACCGACGAGAGGGTGAACAAGGTCACCCCCGCGCTATTTAAAAAGTATCCCGGCCCGGCTGAAATGGGAAAGGCCCCGCTGGGGGCCCTGGAGGAACTGGTGCGCTCCACCGGCTTCTACAAGAACAAAGCCCTGTCCCTCAAAGAGGCCTCGAAGGCGATAACGGAGAATTTCGGCGGCGAAGTCCCCAGGACCATGGAGGAGCTGCTGACCCTGCGCGGCGTGGCCAGGAAGACCGCCAACGTGGTGCTGGGCTCGGCCTACGGCATAGCCGCCGGCGTGGTGGTGGACACGCACGTGAAGCGCGTGGCCTTCCGCCTGGGCCTGACGAAAGAGACCGACCCGGCGAAGATAGAGCGGGACCTGATGAAAGCCCTCCCTAAAAGCGAGTGGATCTGGTTCGCCCACGCCCTGGTCCTGCACGGCCGCGCCGTCTGCGCCGCCCGGAAGCCGGATTGCCCGCATTGCCCGCTGAACGAACTTTGTCCTAAGCTCGGCATAAAAGAATAAGCCGCGGCCTTCGCCGCGGCTTATCTTCAATTCCCCCCCGCCTACAGATTGGTGATATCCTGGAAGATGATGCCGGCGCCTATCACTTTGCCGTCGACGCCCTTGATATTGATGGAGCTGTAGCCGATGGTCTTGTCCCTGCCGTTGACCCGGCATTTGAATTCCTGCCGGCGCACGGTCTTGCCCTGCTTCAGCACGTCGCTTATGGCGTTGACTATATCCGGGCAGAGCTGGAAAAGCTCCACGACGGGCCGGTTGAGGTATTGCTGCCCGCCCTCGAAGATCTCGGCGGCCTTGGGGTTGAAGAACGTGACCTTCCCGTCCATGTCCGTGCCGATGAAGCCGCCGGAAAGGTTGTTGATGGTGCTCTCGCCCTTGAGGTTGAGCTGCTTGATGGTGGCCTCCAGCTTCCTGATATAGACGTCGCGCGCCACCAGCGCGGTCACCAGCTCCGCCGCCTTGAGCTCCTCGTCCGTGAAAGCGCCGGCGATGGAGTTGATGTATTCCATCACGCCCAGCAGCTCGCCGTTGGCGATTGCCGGCACGGCGATCACGGTCTTGGTCTGGAAGCCGGAGCCCTTGTCCACCTTCTTGGTGAACAGCGGGCTGTTCGGGGCGTCGTTTATCAGCAGGGATTTCCTGGATTCGGCGCAGAAACCGACCACGCCCTGGTAGGGGAAGCTGACCCCGACGAGGTCCGCTCCCACGGGGCCGATGCTCTTCTTGAAAGTGAGGCGGTGCTTCGCGTCGTCGGCCTCGAAGAAGCTGCCGGCGAAGCAGTTGACTATGCCGGCGCCGCGCCGCGCCAGGTACTCCCACAGCGCGTCCTCGCCCTTGGCGCCCTCGGCGGGCAGGTCCTCGGAGAATTTAGTAAGGAACGTGATCATGTCGCTCATTGTTTGCCCTTTTTCGCGGAGGCTGTCCGCGCCGGAACGTCCAGGAACTCCAGCACCCCTTCGGCGATCGCGCCGGACAGCTCCTCCTGGAAGGCGGGGGTGTTGAGCTGCTCCTCCTGGCGCGGGAGTATCATGTAGGCGTTCTCTATCAGCACGGCCGGCATCCAGGTCATGCGGGCCACCAGGAAGTCCCCGTAGCGCAGGCCCTCGTCGGGCAGCTCTATGTTCTTCAGATAGGAGCGGTGCACCGCGGCGGCCAGCGCCCCGCTGTGGCGCTGGTAGTGGTAGATGGAGAAGCCGCGCGGCAGCGCGAACGGGTCCTCCCCGTCGCCTATGGCGTTGTTGTGTATGCTGAGGAAGAGGTCGCCGCCCAGTTCTTTCGCCAGCTTCGGGCGGTCGGCCAGGTCCACGTTCTCGTCGCCGGAGCGGGTCAGCCGCACCTGGGCACCGAGGTCGAGGAGCTTTTCTTTCAGCTTGAGCGCGATGGCGAGGTTCACGTTGACCTCGAAAGTCTCCATGGGGCCCACGGCCCCGTCGAGGCTGCAGCGCGCGGAGGCCTGCAGGGCGCTGTAGCGGATGTCGCGCAGCGGGGGCCTGCTGTTGTTGTCGCATTTAAGATACGGGGAATGGCCCGGGTCCAGCACCACGGTCAGCCCGCTCAGCGGCTTCGGCCAGGTGAGCGCGGCCTTCGGGCGGGCGCGGAGCTCCACCTGCAGGGTCCTGGAGGAACCCGGGTAGGAGATATTATAGCCCCAGAAAGCGCCGGGCTCGGTCTCGAAGTCCAGTTCCACCTTGTTATAGGCGGCCTGGCGGAAAGCGACGTTCTTCACCAGAGTATCGGCCGAATCGTAAACCACCGTATTGGTATGCAGGTTGGCGTAATAAAGCGTCACGCGCAGGCCCCAGGGCATGACCTCGGCGGTATAGGGGAGCCTGTCGTACAGCGTGACCGAGGCGGCGGAGCCGAAGTCCGTCTTCCTGAACCGTATCGCGCCGGTCTCGCTGCCGTAGGAGAAAGGGAACTGCGCCCCGGGCACGGCCTGGACCTTGGAATCGTCCACCCAGCCGGCTTCGTTATTGGAAAGGAAGACGCGGCGCAGGCCGTTGGAGCGGCCGTTGGAAACCAGCTTGATCCCTTTGGACAGGAACATCATATAGCCGCCGTCCGCGGCGTTCTTCAGGATGACGGTATCGGTGGAGGTTTCCACGAGCACCGGCTGCTTAAGGACCTTTATTTTTCCCCTGGACCTGGCGGCGGCGCCGTGCGCGAACAGCCCGGCCTTGAACCGGACCGCGAGTTCCCCGCCGGGACCGGTATCGGAGTCCTTCACCCTGTAAGAAGCGTAATATCTGCCGGAGCCCTGCGGCATTTCGGCCATGGGGAGGTCCTTGAAAACACCCTCCAGCGAGCAGACCGCCTCGCGCGAAGGAGTTCCCGCGGCCGTGATCTTGAGATAGTCGCCGGCAAAAACCTCGGAATCGGAGGCGTAGGAGGTGAGCTCCACCCTGAGCGCGCCCGTGGAGGGAGCGGCTTCGGCGGGCTGGCGCACCTTGAGCAGGCGCTGCGCGGTGGCGCCGTCCTCGAGAGTGCCGGTGAAAATGAAATCGCCGGGGGCCACCGGCAGGTAGGCTATGAAGCCGCCGTTGGAATGCACGGCTATTTTCTCCCCGTTTATGGCGAAGGCGGCCGTGGACGGGGAGATATTGCCGAAGATGAAGGTTTTAGGGACGGCGGGGATGGAAGCGCCCTCCTGCGGATAGACGAAGGTGATCTGCCCGGCGCGGGCAGGAAGGCCGGAAAGGAGCAGTAATGCCGCGGAATACGCGATACGGTTCATAAGAGCACAGCGCCGTTCTTTAAAGAAAACGAAATATTAATTTAATACCCGTCAGATACAATTATAATATATTCGGCATGAGGCTATGAACAAATCCACCCTGCTCGCCCTGTCGGCCGCCCTGCTTTTCCCTCTTTCCGGGTACGCCTCGGATTTCACCTATGTGCGCCCCTGCGCCAGGGCCAATGCCATGGGCACGGC
Organism: Elusimicrobiota bacterium; assembly: GCA_016207645.1. Lineage (GTDB taxonomy): Bacteria > Elusimicrobiota > Elusimicrobia > Elusimicrobiales > UBA9959 > UBA9959. Next base: position 66,394 of record JACQPH010000067.1, read on the forward strand.
TTTCTCCACCCTGGCCGGCGACGCCTGCGCGGTCTTCTACAACCCCGCCAACCTGACCACGCTTTCGGACCTGGAAGTGCGCCTGGAGACCGCCCGCAGGCTGGCCGCCGCCGCCCCGGAAGGGGAGGTTTCCCTCGCCTACATCCGCCCCGTGCCCGACGTAGAGAACAAGGTGGCGGGCATAGGCTATTACTCGGTGCGGCAGAAAGGCGGCTTCGGCATGGACTCCCTGGTCTTCAGCCTGGGCGACCGCACCACGATAAAATACCTGCAGAAACCGGTCTATTACGGCATGGGCGTGAAGCTGATGAGCCTGCGCGTCCTCGGCAAAAGCCACCTGGGCCTGGGCGCTGAAGGCGGGCTCCAGCTGGAGAACACTTCGGCCTTCAGGACCTCCCTGGTGCTTTCCGACCTGCTTTTCGGCACGGGCAGGTCGCTGATGACCGTGACCCTGGGGAACTCCTACCGCGTGAAGAACACGCTGCTGGCCGCAGACCTCCGCGCGCGCGGTTCCCATTCCGAATTTTTCCTGGGCGTGGAGCACACCGTCTTCAACGGGCTCGTGCAGGCGCGCGCCGGCAAAGGCCTGGCGCTGGGCGGCGGCGACTTCCTGGCCCTGGGCGTCGGCATAAACACCCTTCCCTGGACCATCGACCTGGCCTGGTCCCTGCCCTGGGGCGGCTATAACAGGAATTACGGCTACTACGGCGTCAACGTCGGCTACCGCTTCGGCTCCCGGACCTTCAGCGAAAAGCTCGTCGGCGACGCGGCGCGCCAGTCCGAAGCCCTCAGGGCGCAGATAGACGACCTGCGGACCCAGCGCGCGAACCTGGAAAGCTCCATAGCCACCTACCGCGTTAACAAGAGCATGCTGGAGACGGACGTCACCATGCTGCAGGGCCGCATGCGCGAACTGGAGACCAATATAAAAGAGCTGGAGGTGCAGGCTCTGGAAGCGCTGTACAGGAAGGAAGGAGCGAAGCCGGGCAAAGTCTACGTCCCCCCCCCGCCGGAGCGCTGGCCCAAACTGCACAAGGCCGCGGCCGGAGAGACCCTGCGCTCCCTCGCCGGGAAGTATTACGGCAACCCGAACCTTTGGGAGAGGATCTACCAGGCCAACGAGAAGCACGTCTCCAAGGGCCTGCCGGTGGAGGGCGCCGTGCTGACGATACCCGCCCCGCCGGCGGAGAACAGGTAAAACCATGTTCAACACCATACAGGTGATCTGCTCCTCCGAGAAAGACAGGCTCATCCTCGCCGGCATCTTCAGGAACCTGGGCGCGGACGCGGTCTTTTCGAACGACCTTAACGACGCTCTCTCCATATTCGAGAAGGCCAGGCCCGCCGCCGTGTTCATAGCCGACGGCGGGGAGCCCCCGGCGGAGATACAGCTGCGGGAGCTGCGCCGCGCCGCCCCCTTCATCCCGCTGATCCCCCTTTTGAAACGGCGCGACGCCAGCCGCGCCGTGGACCTGATGAAAGCGGGCGCGCTGGACTGCGCGCAAAGCCCCTGGACCGAGGAGGAGCTGCGCCCCCTGTACCGGAAGGCGCTGAACCTCGGCGGCACCGTGCTCGAGCTGGATTCCTTCGCGCTGCGCCGGAGGCGGCGTTCCCTGGCGCTGGCCCTGGCGGCGGCCTTCGGCTTCGCCGGTTTCGCCGGCGGCCTCTATTACGGCTTCCACAAATTCTCCCCCCACGCGCCGCCGCCGGACAGCTTCCACCTGCCCTACTCGCATCCCAGCGGCATAGTGATAAAAAAGGATTCCGTCCTGATCAGCGACTGGTACAGCCAGGCTCTTTACGAGCACGGCGGAAAGAATTTCGGCATCAGGCGGGTCACCAGCCTGCCCGACCTCACGCCGGTGGCCATGACCGCCTCCCAGGACGCTCTCTGGCTGACCGGCACGAACGGGGCCGTCGAGAAGCGCCTGCTGGACGCCGGCTACACCAGGGTTTCGAAGACCGCCGCTTTTTCCCCCGCCCCGGACAGCGCCTGCTTCGACGGACTGTATTTCTGGACCGCGAACTCCGCCGCGGGCACGATAGTCAAGCGCATGCCCGGAGACGCGCTGGCGGAAATGAGGACTTTCAAATACCCCGGGCAGAAGCTCGCGGCGCTCGCCTGCGACGCGAGGTTCCTCTGGGTGGCGGACCCGGCCCTGAAGGGCCTGGTGAAGCTTTCGCTGGACGACCCGGAGCGGATACTTTCGAAAACCGAGCTGGACGTTTACGCCTCCAGGGCGCTCAGGATAACGGCTATGGCGTCGAAAGACGGAACTATCTGGTTCGCCGGCGAGGACGGAGACAAGGGCATAGCCTTCCGCAGGAATGAGCCGAAATAAGGCCGATACTTATATCCCGGCGGTCATAAAGACCGCCGCGGTCTTTATGACCGATGGGGACCTCCCCTCGCTCTGGGGCCGGCTGGCTTTCCTGTCGCCCGAAGAGGCGGAGCTGGTCAGCCACTTCGAGCTGCCCGAAGGGAAGGTGGTGGCGCTGACCTTCGAGCTGGGCCGCGGGTCCTTCGAGGACATCCGCGCGCGCATAAAAAAAGCCCTGCGCGACGGCGACGGCTACTATAATTATTCGCTGGTTTTGCTGGACCCCGCCCAATCGGAACTCATCAAGGCCTCCATAGCGGAAGCCTCTCACCGTAAATAGATCATTCTTTGTAACTACCCGGGTTCGGGGGCAGCTGCGGCCTGCCCCTGCTCACCCGGAAGAGGAAACCCTTGCGTCGGTTTCCCCCCGCCCTCGGAAATTAAGGCGGGGCCCCCTTTCCGCAACGGGTGCTCAGGGGCAGGCCGCAGCCGCCCCCTCCAGTAGCTGAGTGGTTAGCATTCTTTAATAAGTAGTCCAGGGACGCGACTGCAGGTCGGTATGCGAGCAGGCGATCCAGACCGTGCCGTAACCGGGGTCGGACGAGGTCTGGCCGTTGTACATAAAGCCCTTACCGTCGTGTTCATGGCCGGGGAGCGGGTCCTGGTGGCAGTAGACGTTCCTGGTGGCGGCATGATAGCCGGGGACGGTTATCTTCGGAAGCTCTTTCAGGTACTTCGGGACCAGGGTGGCGGTGAGCACGCCGGAGTTGGAAGAATGGGTGCACACGGGGTACAAACCCTCGTTGTCGGCATAATACACCCTGATGGCGGAGCGGACGGAGGCCAGCGTGCCCCTGAGAGCCCCCTCCTTCGACTTGCGTATCAGCTCCGCGAATTTTGGTACGGCGATGGCGGCCAGTATGCCTATGATGGCCACCACTATCATAAGTTCTATAAGGGTGAAGGCGGAGCGCCTCGTGACCGGCGCCTGAAGGACCGCGGGGACAGCCTTGAGCATATACCCGGATTCTACAATTTACCCGGCATGATGTTAATAGGGAGGCGCGGCAAGAACCGCGGCGCCGCCCGCCAGGCCCTGAAGCAGGGCCCGGTCATTATAAGGTATTTAAAATATAATCACTGCTGATTATAC
>JACQPH010000063.1 GCA_016207645.1 Elusimicrobiota bacterium
AAGATGGAAACCCTTGCGTCGGTTTCCCCCCGCCGGGCGGGGCCCCCCCTTCCGCAAGGGGTTCGCGAAACAAAATCCCGGCCAACCCTCCACCATCTGGGTTACAATGCGTCAACGCGAATATAAATACTTCCCGATGGTCATTTCCGCCCCTTCGGGCGGCGGAAAGACCGCCGTGCGCTCGGCCCTGCTCAAGCTGGACAAGCGGTTCTCTTTCAGCGTGACCTGCACGACCAGGCCCCGGCGCCCCGGCGAAACGGACGGCAAAGATTATTATTTCGTGACGGCGGAGAAGTTCGCGAAGCTCAGGAAGGAAGGCAGGCTGCTGGAGTGGGCGAAAGTCCACGGCAACTATTACGGCACGCCGGTGAAGTCGGTGCTGGAAGTGCTGGAAAAAGGCCGCATTCCGCTGATGACTATAGACGTGAAGGGCGCGCGCTCGGTCAAGAGGCTCTTCCCGGAAGCGGTCACCGTTTTCCTGCTGCCGCCGGACCTGAAGACGCTGGTGCAGAGGCTGCGCGGCCGCGGCGAGAAGCCGGAGAACGTGGCCGTGAGGCTCGGTACGGCCCGCTCCGAGATCAAGGTCGCTTCCAGCTTCGACTACCTGGTGATAAACGACAGGCTTCCGGAGGCGGTGCGCGAAGTGGCCGCCATAGCCGACCTGGAAACCCGGAAGACCCGCCGCAACCTGGACAAGGTGACGGCCTTCGGGAAGCAGCTTTCGAACAAGGTTTTATAATCACGGAGGACACTATGACGACGCCTGCTAAAGTTGAAAGAGAAGCCGACCTGGAAAAACTCATCTCCGACTACGGCCCGTCCAAGTATCTGGACATCGTGCGCGCCATGCAGTGGGCCCGCCACCTGCGCCGCCAGGAGGAGTTCCGCAACGTCCCGATGGCCGAGCTGATAGACCGCGCGCTCCTCGACGTAGTGAGCGGCAAGGTCAAGGTCGCCGAGATCGAGGAGTCCGTGAAGGCCGACCAGCTCATAGAGGAAAGTCTGGCCTCCAAGCGCGCCGAAGAGCCCAAGAAGCCCCGCAAAGAAGAGAAGCCGGTCAAAGAAGCCGCTTAAGTCCTATGAAGCGGGAACTGGCTGAAGCGGCCAGGGACCTGGCCGCCTATATCCGGACGCTGGACGAGGATCTGGCCGGGCCCCCGCGCCCGGGAGCCGCCGGCCCGAAGCCGGCCCCGCTTGCCGTTCCCGCCCCCGCCGCCGCGCCGGTCCCGCCGCGCCCCGTACAGGATATACCGGACATGGACGCGCTCGCCGGGCAGGTCAAGGCTTGCCGCAAATGCGGGCTCGGCTACGCCAGGCTCAACGCGGTTTTCGGGGTCGGCTCCCGCAAGGCCAGGGTCGTTTTCGTCGGCGAGGGCCCGGGCTTCCAGGAAGACCACCGGGGCGAGCCCTTCGTGGGCCGCTCCGGCCAGCTCCTGGACAAGATCCTGGAGACCGTGCTGGGCCTGAAGCGCTCCGACGTGTACATAGCCAATATCGTGAAGTGCCATCCCATGAAGGACCCGGAGAACCCGGAGGCGCACGGCAACGACCGGCCTCCGACTCCGGAGGAAATGTCCGCCTGCCGGCCCTACCTCGAAGAGCAGCTCCGCTTCATAAAGCCGGCCTGCATAGTTACCCTGGGCTCCGTGCCCACCAAGGTCCTGCTGAACACGGACAAGGGCATCTCCGTTATGCGCGGGCACTGGTACGACTACCCCGCGGAACTGTTCGGCCCCGGCGGCCGGATAAAAGTTCTCCCCACCTACCATCCCGCCGCCCTGCTGCGCAACCCCAACCTGAAGCGCGACACCTGGGAAGACATGAAGATGCTGAAAGCCTTCCTGGAAACTGGTAAAATAAGCGGGCAGGATTAAGTCGCCCCGTCTCACCGGCGGAAGCCGGTGTCCGGTCCTAGTCGGGATCCGGCCCCCGGCTTTCGCCGGGGTGACGAACTGATCCTTAACCCTGACTATGCTGGCTGAAATTTCATTTCCCATCCCGCCGCGGCGGACTTTTTACTATCTCCTTCCCGAAGAGCTGGAGCTGAAGGCCGCGCCCGGCCTGCGGGTCCTGGCCCCGCTGGGCAGGCGCGAGGCGGCGGGAATGCTGGTCCGCGTCCTCCCGGAAAAAGACGCCGACCTGACAGGGTTCAGGGAACTCAAGTCCATCACCAGGCTGCTCGAGGAAGAACCGCTTTTCCCCGAGGATGCTCTGCCGCTGGCGGGGTGGATGGCGAGGCGCTGGGGCTCTCCGCAGGGCCTTTGCCTGGGCGCATTCTACGCCAACGCTCCGCCGGAACTCCCGGCGCCGGAGCGCGCCCCGGCCCCCGGCCTGGCCGTCCCCCCCCCCGCTCCCCCGGAACTTGAAAAATTCATCGGAACCCTCTCGGCCGGAGAGCAGGGCGCCTATCTGCTGCGGCTGGCGCCGCGCGGGCGCCGCGAGCTTATCTACCCGGCGGTCTTTTCCGCCGCGCTCCGCGGAGAAGCGCAGGGGCTCCTGCTGGTCCCCGACCTCGGCTTCATCCCGGCCCTCGCGGCCGCGCTGGAGCCCGTTTTCCCCGGCAGGGTGGGCGTCTGGCACGCCAGGCTCACGCCCAGGAAACGCGCCGAAGCCTGGGCCGGGGCTTTTTCCGGGAAATACAAGGTGATGATCTCCACGCGGGCCGGGGTTTTCCTGGCTTTCAGGGACCTGCGCCTCGGCCTGCTCGACGGCGAGCACGAGGAAGTTTACAGGCAGGAGGAAGCCGAGCCTTTCTACCACGCGCGCGAAGTGCTGCTGAAGCGCATGAAAGCCCTCGGCGGGCAGGCGGTGCTGGCCAGCCCCTGCCCCTCGATAGAGAGCTGGGGCGCCGCCGCCGCCGGCGGACTCTCCCGCTTCGACGCCGTGCCGCCGGGAGCTCCCGCCGCCGGCGGGCCCGCCGTGCGCGTGCTGGACATGGAGCGGTACCCCGGCGATATCCTGGCGCGCCCGCTGGCCGACAGCCTGCGGCGCGTGGTCTCCGGCGGCGGACAGGCCCTGCTGATAGCGGGGCGCAAAGGGTACGCTTCCAGGCTTTTCTGCGCCAGCTGCGGCTGGATGCTGCGCTGCCAGGCCTGCGGCCCCGGTATGACCCTCGTGAAGGCCGCGGGCGGCGCCCCGCAGCTGCTTTGCCGGCGCTGCGGGAAGAAAGAGCCGAAGCCCGGAACCTGTCCCAAATGCGGCGGGAAGGTTTTCCGGGACTGCGGCACGGGCACGCAGAAGGCCCAGGAAGCCGTCTCTAAACTCCTGCCTGCCGCTAAAATAGCCCGCTTCGACGGCGACGTGCTCCGCGGCTCCCTGAAAACGATGCGTGCGGAGCTGGAAAGCTTCTCGAAGGGAGAGGCCGACATCCTGGTGGGCACCCGCATAGCCCTGCGCGAGCTGGGCGCGCCCAGGCTGCGGCTGGCCGCCTTTATAGACGCGGATCCCGACCTCTCCAGCGCGGATTTCCGCGCCTCGGAAAAGGCCTTCCGGTCCTTTTACGGCGCCTGGCGCCTCCTGGGCGGCGAAGGGGAGCTTTTTATACAGACGCGGGAAGCCGCCCATTACGTCTTCTCGCGGCTGCCGGGGATGGACTACCCGGCTTTCGCCGACAGCGAGCTGGCGGCCCGCAGGGAGTTCTTCTACCCGCCTTTCTGCCACATAGTGAAAGTCCGGTTCGCCTCCTTCGACCGGCGCGCCCTGGACGCGGCGGAGGCCGACCTCCTGAAGGCGCTCTCCTTCCTGGGCGGCCGGGGCGAAGCCGGCGAGATACTGGGCCCGGTCATTCAGCCCGGCGAGGAAAGGCGCGGGTTCCACAGCGAGTACTACCTGGTGAAGGCCGCCGCCGAGAGCACGGCCGCGCTCTGTCTGGAAAAGGCCGGGACCCTGCCGGAACGGCGCGGCGTCAAGCGCTTCATCGAAGCCGACCCGACCTAGGAGCCTGAGCAATAAGCCGCTTTCATGGCGAAATTTTGGATTTCGAGCCGAGCCGAAGCCAAATTTTTCGAGCAGGCTCTATGAGCCTGTAAGAAAAATTTGACAAAGGCGCAGGCCGAAAGCCGAAATTGCGGCCGAAATGGACTTATTGCTCAGGCTCCTAGTGCGTTCCGGCGTTTAAATTAATACAATTAACAGTTATGAACACAGAAGAACTCCTGAAGGAGCTGGCGCGCGGGGCGGTGGACATAGTCAGCCGCGAGGAGCTGGCGAAGAAACTTTCCTCCGGCAGGAAGCTCCGCGTGAAATTCGGCGCCGACCCCACCAGCCCCGACCTGCACCTGGGCCACAGCGTCGTCCTCACCAAGCTGCGCCAGTTCCAGGACCTCGGCCATACCGTAGTGCTGATAATAGGCGACCTTACCGCGCAGGTGGGCGACCCCTCCGGCCGCGATTCCACGCGGCCCGTGCTGGACCACGAGACCGTGGCCGACAACGCCAGGACCTACACCGAGCAGGCCTTCAAAGTGCTGGACCAGTCGAGGACGGAGATACGCTTCAACGCCGACTGGCTCAAGCCTTTCTTCGCCAGCCCGGCCGCCGGCGTTTCCGATTTCATAAACTCCGCCAAGAGCGTCACGATCTCGCGCCTGCTGGAGCGGGAGGATTTCCGCGCCCGCCTGAAGGCGGAAACCCCCGTCAGCCTGCTGGAGATCCTGTACCCCCTCCTGCAGGGCTACGATTCCGTGGCGGTGAAGGCCGATATCGAGCTGGGCGGCCAGGACCAGATCTTCAATCTGCTGATGGGCCGCGACATGCAGAAGCTCAACGGCCAGGAGCCGCAGGCGGTGATGACCATGCCGCTGCTGATAGGCACGGACGGGGAGAAGAAGATGTCGAAGTCCTACGGCAACTACGTGGCTCTCAACGACCACCCCAACGATATGTTCGGCAAGCTGATGTCGGTCTCCGACGCGCTGATGTACTCCTATTACGAGCTGCTCACCGCGGAGGACCCCGCTGCCGTCAGGGCGGAGCACCCGATGGAAGCCAAGAAAAAACTGGCCGGCCTCATTACCGCCCGCTACCACGGCGGCGAGCAGGCGCAGGCGGCGCGCGCGCATTTCGAACAGGTCTTCTCGCGCAAGGAGCTGCCGGAGAACATGGGGACCTTCCGCGCCGGGAAACCGGGCAAGCTTTCCTATCTGCTGGTGGCCGCCGGGCTGGCCAGGGGCATGAACGAAGCGCGCCGGCTGATAGACCAGGGCGCGGTGCGCCTGGACGGGGAGAAGGTCGCGGAGGATATAATGTTCGAGCCCAGGGACTGCGTGCTGCAGGTGGGACGGCGGCAGTTCCGCAGGATCGAGAAATAGCGTGGGGCGCTCACAATGCGAATAAAGCCGATGTTCGGAACAGCTCTCTTCTGCTCTCTCCTCGCCGCCGGCGCGGCCGCCTCGGCGCAGGACGGGGAAATGAGCGAGCAGGATTACCGGCAAATGATGCTGCAGCAGGCCATGAGATCCGGGAATTACGGTGCTAGCCAGGCCCAGTCCTGGGACGCCCGGCTGAAAGTAGTTTCCGGCACGGTGCTGGTGAAGCCGTCCGAAGCCGAGGAGTGGTCCAGGATAACCGGGGAGATGCCGCTCGACCCCAACGACACGGTCAAGACCTCCGCGGACGGGGTCGCCGAGATCTACCTCGACGACAAGGGCGCGCTCTACCTCGGGCGCAACACCGAGCTGGAGATCACCGATATGGAGCTGGAGGACACCATCCTCTCGCTCAACGCCGGCTCGCTGGCGGCGAAGATCAAGCATTCACTGAACGAGAAGGCCAAGCTGCAGGTGCGCACCCCGTCGGCGGTCTGCGCCGTAAGGGGCACGGAATTCGCCGTCGAGTACTCGCAGATGGGCAGGAGATCCTCCGTCGGGGTTTTCGACGAGGGGCGCGTGGCGGTGACGGAGGCCGGCGGGAAGGACGAGTACCTGCTGGAGAAGAACACCGAGATCCACTTCGATACGGCGCACAAACGTTTCCGCGCCATACCGCTTTCCCAGATGGGAAGGCACCGCGGCTCCATCGTGGCGCTGCGCACGAGGCTCGCTTCCCTGAAGGGCTGGCGGCCCAGGTCCATCACCAGGCGCGCCGACCTGCGCAACCAGGCGCTCCGCAAGGTCGTACGCAAGCAGCTTAAGGAGAAGGTCAAGCCCGGCAAGCGCGGGGCCAAGGCGCGGGCCGCCGCCAGGCGGGCCAAGGCCCGGAAGGCCGCGGCGGAGGAAGCGGACTAGCGTGCGGCTTTTCGCGGCCTCCGCTTTCGAGCCGGGTTTCACGGAAAACCTCAAGGCCATAGCGGATTATGCGCGCGGCAACGCGCCCGCCGGCGCGGTCAAGTGGGTGGAGCCCGCTAATTTCCACATCACCTACGCTTTCCTCGGCGACCTGGACCGGAGCGCGGCCGCGGCGGCCGTGAAGGGCCTGGAGGCCGGGCTCGAGGGAGTTAAGGCTTTCAGCGTCGCTTCCGGCGGTTTCGGGGTCTTTCCTTCCGCGCGGCGCCCTTCAGTACTGTGGGTGGGGATAGCCGCCGGCGCCGAAGAGCTCAGGGTAACGGCCGCCAGGCTCGCGGAAGGGCTGACGAAGGCGGGGCTGGTCTTCGAGAGCCGCTTCGAGCCCCATGTGACCATAGGCCGGGTCAAAGGGCGGCTGCCGGAGAATTTTATAAGGCGGGCCGCTGATTTCACGCAGTCCAGGAAAGCGGTAAGCGCCCTCTCCTCGGTGGACCTGCTGGAGAGCGTGCCGACCCCCGAAGGCCCGAAGTACAGGCTGGTCCATTCAAAGAGGCTTCTATGAGCAAACTCCGGGGATCGGCGATATTTTCCGTACTGGCGCTGCTCGTCCTGTCGCTTTACTTTTTCTGGCCCGGCCGCCCCGTGAAGGTTTCCATCCCGGAAGGCGCGGGCGCCGGCAAGGCCGCGGCGGAACTGAAGCGCGAAAAGGTGATCCTCAGCGCGACCTGGTTCAGGGTGCTCGTGAAGGTCACCGGCACCGGCAGGCGGCTGATGCCCGGCGAATACGCTCTCCGCGAGCATATGTCCGCGGAGGAGGCCCTCTGGAAGCTTACGCACAGCACCCACGTGAGCAGCATCCGGGTGGTGATCCCGGAAGGCTGGCGCATGGAGCAGATCGCCGAGAGGCTCGAGGCCAACGGGGTGACGCCGGCGGCGAAGTTCCTGGAACTGGCGCGCGCGCTGAAGCTGGAAGGCTATCTCTTCCCCTCCACCTACCACCTCAAGAAAAATATGCCTGCCCCGGAAGTTGTAAATTTGCTAAAATCTGAATTCGACCGGCAGGCGGCGCCGCTGTTCTCTAAAGGTTTTCCGGAGGGTCTGGACGAGCGCAAAGCGCTTATCATAGCTTCCATAGTGGAGCGCGAGGCGGTGGACGACAGCGAGCGTCCCCTGATAGCGGCGGTCTATATAAACCGCTACCGCAAAAGGATGCCGCTCGAGGCGGACCCGACCACCCAGTACGCGCTGGGCTACTGGAAGAAGGCGCTGACGTACAAGGACCTGAAGTTCAAGTCCCCCTACAACACTTACGTCGTAGGCGGCCTGCCGCCCGGCCCTATCTGCAACCCGGGCTACAGCTCGATAGCGGCCGCGCTTTCGCCGGCTAACCTGGACGCGCTGTATTTCGTGGCGGACAGGAAGGGAAAACATATTTTTAACTCTAATTTCGAGGACCATAAGAAAGCGAAGCGCAGGGTGGAGCAGGCGGCGAAAGCGGAGCAGCAGTAGTTAAGGAAGTTCATCTTCGGGCGTGTAGCTCAGTTGGGAGAGCGCCTCGTTCGCAACGAGGAGGTCG
>JACQPH010000068.1 GCA_016207645.1 Elusimicrobiota bacterium
GCGGCAGCCACACGGGGCCGCGCCAGTTGGAATTGCCGCCGAACAGGCCGCTGTCCGATTCCCCCGGCTGGTAGCCGATGGAATAAGTCTCGCCGTTAACGTTAAGCGTAAAAGGGGTCTCTTCGTGGAACTTAGACAGCGCCCTTATACCGCCCGGCGCCAGGAATTCCCCCTCGTCGAACAGTTTCTCCAGGATCTTTGCCAGGCGGTCCCTTTTGACCAGGGAGAGCAGTATTTTCTCCTCCCCCTCCAGCTTCTCGATGATGAGCTGCTTGTCCAGCTTTTTGCGGTTTTCGCGGAACCAGAGCAGCCTTTTGGCGAAGCCGGGGAACTTCTTCAGCACCCCGGCGTCCAGCACGCAGACGGCCAGCAGCGGGATGAGTCCCACCATGGAGCGCACCTTCAGCGGCAGCACGCCTTTCCCCTCGAAGTGGATGGCGTCGTAGAAGAAGCCGTCCTCCTTGTCCCAGAGGTCCACGTCCTGCACGTCGCCCAGGTTATTGAAGGCCTCGGCGATATGGGCGAAATGCTCGAAGAACTTGGAGGCCATATCCTCGTAAGCGCTGTCCTGCCCGGCCAGCTCCAGCGCTATGGCCAGCATGTTCAGGCTGTACATGGCCATCCAACTGGTGCCGTCGGACTGCTCCAGGTGCCCGCCGGTGGGCAGGGGCTTGTTGCGGTCGAAAATGCCGATATTATCAAGGCCCAGGAAACCGCCCTGGAAGATATTATTCCCGTCCTGGTCTTTCTGGTTCACCCACCAGGTGAAGTTTATAAGGAGCTTATTGAAAGCCCTCTTCAGGAAATCCAGGTCGCCTTTGCCGGTCTTTTCTTTTTCGATCTTATAGACTTCAAAGCAGGCCCAGGCGTGCACCGGCGGGTTCACGTCGCGCAGCGCCCACTCGTAGGCGGGCAGTTGGCCGTTGGGGTGCATGTACCATTCCCGCAGGAACAGGAGCAGTTGGCTCTTGGCGAAAGCCGGGTCCACCAAGGCCAGCGTTACGCAGTGAAAGGCCAGGTCCCAGGTGGCGTACCAGGGGTACTCCCATTTATCCGGCATGGAGATGATATCGCGGTTAAAAAGATGCTCCCAGCCGCTGTTGCGCCTCCCGCGGCGCGCGGCCGGCGGCTCGGGCTGACTTTTGTCGCCTTTCTGCCAGGCTTCCATTTCATAGTTATAGTACTGCTTGTTCCACAAAAGGCCGGCGAAAGCCTGCCGCTGTATGTTTTTGAGGTCGGCATTGATCCACGGCGAGTCGAATTTAGAATAAAAAATATCAGCCTGTTTTCTCTGCTCCGCCACTATGGCGGGGCAGTCCGCAAGCGCCCCGGCGGGAAGTTCGCCCTTCGCCAGCCGCAGATAGACGGCACGGGTTTCGCCGGGCTTGAACTTCAGCTTGTAGACGAAGGCGGCTTTGGTCCCTTCTTTTTTATCTTTCAGCAGGTCGGCCCGGCCGCCGACGATCACGTCGTGGAAGGCGTCCTTTACATAGGGGGACTTGTTCTTTACGCCGTAAAGCCTTTCGGTATTGGTCTCGTTCTCGGTAAATAAAACTTCGTTCGCGCCCCGCGAGTAAAGATAAAAAGAGCCCAGCACTTCATGTTTTGCCGCCAGCGTACTACCGTCCTTACCGGCGGTTATCGAGGGTTTGGCGGCTGTTTTTCCGAAGGCCCAGGTATTGCGGAACCACAGGGTGGGCAGCAGCGCAAGTTCGGCGGAGCCGCCGCCGCGGTTGGTGATCTCTATTTTTATGGAAATATCCGCGGGGCCGCTCTTGGCGTATTCCACATAGACATCGAAATACTTATTTTCTTCGAATACGCCGGTATCCAGGAGTTCGTATTCCGGCTCCAGGCGCGAGGCGGCCCGGTTCCTGGCCGCCAGTTCTCCGTAGGGATACTCCTTCTGGGGGTACTTGTAGAGGTACTTCATGTAAGAGTGCGCGGGCGTATTGTCCAGGTTATAGTAAAGTTCCTTCACATCCTCGCCGTGGTTGCCCTCTTTGCCGCTCAGGCCGAATAGCCGCTCCTTTAGAATAGGGTCCTTGCCGTTCCAGAGCGCCAGCGCGAAGCACAGGTCCCCGCCGGTCTCGGTTATGCCGGTCAGTCCGTCCTCGCCCCAGCGGTAGGCCCGCGAGCGGGAGTGGTCGTGCGGGAAATAATCCCAGGCCTCCCCGTCCGGGCTGTAATCCTCCCTGATAGTGCCCCACTGCCTTTCGCTCAGATACGGGCCCCACTTTTTCCAATAGACGGTCCTGCTCTCGTTCTCCAACAGCCGCTTTTCTTCCTGGTTCAGTCCGGGCATATTACAGTTCCCTATACGGTATCCCACTCGCGACCGTCGCGCGTCATAAGCGCGGCGCTTTCGGCCGGGCCCCAGCCGCCGGCCGGGTAGAAGGCCAGGCCGTTCCCGTCGGCAGCGGCGCGGGCGAGCATGGGCTCCAGAATATTCCAGGACTCCTCCACGCCGTCCGCGCGGGCGAAGATGGTCTGGTCCCCCGCCATGGCGTCCAGGAACAGCCGCCCGTAAGACTCCGGCGGCGGCGCGCCGAAGCTTTCCCGGTAATTGAACTCCATATTCACCGTGCTGATACAGAGCTTGGGCCCCGGCTTCTTGGCCTCGAAGCGGATAGTGATGGCTTCCTCCGGCTGGATGCGGAACCGGAGTACATTGGCGCAAAGCTGCTCCGCCGGCAGCGGCTTGAAGATGGAGACCGGGACGTTCTTGAAATGCACCGCTATTTCGGTCAACCGCGCGCCCAGCCGCTTGCCGGAACGGATATAAAAAGGGACTCCCTGCCAGCGCCAGTTGTCTATTTCAAGTTTGAGGGCGGCGAAAGTGGGCGTGGAGGAATCCGCCGGTACGCCAGGTTCGTCCCGGTAGGCCGCAGCGGGTTCGCCGTCTATAGCCCCGGCGGCGTACTGCGCGCGCACGAAATTCTCCCGCAGTTCCCTTTCACCGAAGGGTTTGACGGCCTTGAACACGTCCACCTTCTTATCGCGCACGGCGTCGGCTTCAAAGCGGGTGGGCGGCTCCATCGCTATCATGGCCAGCAGTTGCAGCAGGTGGTTCTGGAACATGTCCCGCAGCACCCCGGCCTTGTCATAGTAGCCGGCCCGGTGCTCCACGCCCAGCGTTTCGGCGCTGGTGATCTGGACATGGTCGATATTATTACGGTTCCAGGCCGGTTCGAAGAGCGTGTTGGCGAAGCGGAACATCAGGATGTTCTGCACCGTTTCCTTGCCCAGGTAATGGTCTATGCGGTACACCTGTTTTTCGCTGAAATATTTATGGACCAGCGCGTTAAGGGCGCGGGCGCCGGCCAGGTCCGTCCCGAAAGGTTTTTCTATAACGGCCCTTACCCAGGCGGCTCCCTCTCCGTCGGGGCGGGACAGGCCGGCCAGGGCCAACTGCTCTATGATGCCGGGATAGGCCTGCGGCGGCGTGGAAAGATAGAAGAGCCGGCCCTTCAGGTCGTAGTCCCGGCTCAGCGCGCCCAGCTTCTCTTTAAGCTCCCGGTAAAAATCGGGGGCGGCCAGGTCGCCGCCGAGATAGCTTAACCGGCCCAGCAGGTTTTCAGCCTGCGCGGCGTCGGCGCCGGGCGGCAGCGCCGCGCGCATGGCCTCGCGGTACTCGGCGTCGGTCAGCGGGGTGCGCCCGGCGCCTATAACGCGGTATTGCGCGGGCAGGGCTCCCGCCGCCTGGAGTTGCAGGAGCGAGGGGAGGAGTTTTCTTTTGGCGAGGTCGCCCGAAGCGCCGAAGATAACTATGGCGCAGGGGTCCGGGATCTTTTCGGCCAGGCAGAGTTCTTCTTTGGTGGAAACGCCGGTCATGGCCTGGCCTCCCCGGCCTGCCCCCGCGAGGGCTGCCAGCCGCCGGCCCCGGCGCCTTCGGACTTTTTTTCCGTCCCCGCGGCCGCCACGGCGTGGCCGCCGAACTGGTTCCTGAGCGCGGCCAGCACCTTGTTCTGGAAAGCGTCCTTCTGCCGCGACAGGAAGCGCCCGTAAAGCGACAGCGTTATTACCGGCGCGGCCACGCCGCTTTCCACGGCCTGCTGCACCGTCCAGCGCCCTTCGCCGGAATCCTGCACGTAACCGCCGATGTCGCCCAGGTCCCGGTTTTCGGCGAAAGAGGCCTCGGCCAGTTCCAGCAGCCAGGAGCGCACCACGCTGCCCTGGTTCCACAAGTGGGAAACTTTGGCCAGGTCCTGCTTGTAAGGCGAGGCCTGGATAATTTCAAAACCTTCGCCGTAGGCCTGCATCAGGGCGTACTCTATGCCGTTGTGGACCATCTTGACGAAGTGGCCGGCGCCCGACGGGCCGGTATAGAGGTAGCCCTCTTTGGGCGCCAGGGTTTTAAAGACGGGCTCCAGGCGGGAGAATTCCTTTTCCGGGCCGCCGACCATCAGGCAGTAGCCGGCCTGCAGGCCCCAGACGCCGCCGGAGACGCCGGCGTCCAGGTAATTTATGCCCCTGGCAGCCAGCTCGCCGGCGCGCCTTACATCGTCCTTGTAATAGCTGTTGCCGCCGTCTATTATGGTATCCCCCGGCGAGAGCAGGCCCGCCAGTTCGGAGACGGTATCTTCCGTGGGTTTGCCGGCCGGCAGCATCAGCCAGACCGCGCGCGGGCAGGCGAGCTGTTTTACAAGCTCCGCCAGCGAACCTGCCGCCGCAGCCCCTTCTTTAGCCGCCTCCGCCCGCGGCCCCTCGCCCCGGTCGAAAGCCACGATCTCGTGCCCGCCTTTTAAAAGTCTGCGGGCCATGTTCAGGCCCATCCGCCCCAGTCCCACCATTGCGATCTTCATAGTCTCCCCCCGCGGGCCGCGCCCGCCCGTTCATTTTATCCTGCGCTTCGTCCCCAGCGAGGCCAGGGCGGCGTTGGCTATTTCCAGCAGGAAACGGCGCTCCGGCCTGAACTTGGCTATCTCCCTTAAAGTGAACGCCGCGGAAAAGATCCGCGCCGAGGCGGCGGCCTGGTCCAGGTCTCCCGGCAGGTCGCCCGCTTCCACCGCCTTCCTGACAATGGCCTGGAAGAACTTTTCCAGTTTTGCAAGTTCAGCTTTCGCGGCGCGCGCCAGGGGACCGCGCGCGGCGCCGAATTCCAGGCCGCTGTTGAAGGCGAAACAAGCGCGCCGGCGCAGTTCCGGCACCGCCGCGTCGCCGACGAGTTTCGCGTAGATGAAGACCAGCGAATCCAGCGAAGGGCCCGGGTTGCCCATGAAGGCCGGGCCGCGCACCGAGTAGCGGCTCAGGGCCAGGCGGAAAAGTTCTTCCTTGTTCCCGAAAGAGCGGTAGAGGCTGCCCTTTTTAAGGCCGGTGGCCGCGAGGATCCCGGACAGCGAGGTACGGGCGTAGCCGCGCTCCCAGAAAAGGAACATCAGTTTCTCGAGCACCCGCTCGCGGTCGAATTTTACAGGACGCGCCATAACAGTGGTATTATCCTTATTCTTGACCTGTTGGTCAACAAAAACCGGCGGCCCCGCGCAGACGGGAGGCGGCGGCCTTGTCCAGCAGCCAGACCAGGCGCCCGCCGGCCGGCCGCACCAGGGCGGCGGGGAGGTCCGCGGAACCGCCGCGGCCGTGCAGCACCGCGGCCACCGCGGCGGCTTTGGCGGCCCCCGTAACCATAAAGAAAACATTCTCGGCCGCGTTGAGGACCCGCCCGGTGACGGTTATCCGCCCGGGCCCGCCGGCCGGTCCGGCCGCCGGCGCGAAAAGTTCTTTGGAACCGAAAAGCCGGGCCTGGCCGGGGAAGAGGGAAGCCGTATGGCCGTCCTCCCCCAGCCCCAGCAGCACCAGGCCGAAGCTAGGCGTGCCGCCGGACAGGGGCAGCAGCGACTTCACCAGACGGGAATAACGCGCGGCTTCCCCGCGCGGGGCGGCCTCGCCCCTGAGCCGGTGGATATTGGCGCGGGGCACTCCGGCCTGCGCCAGCAGCGAAAGGCGCGCCGCGCGGTAATTGCTCAGGGCCGAAGACGGCCCGACGCAGCGCTCGTCGCCCCAGAAGAAGCGCAATCGGCGCCAGTCCAGTCCCTTCCTCCCGGCCAGGGCCTGGTACACCTTCTCCGGGGTTTTTCCCCCGGAAAGCGCCACATCCAGATAGCGCCCGGGACCAAGCGCGGCGGTCTTAGCGGCAAGGAACCTGAAAAGAAAATCCGCAATGCCGGCCGCGGAGCCGAACACATGCGTTTCCGGCTTCGTACCGGTCATCAGAATGCCTCCATGATCATAAAATAAAGCTCGCCGCCGCCCTCGCTGTTCTTCCCGTAATCCAGGCGCAGATTAATTTCTTCTTTTTTGCTTAAGCCCACCCGCAGTCCGGCGCCGCCGGCGAATTTCAGGCCGGAGACATGAACGCGGCCGAGCCCGCTATAAACGTCCCCCGCGCCCGCGAACAGGGCCCCCATGACGTTCTTTATCAGGCCGAATTTATATTCGCCCTGGACCGCGAGCATAGTGTTGTCCCTGTACATGGATTTTTTATAGCCCCTCAGCACCTCGCCGAGCCGGGGGAGCATCTGGAACGGTATTTCCCCGCGGCCGAACTCGCCCACCCCCTGGAAAGACAGAACGGAGCCTTTACTGAGAAGGAAATACTTTCTGTAATCCAGCTTGAAAATGCCGTACGCATGGTCCCTGCTGAAGGGCGCGTTGAAATTCATATAGGACGCTTCGGCGAAATAGCCTTTCCGGGTGAAAAGGACATTATCCCTTGCGTCGGAGGTGATTACCAGCCCCAGGCCCGTTTCAGCAAGGCCGCCGGAACCCGGGATGTTACCCTGCGCTAAGCGCTTCCCTTCTTCTACTATGGGCAGCTTCTCCCTCCTGTAGTACAGCCTGGGCCCGACCCTGAACCTGTCGGACAGGTTGTAAGCGGGATTAAGCTCTATTATCGTGATATCGGCGGTATATCTTTCCAGTTCGCCCATTTTACCGCCTATCCCGAAAAACTCGTCGGGAAAATGCAGGTACTGGATATACCCCATAAAATAGGTCTTTTTATTTGAGGGGTAGTATTCCCCCATAAGCAGGGTATTGAACTGCTTCAGCTCGGTATAAGAGAACATGCCGTGAATATTGCTGGCCTGCTCCGCGCCCGGCAGTCTTTTGAAATAGCCGCCCATAGCGCCATAACCCAGCTTCGTTTCCGGCATGTGGTACAGCACCGGCATGACCGCCAGGGCGCCGCCATGCGCGGCATGCTGGTCCGCTGTGTGCC
>JACQPH010000065.1 GCA_016207645.1 Elusimicrobiota bacterium
CCCCCAAAACTACCCCCAAAACCGAGGCGGAAATCTTAGCATTAATTGCTGTTAACCCAAGCCTGACAAAAGCTGATTTGGCAAAAGAACTAAATCTAACGGTTGATGGAATTAAATATAGTATTAAAAAACTTACAAAAAAAGGCGCCCTGCGCTGGTCCGGACCAAGTAAGACTGGGCAGTGGGCGCTGAATAGCCAGATAATTAAAAGCGTTCAACGCCACAGGAGAAGCTTATGAGTATTCCGGATTATCAATCAATAATGCTTCCTTTTCTTAAATATTCCGCTGATAAAAAGGAGCATCCCGTAAAAGATGCTGAAGAACATCTGGCTGGAATCTTTCATGTTTCTGACGAAGAACGAAAAAAGCTTTTAGCTAGTGGACGGCAATATGTTTTTGATAATCGTGTGGGATGGGCTAGAACATATTTAAAGAAAGCCGGATTGATCGAGTCTCCAAGGCGGGCATTTTTTAAGATAACCTCGTTAGGACTAGATATCTTATCGAAAAAACCGGAAAGAATTGATGCTAGGTATTTGAGGCAATTCCCTTCATT
This sequence comes from Elusimicrobiota bacterium, assembly GCA_016207645.1. Classification (GTDB taxonomy): domain Bacteria; phylum Elusimicrobiota; class Elusimicrobia; order Elusimicrobiales; family UBA9959; genus UBA9959. Next base: position 559 of record JACQPH010000065.1, read on the forward strand.
TGTTGAATTTCAGACTATTGAACGGGATAGAACCGAGGGTGATCTTGCCGAATCCGAAAATGATAGGGCTCGTACCCCGCAGGAATTAATAGATGAAAACCATTTTAAGATTAAAAAAGATTTAGCGCAGGATTTGCTGAGTCTAGTAAAGCAAAATTCGCCGCGTTTTTTTGAGAGATTAGTGGTGGAATTGCTTCTTTCAATGGGGTATGGGGGCTCACGTGATGACGCTGGGCAAGCAATTGGCCAAAGCCATGATGGGGGCATTGACGGAATTATTAAAGAAGATAAGCTCGGCCTGGATGTTGTTTATCTACAGGCTAAGCGTTGGGAAAATGTCGTTGGTTCGAAAGAAATCAGAAATTTTGTCGGAAGTCTAGTCGGACAAAAAGCGAGCAAGGGCGTTTTTATTACAACATCAGAGTTTACTAAAGACGCTGTGGAATATGTTAAGACCATAGTGCACAAAGTCGTTTTAATTGATGGGGAAATGCTTGCTCAACTAATGATTGATAATAATATCGGTGTTTCAAAAATAATTACTTACGGAGTTAAAAAGATAGACTCCGATTATTTTGACGAAGAGTAGTGTGTGAATTCATCGGCAACTCCTCGTAACTCAAGACCTGCAGGATTGTCGAATAGGATTTGCGGTAAACATAGCGAGGGGATAATATGGACCTTCATAAACTTATTACCAGGCCTAAGAAAGGCGGGAGAGCCGTCAAGGCGGCGGAAGAGCTGGAAGTCGTCGGCAAGTCCGTGCCGCGGGTGGACGGGTGGGAGAAGATAAAAGGGGCCGCCAGGTATACCGACGACCTCGAGTTCGGCCCGGGCCTGCTCTACGCCGCGCTGGTGGAAAGCCCTTTCGCGCACGCCAGGATAAAGTCCATCGATATCTCGAAGGCCGAGAAGCTGCACGGCGTGGTGAAAGTGGTGACCGGCGGCAACTTCACGCAGAAGTTCGGGCTGTATATGAACGACCGCTACGTCTTCGCCACCGACACAGTCCGCTTCGTCGGCGAGCAGGTGGCGGCCGTGGTCGCCGCCGACCCCAAGGTCGCCCTGCGAGGCGCCGCGCTGGTGAAAGTGGAATACGAGGAGCTGCCCGCCGTGCTGGACGCGGTGAAAGCGCTGGAGAAGGATTCCCCGCTGGTCCATCCCGACCTGAAGAATTACACGCACGTCCCCTGGTTCTTCCCCAAGCCCGGCACCAATATCGCCCACTGGCGCAAGATCCGCAAGGGCGACTTGGCCAAGGGCTTCAAAGACGCCGACCTCGTGCTGGAAGATACCTACACCGTCCCCCGCTACGCGCATTGCGCCATCGAGCCGCACTCGGCCATAGGCCTCTACGACGCCTCCGGCCGCCTGACGATGTGGACCTCGTCGCAGTCCCCCTTCACGCAGCGGCACGTGTTCGCGGAAACCCTTAAATCCTTCGGCCTGAGCCACAAGGACGTGCGCGTGATCAGCACCTATATCGGCGGCGGCTTCGGCGGGAAGGCCGGCGTCACGATGGAGATCATCGCGGCGGCGCTGGCCATCGCCGTGCCCGGCCGGCCGGTCAAGCTGCTCTGGAGCCGCGCCCAGGAATTCTACAATACCTACCAGCGACTTGGTTGCACCGCCAAAATAAAGATGGGAGTGTCTAAGGCCGGCAAGATCACAGCGCTGGACTTCAAGCTGCACTGGGACGCGGGCGCTTACGTCGAATATGGCGCCAATGTGGTCAATGCCGCCGGCCTGTCGGCCAGCGGCCCTTACAAGGTGGACAATCTGAGCATAGACTCGATGTGCACCTATACTAATTTGCCGCCCTGCGGCGCCTACCGCGGCTTCGGCTATTCCGAGTTCCTTTTCGGCCTGGAGTCCCATATCACCCGGATGGCGCGGGAGCTGGGGCTGGACCCCGTCGAGTTCCGCATGAAGAACGCTATCAAAGAGGGCGACACTCTGCCCTACGGCGCGCATATGAATCCCACCGGCATCAGGGACGCCATAGAGCGGGTCCGGAAGGAGATCCGCTGGGGTGTAACTGAAAGATCCAGGGACCCGAAGAAGGCCATCGGCAAAGCCCAGGTCTGTTTCTGGAAGTCTCCCGCCATGCCGCCCAACGCCAGCTCCAGCGCTTTCCTGAAGTTCAACGAGGACGGCAGCCTCAATATCCTGGTCTCCGGCATGGAGATAGGCCAGGGCCTGCTTACCGTGATGGCGCAGATAGCCTCCGAAGTCCTGAGCGTGCCGGTCGGCAAGATCCGCGTCGAGACCCCCGACACCGACCGCAACCCTTACGAGTGGCAGACCGTGGGCTCCCACGTAACCTGGGGCTGCGGCAACGCGGTGAAGCGCGCCGCGCTCGAGGCACGCGAGCGCATCCTGGACCTGGTGCAGCGCGTGCACTGCCTGGACAAAAGCACGCTGTACCTCGAAGACCAGCACGTGAAGTGCCGCACCAAGCCGGACTTCGCGCTGCGCTTCAGCGACTTCGTCATCAACGGCATCCAGGCCGACGACCACACCTTCAAGGGCGGGCCCATCATGGGCTCCGGCGTGTTCATGCCCGAGTTCGCCTCCGCCATAAGCGACCCGGAGACCGGCCAGGGCGGCCACCCCAACGTCCATTACACTACGGGCTCGGCCGGCATCGTGCTGGAAGCGGACCGCGAGACCGGCAAGATGAAGATAAAGAAGGTGGCGCTGGCCGTGGACTGCGGCAAGGCCATCAACCCGGACCTCGTGCGGGGCCAGATCGTGGGCGGCCTGCTGCAGGGCTTCGCCACCGTGCTCTACGAGGATATGCGCTATGACGGGAAAGGAAAGCTGCTGAATCCCAACTTCTCGGACTATAAGATCCCTACCGTGATGGATATGCCGGAGAAGGTGGTGCCGATCATCATCGAGGTCGCGCAGCCGGACGGGCCTTTCGGCGCCCGCGGCGTGGGCGAGCATACCATGATCCCGTGCGCGCCGCTGATAGCCAACGCCGTGGAAGACGCTTTAGGCGTACGCATCAAGTCCATGCCGGTGACCAAGGAAAAAGTGGCGCTCGCGGTAAAAGCGGCGAAGAAGCACTGACTATTTTAAGGAGCAACGATATGAAACTAGCCGTCTGCCAGTACGACATGAAGTGGGAAGACAAGGAAGCGAATAAGAAGAAGATAGAGGACCTGCTCGCCTACTGCAAATGCGCGAAGGAAATAGACTGGCTGGTCTTCTCGGAAATGACGCTGAGCGGTTTCACCATGGACACTTCGGTGTCCGAGCTCACCGACGAGGACCGCGCCTTCTTTTCCGGGCTGGCCGCCGAGAACAATATCAATATCTCCTTCGGCGGAGTCGAGAAAGGCTATAACAATCTGATCACCCTGGACCGGAAGGGCAACCGCATAAATACCTATTCCAAAATACACCTTTACGCCTTCGGCAGCGAGGACAAGCATTATAACCCGGGCTCGAAGCAGGAACTCTTCGAACTTGAGGGCCTGCGTGTCATGCCCGCGGTCTGTTTCGACCTGCGCTTCCCCTATCTTTTCTGGAATCAGGCTCCGAAGGTGGACGTATATGTGGTCATAGCGGCCTGGCCTATGCGCCGCGCCGAGAACTGGATGACGCTGCTGCGCGCCCGCGCCGTTGAGAACCAGGCCTACTGCATAGGCGTGGACCGCGTGGGCCTGGAAGGCAAACTGGAGTATTCGGGCAACTCCATGTGCTACGATCCGCTCGGCAAGGCCGTCCTGGACGCGGGTACGGCCGAGGGCATCTTCATCTCCGATATCCCGCTGGACCGGACGCTGGTTTCCCAAACCCGTGAAAGATTCCCGTTCCTGGGCGAAAGAAAGAATTTCCCGTGGCAGTAGGGTCGGCGCCGCCTTCTCACGCGGTTTAAAAATATGGACCTGATCTCTTACGGCGACAGCATACCCGAGGGCGATTACCGCCTGCATTCCGCTTTCGCGAACGCCCTTAACTTCAGGAAGGGCCGCATCGTCGTGTCGCTGGTGCCCCCGCGCACCGGCGCCGGGCCGTTCAACCTGGTGCTGAAACAGCTCCCCCAGGGAGCCGCGCGCCTGCGCGCCTCGCGGTTCTGTTTTTACGTCGACGAGAACCGCCTGCCCAAGGAGCCGGCCGCGCTCTATTCCTCCGACATCCCCGCGCTGGACCCCTCTCCCGGGACCGTGCGGGCTAACGCCGGCGCGCTGGCCGGTATCCTGGCCCGCAAGGCCCCGCCCAAGAGCCTGGCCTTTATTTTCAACCCCGAACTTGAAGCGGGCTTCTCCCGCGTGTTCGAGCGGCAGCTGCTGGCACGGTTCAAGAAGGCCGTCGCCTATTTCAGGGAAGGGGATCATGCCCGCGGGGTCAAGACCATGCGCGGCCTGGGCCTGGGGCTCACCCCCTCCGGCGACGATTTTATCAGCGGCCTGCTGACCGGCTATAACTTCGCGCGGCTCACCCTGCGTTCCGACGCCGAAGCGCGCCAGGACGTAAAGGAAGGTCTGCTCGTGGAGCGGCTCTTCTTTTACGCCGAGGGTAACAACCTGATCTCCAACGTCTCGCTCCGGGCCGCCTACGAAGGCAAGGTCAACGCCAAGGTGCGGCGGCTCCTAGAGGCCCTGGCCGGCACCGACAGGAAGGAACTCGAAGCGGCGGCCGCGGCCGCGCTAAAGACCGGCCATACCTCGGGCGCGGATTTCTGCGCCGGCCTGGTCTTCGCTTTATTGGATGTCCTAAAAGGCTGAACCATGATAAGAACGATCATAAAAAAAGGCGCTTATTTCGATTCCGTCTCCCTCATGCAGGTGGCGAAGAAGCTCAACGCCCTCGACGGCGTTATAGACTCCGCGGTGGTCATGGCCACTAAAGAGAACAAGGGAATAATAAAAGCCTCCGGCCTGCTCACCCCGGAGATACTGAAGGCCGGCGACAGCGACCTCGCCATAGCCGTAAGCGCCGGTACCCCCGAGGCGGCGGAAACCGCCTTAAAGGCCGCCGACGAACTTCTTAACGGGAAACCTGCCCAGCCGGCGGGCGCCGCCGACCGGAAAGCCGCCGGCCTGGACGACGCGGTCAGGATGCTGGACGGCGCCAACCTGGCGGTTATCTCGGTGGCCGGCCGCTTCGCCGGCGCGCTGGCGGCGGAATGCCTGGAGAAAGACCTTAACGTCATGCTCTTCTCCGACAATGTCCCTGTGGAGACGGAGCTCGCCCTGAAAAGGGCGGCGGTCAAAAAAGGCCTGCTCTTGATGGGCCCGGACTGCGGGACGGCCATAATCAACGGCGCGCCCATAGCTTTCGCCAACTCGGTGCGGCGCGGGAATGTCGGAGTGGTAGCGGCCTCCGGCACCGGCCTGCAGGAAGTGACCGCCCTTATCTCCAACGAGGGGGCCGGTATCTCCCAGGCCATCGGCACAGGCGGGCGCGACATCAAGCTGGAGATAGGCGCGCTGACCCTGCTGCAGGGCCTCAGGATGCTGGCCGCGGACCCCGCGACCGAAGTCCTGCTTATAGTTTCCAAACCTCCCCATCCCGCGGTGCTCAGGAAGATCACGGCGGAGATAAAGAGGATAAAGAAGCCGGTGGTGGCGGTTTTCCTCGGCGGGGAGATCAAGGAAAAAATAAAGGAGGATTTCTATCCGGCTAAGACGCTGGAAGAAGCGGCTTATAAAGCGGTCTGCCTCGGGAAGGGCTGGAAGATAGGCAAGGCCAAAGAGATGATCTACGACCTGAACCTCAAGGCCGGCGAACTGGCTAAAAAGGAGGCGGCGAAGAAAAGGAAGTCCTCCTGCCTGCGCGGGCTTTATTCCGGCGGAACCTTCGTGAGCGAGGCTCAGCTTATCCTGCCGGAGCTGATCGGCCCCGTCAGGTCCAATGCCCCGCTGGATAAGAAATGGAAACTGAAGGACTCGCTGAAGCTGTCCGGCCACGCGGTGATAGATCTGGGCGAGGACGAATTCACCGTGGGGCGGCCGCATCCGATGATAGACTTCAGCCTGCGCAATAAGATGATAGTTTCGGAAGCGAAGAAGCCGGAAGTTTCGGCGCTGCTCCTTGACGTCGTGCTGGGCTACGGCTCCAACCTGAAGCCGCTGGAGGATATCCTTCCCCCCATCGCCGAGGCTTTCGTCCTTAACCGGGAGCTGTCTATCGTAGCTTCCGTCACCGGTACCGAGACCGACCCGCAGGGGCGCTCCAAGGTGGTGAGAGGCCTGGAAGCCGCCGGCGTGCTGGTGATGCCGTCCAATGCCGGGGCCTGCCGCCTGGCCGGGGAAATTATCAGGCTTTCAGCGAAGAGGTGAATATGAAGCTTTTCGGATCGGAACTTAAGGTAGTGAACATCGGCCTGGAGTCCTTCAGACAGGGGCTTTCCGACGCCGGTGTTAAAAGCGTGCAGGCGCAGTTCAAACCGCCGCTCTCCGGAGAGGCGGCGCTTTTCGCGAAGGCCGTGAAGCGTTCCGCCCGCATAACCGCGGCGAACGCGAAGGCTCTCGCTAAGATCCTCGAAGCGAAGCCGGCCCTGGCGGGCATGGGCAGGGCTCTCGACGTTATCCCCGGGATGAGGAAGGACCTTATCCTGCACGCCGGTCCTCCGGTGAAGTGGGAGCGGATGTGCGGACCGATGCGCGGCGGCATCATGGCGGCGCTGATGTACGAGGGGCTGGCGAAGGACCCGGTAGAGGCGGAGCAGCTCGCCGCCTCCGGCAGGATAAAGTACGAGCCCTGCCACGAACACGGCGCCGTGGGTCCGATGGCCGGTATCATCTCGGCTTCGATGCCTGTTTTCATCGTGAAGAACGAGGCCGGAGGGAATTACGCCTATGCCACACAGAACGAGGGGCTGGGCAAGGTGCTGCGCTACGGGGCTTATTCACCCGAGGTGATAGAGCGGCTGCGCTGGATGGAGAAGGTGCTCTACCCGACGCTGAAGGACGCTATAGAGTTCCTGGGCCGGCTGGACCTGAAGTCCATGGTGGCTCAGGCCCTGCATATGGGCGACGAGGTGCATAACCGCAACCGCGCCGGCACTTCCCTTTTCTACCGGGCTATTGCCCCGGCGGTGATCAATACTTCCCGGGACCCGGGCACGGCGGCGAAGGTGCTGGAGTTCATCAACGGCAACGACCATTTCTTCCTGAACCTGTCGATGGCGCTTTCGAAGGCTTCTCTGGACGCGGGGCGCGGGGTGAAGGATTCGAGCGTGGTGGTGGTGATGGCGAGGAACGGCACGGATTTCGGTGTCCAGCTTTCGGGGACGGGCGATAAGTGGTTCACCGGGCCGGCGGCTGTGCCTGACGCTCTTTATTTTCCCGGCTATACGAAGGCGGACGCGAACCCGGATATCGGGGACTCGGCCATCACGGAGACGAACGGCCTGGGCGGTTTCGCTATAGCGGCGGCCCCCGCCATCGTGCAGTTCGTCGGCGGCACTGCGGCGGATGCCGTCAACTATACGCTTGCCATGTACGAGATCACGGCTGGCGAGAACAATATCTACAAGATCCCCTACCTGAACTTCCGCGGCACTCCCACGGGCATAGACGTGATAAAGGTAGCCAGGTCCGGCATCCTCCCCTTCATCGACACCGGTGTAGCCCACAAGAACGCCGGCGTGGGGCAAGTCGGCGCCGGCGTACTCAGCGCCCCGCCAGAACCGTTCGCCAAAGCCTTTGAATACTTCGCGCGAAATCTGAAGTAGGAACCGCGGTGCGAAGTCGGGGCGGCAGGGGCTAAGCCCCAGCCGCCCCACCGAGTCGAGATTCGCAAAGGCCGGTTAGGTAGGAGTGGTTTCATGTCAAACATCAGTGCGGTCAAATTATTGGCGCTCGCGTGCG
>JACQPH010000064.1 GCA_016207645.1 Elusimicrobiota bacterium
CCCTTGATGTCGAAATAAACGGCGGCGGCCGGGCGGCTGGCGAAATCGTACCTGGAGACCGCGATCCCGGGAGTGCCGTTTAGGCTGGAAGTGTCCACCAGCTGCCAGGTGCCGGCGGAAACCTTGGAAAGCTTGACCAGGCACCGCTCCAGGCTCAGCACCGCGAGCCGCTCCAGCACAGTGATCTCTTGTTCGTTCATAGGTTCAGACCAGGCCCGCGAGCGCCTTCTCGAGCTCCTCGCAGGAGAACGGCTTCCGCAGTATGGCGGCCGCGCCTTTTTCGTAGATCTTCCTGTCCAGCCCTTCCTGCTCCACGGCCGTGATGACCACCACTTTGGCCGCGGGATCCAGTTTGCGTATCTCGTCGAGCGCCTCCAGGCCCGATCTGCCCGGCATCACCATGTCCAGCAGCACCAGGTCCGGGCGCAGGGCCGCGAAAGACCTGATCGCGGCGTCGCCGTTCTCCTCCTCGCCCAGGACTTCGTGCTTCAGCTGCTCCAGGAAAGTCCTGAGGACGTCCCGCATTATGTCGTTATCGTCGACTATTAGCACTTTCATAGAACGTTCTCCTGTTATCCGAGTTGTCCGCCCGGACCGCCGTCAGCCGAGTATATCCTTCAGGAAGCCTTTCGCTTTTTTTAGGCGGCGCCCGGCCTCTTCCTTCGTGACGCCCAGCCTGGCCATCACGATGGCCGTCTTGACGTCGTTGCCCGTCAGGTCCAGCAGCCGCCGCGCCTCGCCCTGGTCCACGCAGCCCACGGCGGCGGTGATCCTCTCGGCGCGCAGCACGAGTTTTTTCGAGGTGGTCTTGACGTCCACCATCCAGTTGCGGTAAACCTTGCCGGAGACGACCATGGAGGCGGTGGAGAGCATGTTCAGCGCCAGCTTCGTGGCGGTGCCGGACTTCATGCGGGTGGAGCCGGACACGGGTTCGGGCCCCACGTCGAGCGTCACCCGGATGGAGGCTTCTTCCGCCTTTTCCCGGGGATTGCAGGTGACCAGGACGGTCACGGCGCCTTTGGTCCTGCCGGCCGCCAGCCCTCCGCGCACGTAAGGGGTTATGCCGCTGGCGGCGATGCCGACTACGGTGTCGCCGCGGCGGGCCAGGCGCGAGATCTCCTTCCTGCCGTTCTCGAAAACGTCCTCCGCCCCTTCCTTTGAAAGGAAAACGGCTTCCTTCCCGCCCGCCATCAGCGCGGTGAAGACCCCGGGAGCCACGCCGTAGGTGGGGGGGATCTCGGCGGCCTCCAGCACGCCCAGCCTGCCGCTGGTGCCGGCGCCTATGAAAAATATCCTCCTGCCGGCCAGGTAGGACTTCGAGACCGCGCGCGCGGCCAGCTCTATCCCCGGTATGGCCCTGGCCACGGCCGCGTGCACCAGGGCGTCCTCCCGGTTGAGCGTTTCCAGCACGCGCCGCAGCGGCATCCGGTCCAGGTCGCGCGTGCGCGGGTTGTTCTGCTCGGTGGGGAGCCTGGAATACCTGGCGAAAACGTCGGCGCAGCTTTTATTCATTGTCGTACTCCGGCGGGGTCCCCGGGTCCTCCGGCGGGGTTCCGGCCTGTTCCGCGGCCCCCGGCTCCGGCCCCGCCGCGGCGGCGGAGGAAAGTTCCACCACTTCGGGCAGGCGCGGGTTCTTTATCCAGTCCAGCACCCTGCGTATATTGTACTTGTTCACCAGCCCGGGGCCGAAACCCCCGGCCTCGACGATAACCTGGGCGTTCTCCCTGCCGCAGGCTATTTTCGCGGTGCTGTTGAGGATCTGGAATTCGGTGTACTGGCGGGCCCGGTCGGCCCCGGCGATCAGCAGCAGCGGCCTCCTGCCGTAGGCGCGCAGCGGGTTCACCGACAGCACCGCGTTCACGTTCAGGACCGGAGAGATGGCAATGACCATGCCGACTTCGGGGTGTATCGCCGCGGCCTTGATAGCCAGGTTGGCCCCGAGCACCGAGCCGGCCAGCACGGTCTTCTCCCCCGTCACCGAATTGGTGGAAAGGAAAGCCAGCGCCGCTTCCACGTCGCGCAGCATCTTGTTGTATTCGTTGTCCTGCCCGTCCACGGCGAAGGCCCGCCAGGTGGCGGTGGACCCGTCCGGCCTGACGAAGCTGTTGCCGTGTCCGCGCAGGTCGAAAGCCAGGTAGCCGAAGCCGTAGCGCTTCAGGGGTTTGAACCAGGGCTCCCATTCGCTCAGGTCGCTCTTCTGGGTGTGTATCAGCACCACGGTGGGGGCGTCCCCGGCGGCCTTAAGGTAGCGCGCGCCCAGGTTCCAGCCGTCCTCGGCGGCTAGCGTGACGCGCTCCTCCTCCGCCGGCGGCTGCGCGGCGGCGGGCCGGTGAACCGGGGCGCAAAGCGCGAGAACGGCGGCCGCAACGGCAAGCGCTTTCATTACCTGCGCCGCGGCCTTTGAAGAAATGCGCATGCTTAATTCTACATTGTTTATGGCCCGGCCGAAAGTCCTTGTTTTCTTCGCGTCTTATCTTGTAAAATCTATGTTTAATACGAAGGTGGGCCGGCGGCGGCCAGATCCTTACGGAGCCGGAACAGGAGATCTATGTCCAAAGTGCTTGTGGTCGACGACGAGAAAGACGTGGTGTACCTGATAAAAGTGCTGATGGAGCGCGAGAAGCTGGAAGTGCTGGAGGCCTATAACGGCCTCGAGGCTTACAATAAACTCACTTCCAAGGACCCCAACAAGGTCCTCCCCGACGTCATCATCCTGGACATCATGATGCCGGAGATGGACGGCTACACCCTGCAGTCGAAGCTGCAGGAGATAGACGAGCTCAGCCGCATCCCGATAGTGATACTCACGGCCAAGGGGCAGATGAAAGACCTGTTCGAACTGGCCTCCAATATCTTCGCCTTCGTGGAAAAACCCTTCGAGCCCAAGAACCTGGTGAAAACGGTAAAGGACGCGCTGGCTTCAAAAAAATGAACACTACTCCCCCTAATTCAGGCATCAATGAGATAGTTTCCAACAACTATGCGAAAATAAAGGCGATACGCGAAAAAGGGATAGACCCGTTCCCCCACCGTTTCAGGCCGACCCATAAGATAGCGGCGGCGGCGAAGTGCCCCGCGGACACCCCGGTGACGATAGCCGGGCGCATGATGCTCATGCGCGTCATGGGCAAGGCCACCTTCGCCCACCTGAAGGACGGCACCGGCAGGCTGCAGATCTACGTCAAAAAGGACGTCGTGGGCGAGGAAGCCTACGAGCTGTTCAAAAAGCAGATGCACGTGGGCGACTTCCTGGGCGTCGAGGGGAAACTCTTTGTCACTCACACCGGCGAGCTGACCGTAGGCGCCGAGAAGCTGACCGTGCTCTCCAAGTCCGTGCGGCCGCTGCCGGAGAAGTTCCACGGCCTGACCGACGCCGAGGCGCGCTACCGCGAGCGCTACCTGGACCTGATCTCCAACGAGGAGGCGCGCAATATCTTCATCCGCCGCGCGCAGGTGGTGGCGGCCATCCGCGACGTGCTGAATTCCGACGGCTACCTGGAAGTGGAGACGCCCGTGCTCTGCGCCCAGGCCGGCGGCGCCTCGGCGCGGCCCTTCATCACCTTCCATAACGCCTACAAGTACGAGCTTTACATGCGCATAGCCACCGAGCTGCCGCTCAAGAAGCTGCTCATCGGCGGCTTCGACGGCGCGTACGAGATAGGCCGCGTGTTCCGCAACGAGGGCGTGGATACCCGCCACAACCCCGAGTTCACGACGCTGGAGGCCTACAAGGCCTATTCCGACTATAACGGCATGGCCGAGCTGGTGGAGAGCGTTTTCGACAAATGCCGGGCGATCGTCGGCGCCGACACCATGGAATATAACGGCCACACGATAAACCTGAAGCCGCCGTTCCGCCGCCTGTCGCTGCCCGAAGAGTGGAAGGCGAGGACCGGCGAGGATATCCACGAGGTGCTCAGGGGCAAGGGCTTCAACAGGGAGAACCTGAAGAGGCTGGCCTCGAAGCTGCACGTCGAGCACGGCGCCGACACCACTTCCGCCAAGATCTTCGACCGCATCATGGACGAGAAGATCCTGGGCGCGCTGGTGCAGCCGACCTTCGTGCTGGACTATCCGACGGCCGTGACGCCGCTGGCCAAGTGCAAGGCCGGCGACGAATCCCTGGTGGAGCGCTTCGAATTTTTCGCCGGCACCGAGGAGATAGCCAACGCCTACTCCGAGCTGAACGACCCGGAGGACCAGAAGAGCCGCCTGGTGGAACAGCTGCGCCAGCAGGAGGAGGAGAACAACGGCGAGGCGGATATCCTGGACAAGGATTTCATAGAAGCCATGGAGTACGGCATGCCCCCGATGGGCGGCATAGGCATCGGGATAGACCGCCTGTGCATGCTCCTTTCCGGCAAGCCCTCGATCCGCGAGGTCATCCTTTTCCCGCTGCTGCGCCCCGCCGAGGCCGAAGCGGCCAAGCAGTAATAACACAGGTAGTGGAGGGCTGGCCGGGGTTTCGCTTCGCGAACCCCTTGCGGAAGGGGGGGCCCCGCCTGGCGGGGGGAAACCGACGCAAGGGTTTCCATCTTTCGGGGTTCGCGGGGCGAAACCCCGGCCAACCCGAACCCGGGTAATTACTGGAAAAACAATGTCCACGGAATTCTTTATCGCCAGGCGGTATCTGCTGGCCAAGAGGAAGGGCCTGTTCTCCATGGTCACCACCTTCATAGGCGTGGCCGGGGTGGCGCTCGGGGTGGCCGCGCTGATAGTCACGCTGGCGATAATGGACGGCTTCCAGTCCGACATCAAGAAAAAGATAGTGGACGCCCAGGCCCATGTCACCATCTACGGCCGGATGCAGCCGCGCGACCTCGAGGTGGTGCGCGCCGCGCTGGGGCGCGACGGGCGCCTGGCCGCGGAGTCCCCTTTCGTGCTCGGGCAGGCCATACTCACCTTCGACAACCGCTCTTCCGGCGTCGTGGTAAAGGGGTTCGACACCGCCGCCGAGTTCAACATCAACAACCTTGAGAATGCCCTGTCGCGCGGCGCCTGGTGGGGGGAGAAGCCGGCCGCGGACGTTCCCCCGCCGCTCGTGCTGGGCGAGGAGCTGGCGAAGAACCTCGGGGTCTGGCCCGGCGACGACGCCGTGCTGGTCTCGCCGCAGGGCGCCTCCGCCGGCATGAGCATCCTGCCGAAAATGAGGAAGTTCAGGGTAACCGGCCTGGTGCGCACCGGCTATTTCGAATTCGACAATACCATGGCCTACTGCCCCAGGGCCTCGGCCGGGGACTTCTTCGGCTTCCCCGGCGGGGCCAACGGAGTGGGCGTGCGCCTGAAGGACATAAACGCCGCGCCGGCGGCCGCCGCGGACCTGCGCAAGGCGCTGGGCTTCGCCTATACGGTGAAGACCTACGCCGACATGAACCAGACCCTTTTCGCGGCGCTGAAGCTGGAGAAGTTCGTGATGTCGCTGGTGCTGGCGCTGATAATCCTGGTGGCCACCTTCAATATAGCCTCCAATCTGCTGATGATGAGCGTGGAAAAGCTGCGCGATATCGGCATCCTGCGCGCCCTGGGCGCCGGGCCGGGCTTCATCAGGCGGGTCTTTTTCTGGGAGGGGAACCTGATAGCCGTGACCGGGATCACGCTGGGCGTGGCGCTCGGCGTCGGCGTTTCGGTTTTCCTGGCGGTCTACCCGGTGGTAGAGCTGCCGGCCGATATCTATTATGTGACGAAAGTCCCGGTAGAGCTGAAGCTCCTGAACATCCTGGCCGTCGCCGCCGTCAGCTATCTCCTGTGCATGCTGAGCGCCGTTTACCCGGCCCTCCGGGCCTCGAAGGTGAGCCCCATCGACGCTATACGCTATGGATAAGATCCTCGAGATCTCGGGGCTGGGGAAGGCCTATACGCAGGGGCATGAGCAGCTTATAGTGCTGGAGGAGCTCGATTTTTCCATAGCCAAAGGGGAGTTCGTCTCCATCGTCGGACCGTCGGGTTCCGGCAAGTCCACTTTCCTCAACATCATCGGCCTGCTGGACGACACCTACAGCGGCGAGATCAGGCTCTTCGGGCGGCGGCTGGAGGACCTGGACGAGGCCGAGAAGGCCCTGCTGCGGCTGAAGAACATCGGTTTCGTGTTCCAGTTCGATTCCCTGCTGCCGGAATTCACCGTGCTGGAGAATATCGAGCTGCCCGCCCGGCTGCTCGGCGGGGACGCGGCGGGCAGCGGCCTGGAGCTGCTGGAGCGCTTCGGGCTGGAGGCCATAGCCGGCAAGTTCCCGATGGAGATCTCGGGCGGCGAAAAGCAGCGCGCGGCCATGCTGAGGGCGCTGCGCAACGGCCCGGCCCTGCTCATAGCCGACGAGCCGACCGGGAACCTGGACCGCCACAATTCCGGGATCATCCTGGACGACCTGAAGCGCGCCGCCGGCCTGGGGGCCGCGGTGCTGATGGTCACCCACAACGAAGAGGCCGCCCGCCGCGCCGACAGGGTGCTGCGCATGGGCGGCGGGAAACTTTCAAATGCTTTGTGAAGAGTGCCGCGAAAAGAGCGCCGTCGTTTTCCTCAAGCTCGCCGTGAACAACAAGGTGACGGAGCTGCATCTCTGTCCCGCCTGCGCCGCTAAGAAGGGTATGGGTTTCGGCCTCGAGACCGGGGCCTTCAATATCTCCGATATAGTCGGCAACATGAGCGGCTATTTCAAGGACTTCCTTCCGGTCGAGAAGAAGACCCTCCGCTGCGGGGCCTGCGGCCTTAAATATTCCGAGTTCAAGGAGACCGGCCGACTGGGCTGCCCCGATTGCTACGCGGGCTTCGAGGAGCAGCTCACCGAGCTGATGACCAGGATACACGGCGCCTCGCGGCACTCCGGACGGGTCTACCGGGGCGGCCCGGCGCCGAAGCTCTCGAAGGCGGAAACCGCGCGCCGCCTCGAGGAGCTGCGCGCAGCCCTCAAGGACGCCGTGGCGAAAGAGGATTTCGAGGCGGCCGCGCGGCTGCGGGACGAAATGAAGAGATCCGATGGCTGACCTGAGCAAGAGCTTCCGCCCCTTCGTGACCTGGGCCGGCGCGCGCGGCGCCTGGCCGGACATGATCTTCTCCACGCGGGTGCGCTTCGCCCGCAACCTGCGGGGCTTTCCCTTCCCCAACCGGGCCGGGCCGCGCCAGCTGGCCGAGATCCGCCGCCTGGCGCTGGCCGCCGCGAGGGAGACCGGCCTTTTTCCGGGCGGGCACTACGTTAAGATGGAGACGCTGGGGCCGCTCGAGAGGCGCTTCCTGGTGGAGCGGCATCTCGTCTCCCACGCCCTGGCCGCGGCCTTGCTGCCCGCCGGCGCCGCTATCTCCGGCGAGGAGGACCTCTCGGCGATGATAAACGAGGAGGACCATCTCCGCCTGCAGTGCCTCAGTTCCGGCTTCGCCATAGAGGAGGCCTTCAAGGCCGCCCTGAAGCTGGACGAGGCCCTGGGCCGAGAACTCCCTTTCGCCTACGGGGACAAGTTCGGCTTCCTGACGGCCTGCCCTACCAACGCCGGCACGGGCATGCGGGTCTCCTGCCTGGCGCATCTGCCCGCTCTTTCCAGGCTGGGGCGGATGCCGCAGGTGCTGGAGAGCCTCTCCCACCTGGGCGTCACGGCGCGCGGGATCTACGGAGAAGGCACCTACGTGCTGGGGGATTTCTACCAGATCTCCAACGCCACCTGCCTCGGCCGCGGCGAAGAGGACTTCTGCGGCAGCATCGACCGCGTGATACGCAACCTGATCCGCCAGGAGATCTCCGCCCGGGAGACCCTCGTCGGGGACCCCTTCAGGCTGAAGACCGAGGACGCCGTCTTCAGGGCGCTGGGTCTGCTCAGGCACGCCCGCACTCTCTCCTACGAGGAGTTCATGCAGAACCTTTCGCTGGTCCGCATGGGCGCCGCCCTGGGCTGGGCCATGGGCGCGGATTTCAGCACTTTCAACCAGGTCACGCTGCTGCTGCAGCCGGCGCACATACAGGCCGCCGCCGGGCGGGAACTGGATCCCGCCGGGCGCGACGCCTACCGCGCGGACTACCTCCGCGGGAAGCTGGGCTGACCTCCCGCCTCCCGCCGCCCTGTTTTCCTCCGCCTTCAGCGCTTTCAGTTGCTTTCTTTTGCCATATATAATTAAATATGGTTACATGTACCAGAAGCACTGGAGCCTGAAGAAGCTGCCTTTCGAGAACACCCCCGATACGGAGTTCTTTTTCGAATCCGAAAGCCACGAGGAGGCTTTCTCGCGCCTTTCCTACGTGGTGGACGAGAAGAAGGCCTGCGCGGTCATCACCGGGGCCTACGGCACCGGCAAGACGCTCATCCTGAAGGCCCTTGAGAGGCAGTTCAGGAAAAAGGGCTATGTTTTCTCCTTCGTGCAGAACCCGCGGCTGGACGACCTCGGGCTGCTGAAGATAATCCTGCATAATTTCACCGGCTACAACGTGCCGAAGCAGAAGGAAGACGTGCTGATGGGCATAGAGCGCTTCCTGCAGGACACCCTGCACGACGGCAAGCACGTGGTGGTGGCCGTCGACGAGGCCCAGCTGATAAACGACGAGAGCGTCTTCGAGGAGCTGCGCCTGCTGCTGAATTTCCAGACCGAGACGCGCTTCCTGCTGACGCTGCTCCTGAGCGGCCAGCCGGAGCTGAAGGAGAAACTGGACTCCAACAAGCAGTTCAGCCAGCGCGTGACGCTCAGCTACCACCTGAAGCCGCTGGATTTCGAGGAGACCAGGAAATACGTCGTGCACCGGCTGGAAGTGGCCGGCCTGGCGGAGAATATCTTCGACGAGAAGGCCCTGGCGCTGCTTTACGAGCGTTCCGGAGGCATCCCGCGCTGGATAAACAATATCGCCAATATGAGCATGCTGGCGGCTTACTCCAGGGGGGAGAGGCTGATAACGGAAGACCTGGTGGCGGAAGGCGTGGAGAGCGGCAGGTAACCGCCGCGGCGGCCGGAGCTTTATGAAAATACTGGGAATAGGCGCGCATCCCGACGACCTGGAGTTCGGCTGCGGCGGCACTTTTTACAAGCTGGCCAGGAAAGGCCATAAGGTGAGCATGCTGGTGATGACCCGCGGGTCCGTGGGCGGCGATCCCCGCCTGCGCCTGGCGGAGCAGGAGCGGGCGGCGGCGATGCTGAAGGCGAAGCTCTACTGGGGCGGCTTCGAGGACACCTGCGTTACCCTGAACCGCGAGCTCATCTGCGCCGTGGAGCGGCGCGTGGAGGCCGTGAAGCCCGACATCGTTTTCGTGAACCACGCGGCGGACACCCACCAGGACCACCGCAACGTGGCGAAAGCCGTGGAGACCGCCGCGCGCTACATGAAGAACCTGCTGTTCTACGAAGTGCCCACTACCATGGATTTCAACCCCGGCATTTTCACGGACATAGGCGCGGTCATCTCGAAGAAGGTGGCCCTGCTGAAATGCCACAGTTCCCAGGTCTACAAGACCCGGGTGAAAAATCTTTCCATAGTAGAGAGCGCGAAGGCGGCGGCCATCTTCCGCGGCTACCAGGACCGGGTGAAATACGCCGAAGGGTTCGTGGCCAGGCGCCTGCTGCTGGACCACCTGCTGGACTGCGAATGATACGCCGGGAAGGCGGTTTTCTCTCTTTTTTAGTGCTGGCGCTGCTGCTGGCTCTGCTGCCGCCGGGCGGCTTTTCGGCCTGGACCTGGACCGAAGGACTGCGCTGGTCCTACCTTTTCCTCATCTCCATGTTCGCCGTTTTTCTGCTGGCCCCCGCCAGCGCCTGGCTGGGCGTCAGGATCGGGGCCATGGACCTGCCCGGCGCCCGCAAGGTGCATTCCGCCCCGGTGCCGCGCATCGGCGGCGCCGCCGTGTACCTGGCCTTCCTGGCCGCCGTGGTCCGCAACCAGCAGTTCTCCCGGGAGATCTACGGCATCCTGCTCGGCGGGACCATAATTTTCCTGCTGGGTTTCTTCGACGACTGGAAAGGCCTTCCGGCGAGGACCCGGCTCTTCTGGCAGACGGCGGCGGCCCTCTCCGTGACCTTTTTCGGACTGCACCTCAGTCTGCCCGCGGACCTTCCTTTCAGCCGGACGATCGCCACGGTCCTTTCCGTGGTCTGGCTGGTCGGCATAGTCAACGCTTTCAATTTCATGGACGGCATAGACGGCCTGGCCTCGACCATGGGCGCCGTCTGCGCCCTGCTGTTCCTGGGTATAGGCTGGAAGTCCAGCCAGTACCCTCTTTCCTTCATCTCGGCGGCGCTGGCCGGGGCCTGCTTCGGCTTCCTGAGGATGAACTGGCGCCCCGCCAGGCTTTTTCTGGGCGATTGCGGCTCCACTTTCATAGGCTTCATCCTCGGCTGCCTGGCGCTTTACGGGAGCTGGGCCACGGACAACCCGGCCGTTTCCCTTTCCACCCCGCTGCTTATCCTGGGTATCCCCATTTTCGACATTATTTACACAACTATCTCCCGGTTGCGCAACGGCAGCATAAAGAACCTGAGGGAATGGCTGGAGTACGCGGGCAGGGACCATTTCCACCACCGGCTGATGAAGCTGGGGATGAGCGTGGAGCAGACCGTCGGTTTTATCGTGGTGCTCAATATCTGCCTCGGGCTGGGCGCCTGGAATATCCGCCATACCGCCTCCACCACGGGCACCTGGCTGCTGCTGGCGCAGAGCGTGCTGATCTTCCTGGTAGTGGTGGCCCTGATGATACTGGGGCGCGAGGTCGCCGCGGAAAAGGGCAGAACAAAATGAAGGACTCCGTCATCAGTAAATTCTCGGCCAGGGAGCTGGACGCGGAGCTCTTTACCCCGTTCACCATCTCCAGCGGCAGCCACCGCAGCCTTGAGAACGTGCTCTTCACGCTCGGGACGGCCGGCGGGGAGAAGGGCTGCGGCGAGGCCGCCATAGCCACCCATATAACGGGCGAGACCCGCGCCCGCACGGTAAAAAGCCTGCTCAGGGCGGGGGAGCTGCTGACGGGGCGCGACGCCGCGGATTACCTGGGCGCCATGTGCCTGCTCGAGGAAGAGCTGGACGGCAACAGGGCCGCCCTGGCGGCCGCGCAGATGGCCCTGCTGGACCTGGCCGCCCGGCTGCAGGGCGTTTCGCTCTGGAAACTGTACGGCGGCGTTACCGCCAGGCTGAAGACGGACATAACCGTGGTGATAGGCGGCGCGGCCGCCGCTTACGACTTTACCCTGAAAATGCGCCGCCGCGGCTTCCGGATCTTCAAGGTGAAGACCGGCTCCGATATGGACGAGGATTTCCGGCGGCTGGAAGCGGTCGGGAAGGCCGCGCCGGGCTGCGCCGTCTACCTGGACGCCAACTGCGCCTATGGCGCGCGGGAAGCGGAGAGATTTATCAGGGAGCTGGCGCGCCGCGGGATACGCCCGGAGGTGCTCGAGCAGCCGGTGCCCAAGGACGATATCGAAGGGCTGGCCTATCTCTCCAGGCGCCTGCCCATGCCGGTCTGCGCCGACGAATCCGCCTACTCCCTCGACGACGTTTTTAACCTTATCAGGAAAAGAACCGTGACCGCGGTGAACATAAAACTGACCAAGCTGGGCTTCCTGCGGGCGCGCGAGGTCTGGGCCCTGGCCCGCGCCTCCGGCATTAAGCTGATGATGGGGGAGATGCTGGAAAGCGAACTGGCTTCGGCGGCGGCGGCGGGCTTCGCCGGCGGGCTGGGCGGCATGGACTTCATCGACCTGGACACCCCTTTCTTTATAAAAGACAGCGGGATGCGCGGCGCCTCCTTCCTTTCAAAGAACGGGGTCTACTTTCTGGACCGCGTGAAGGCCGGCATCGGCGTGGCGCCCGGGGCGCGGAAATGAGAGCGCTGCTGGCTTTGCTGCTTGCTTGCTGCGCTCCGCCTGTCCGCGCGCAGAACCTGCCCGATCTGGGGGACCTGCCCGAGCCCGCGCGCTACCTGGCCGGCTATATTTCAGGCGGGTACGGCTGGTCGCTCCCTTTCGGCGGCCACTGGGGGGACAGGGAAGCCGGTTTCAAGCCTTCCCCGTCCCTCAGCTTCGCCGCTTCCAAAAGGGTGGACGCGCTGCTGAGCTACGGCGCGGAGTCCTTCTACGGCTGGAGCCATAAGCACCGGGTCCTGCGGGACCTGGAGGTGAAGGTCTTTTCGCTCACCCCTTTCATCAAGGCCTCCCTGCCGCAGGGAGACAAGCTTTATTACGGCATCTTCGGCGCCGGCGTTTACCAGTGGAGGCAGGAGGCTTTTACCTCCGGCGGCGTCCGCTTCGGCTCGGATTCCGGCTCCAGCGGCGGCTTCAACCTGGGCGGGGGGGTCTCTTACCCTTTCTGGTGGGATACCATGGCGGGCCTGGACCTGCGCTGGCACCATATCTTCAATATGAAGGGGGAAAACGTGAGCCTGGACGCCGTGGACAGCTTCAACATAATGTTCGTGGTCACCTACGGCGTCTGGAGGGATAAAAAATAAGGAGCGCCTTGGCCGCCCCAGAGGCTTGACAAGTCAAGGCGGGTCTGCTATAATATGTATGGACGTCAGCCATAGGCGACCTCCAGATGAGAACTCCCCGTAAGCAGGGGAAGCGAAAACCCGCCAAAAGCGGGTTTTCGCTTTTCCCCGGCCTTCCAGTCCGCCTCTTATTTTGGTTATAATTAACTATATAATGCGCCGGTTCCCGCCGAACCCGCCGACACCCGGAGGCTTTATGGGAAAATTTGTGGAATGTGTTCCGAATTTCAGCGAAGGCCGCGACCTCTCCAAGATAAACGCCATAGTGGACGCCGCCAGGTCGGTGCCGGGCGTGCTGGTGCTGGACGTGGAAAAGGACGCCGACCATAACCGCACCGTGCTCACCTTCATCGCCCCGGTGGAGACCGCCGCGGACGCCATGTTCGCGGTCACCAAAAAAGCCTCGCAGCTCATCGACCTCAGCCGGCATAAAGGCGAGCACCCCAGGATGGGCGCCACCGACGTCGCCCCCTTCATCCCGCTAATGGAGTCCACCATAGAGGACTGCGTGAAGCTGGCCGAGGCCGCCGGCGAGCGCATCGGGCGCGAGCTGAACATCCCCGTCTACCTTTACGACAGGGCCGCCCGCAGCGAGAACCGCCGCGACCTGGCCAAGGTCCGCAAGGGGCAGTTCGAAGGCCTGCGCGACGTTATAGGCAAAGACCCGGAGCGCGCGCCGGACTTCGGGCCGAACCGGATACATCCCACGGCCGGCGCCATGGCCGTGGGGGCCCGCAACCAGATAATAAATTTCAACGTGAACCTGGCCACCGCCGACCTGGAATTCGCCAGGGGCCTGGCCAGGAAGATAAGGACCTCCGGCGGCGGCCTCCCCGCCCTGCGCGCCAAGGAGATCTTCCTGGAATCGAAGGGGCAGGTGCAGCTGTCCACCGTGCTGACCGACTTCCGCACCACTTCGATAAAGCGCGTGATGGACGAGATGTCCAAAGAGCTGGCGCCGAAGAGCATAGCTGTCACCGGCACCGAGCTCGTCGGCCTGACCACCCAGGACGCCATCACCGATTACGCCGTCGAGGCCCTGCAGGTGAAGGATTTCAAGAAGGACGAGCAGGTGCTGGAGACCAAGCTGCTGAAGCTGCTGAGCTCCTGGCAGGCGGCGGCCAACCTCTTCACGGACGCGCTCGCCACCACCGACCCCACCCCGGGCGGCGGCTCGGCGGCGGGCGTCAACGGCGCCATGGGCTGCGCCCTGGGCCAGATGGCCATAGGCATCACGCTCCGCGGCAAGAAGCTCGACGAGGCCAGGCGGCCGGCGCTGCGCTCCCTGCACGAGAGCCTGGGCGGGCATAAGGCCGCGCTGCAGGCCTGCGTGGCGGAGGACGCCGCCTCGTACGACGGTTTCATCGCCGCGCTGAAGATCTCCAGGGACGATCCGGAGCGCAAGGCCAGGATGCAGGCGGCGCTGAAGCACGCCGCCGAGGTGCCGCTGAAGACCGCCCGCCTGGCCTCCGAGGCCCTGGCCGGGCTCGGAGTCTGCGGCGGCTCCATTTCCGCGCACGTGGCTTCGGATTACCGCAGCGCCCGCTACCAGCTGGAGACCGCCATACGGTGCGCGGCCGAGAACGTTTTCATAAACGCCGAGGGCCTGGAGGACAGGGCTTTCGCCGAAAAAATAACGGCGGAGATAAAAGGTTATCTCTCCTGCTGCGAAGCTATACAGGCGCCGTCTCAAAGGGCTATGCCCCTCTGACGGCCGAAGCGGCGAAAATATAAGGAGTTCCGAATGGCAAGCATGGACACCATTTCACGCAACCTGATGCTGGACAGCCTCAGGGAGTACGCCAAGCGGCGCATCCCCTTCGACCTGATCAGGGAGCTGGACGAGAAGAACGAATTCCCGACGGAGATACTCAAGGAGATGTACGACCGTGACACCCTGGGCGTGCATCTGCTGATGATCCCGGAGGAATACGGCGGCGTGTCCGGCGGCACCTTCGACATCTACCGCGTCTGCGAGCTGCTGGCCCGCATCGACCTGGGCATCGCCACCGGGGTTTTCGCCACCTTCCTCGGCACCGACCCGCTCAACCAGGGCGGCACTACCGGGCAGAAGGAGAAGTGGCTGAAGCGGATCGCCTCGGAGAACCTGCTGGTGGCCTACGGCGCCACCGAGCCCGACGCCGGCTCCGACCTGGTGAACCTGCGCACCCGCGCCGAGCACGTGGTGAAGAACGGGAAGATCGCCGGCTACCGCATCACCGGCAACAAGCAGTGGATCTCCAACGGCGGCGTGGCGGACATGCATACCATCCTGGCCCTGGCCCCGGGCGGCCCGTCCTGGTTCATAGTCGAATCGAAGACGGAGGGTTTTTCCGCCAACAAGCACGAGGACAAGCACGGCATCCGCCTCTCCAACACCGCCGGGCTCTCCCTGGACAACGTCTACGTTCCCGCCGAGAACCTGATCGGCCTGGAAGAGGGCAAGGGCCTGCTGCAGGCGCAGGCCGTGTTCGGCTACACCCGCGTGATGGTGGCGGCTTTCGGCCTGGGCTGCGGCCTGGAGGCCCTGGAGCAGGCTATCCGCTACAGCCAGCAGCGCATACAGGGCGGCGGCCCGCTTTCCGAGAAGCAGGGCTACACCCATAAACTTATAGTCCCGAATTACGTGCGCCTGGAGGGCGCCCGGGCTTTTATCGAATATACCTCGCTCCGGCTGGACTCCGGGGAGCATGGCCTGCAGACCGAGGGCGCTATCGCCAAGTACGGGGCCTCCGAATGGGGGAACAAGGCGGCCGACGACGCCATCCAGGCGCTGGGCGGCTACGGCTTCACCAAGGATTTCCCGGTGGAGAAGATCAAGCGCGACGTGAAGATCACCTGCATCTACGAGGGCACCAGCGAAGTGCTGGAGATGACCATCTACCGCGGCCGCTGGCAGGAGCATCTGAAATCCCGCGGCCGGTATTACCTGGACATGGCCGACAAGCTCGACGAGCTCCACGCCAGAGAGCCCAAGGTCGGCGCCCACGCCTCCGCGCTGGGGCTGCGGGCCCTGGCCGCTATCCTGGAAGAATGCCGGTTGCATAAGCTCACCCGCCACCAGCACGTCACCTTCAAGCTGGGCAAGCTGATCTGCGCGGCCGAGACCGCCTGGAACTTCTCCATAGCGGCGGCCGCCCAGAAGTACAGCGAAACTATCCGCTTCGACCGCGAGGGCTGGCAGGCGATGGCCCGGCTCTTCGCGCGGGAAGCCGCGCTCGGCACCGCCGCCGAAGGCCTCGCTCTGGTGCTGGGCGCGGCCGACACGGCCGGGAACCTGGCCGACGCCGTGAACATGGAGGCCGTCCAGGCGGAGCAAAAAGGCATGATAGCCGATATGGACCTGGTCGCCCTGAAGCTTAAGCAGACCTTCAAGGCGAAGTGAATTTAAGGAGACACACATGAACATCGTCGTTTGCGTGAAGCAGGTGCCCGACAGCACCGAAGTGAAGATAAACCCCGAGACCGGCCACCTTATCCGCGCCGGCGTGCCGAGCATCATCAACCCCTACGACCATTTCGCCCTGCAGGCCGCGCTGGAGCTGAAGAAAAAGCACAATTTCAAGGTGACCCTGGTCTCCATGGGCCCGCCGCAGGCCAAAAGCGTGGTGCAGCTGGGCCTGGCCCTGGGCGCCGACGAGGGGGTCCTCCTTTCGGACATGGCTTTCGCGGGCTCCGATACCTGGGCCACTTCCTACGCCCTGTCCAGGGCCGTCAGGAAGATAGGCAGGACCGACCTGATATTCTGCGGCATGCAGGCCATAGACGGAGACACCGCCCAGACCGGCCCCGGCGTGGCGCAGCAGCTGGGCATGCCCCAGGTGACCTTCTGCGAGCACGTCGACGTGGACGGGCGCCGGATAATAGCCCGCAGGCTCATAGACGGCGGGCACGAGGTGGTGGAAGCCCGGCCGCCGGTGCTGCTCACCATGATAATGCACAAGGATTACGTGCCCCGCTATCCTTCCTTCCTCGCCGTGAACGCCTCCCTCAGGAAGCCCTTCCACGTCTGGAGCGCTTCGGACATAGGCGCCGAGGCGCATTTCCTGGGCCTCAAGGGCTCGCCCACCCAGGTGGACAGGATCTATCCTCCGCCCCAGCGGGAAAAGGCCGCAATGTTCACCGGCTCCGGCAGCGAGGGGATGTCGAAGATACTGCAGATAATGAAGCAGGAGCATTTTATAGAGTAGCGGCAACTGTTCAGGTAGTGGAGGGTTGGCCGGGGTTTTGTTTCGCGAACCCCTTGCGGAAGGGGGGGCCCCGCCGGGCGGGGGGAAACCGACGCAAGGGTTTCCATCTACCGGGGTTCGCGGGGCAAAACCCCGGCCAGCCCGAACCCCGTATAGCGACCTGAGTAGTTACGAGTAGCGGCGGGGCGGGTTTTTCAAGGAGAAGCGCTGATTATGATAGAAGTTTCCAAAAAATGCATAGGCTGCACC
>JACQPH010000066.1 GCA_016207645.1 Elusimicrobiota bacterium
CTGGGCGGGATCTTTCTGCTCGGGAAAGCCCGGATCAACAGGGTCCTCGCCTGTTCCGGCGGGGAGGCGCTCAAACTGCTGCTGCGCTGCCTTGTCAATTTCGATAAAAGCCCGGAAGGAGCTGGGCTCGTGCTGGAAAACGCCTCCCGGCTGCTGGCCAAGGCGAAGTTTTCGCGCCTCGAATTTTCAAAAGATAATGCCGATTTCCTGAATCTAAACTTACCGCGGCGATAGCCAGGGTCAAAGATTATTGTGAAAAGTTCGGGGCTTAGTTTTCCACCCGCCACAGGTGTTTAGCGCGGATAATTCTTGTTTGTTAGTGGTATAATATTCGCATGAAAATATTCACCGCCTATGTGGAATTCGATCCCGAAACGAAATTATATGTAGGGATAGTTCCCGGCATCCCGGGCGCCCATACCCAGGCAAAAAGCCTTGATGAACTCCAGAAAAACCTGAAAGAGGTTGTTACGCTTTGTCTTGAAGAGGATAAAATACCGGCAAAAGAACTGCCGCGTTTTGTGGGCCTGCAGCAAATTCAGATCGGGTTATGACCAAGCTTCCGTCGATCAATTTCAGGGTAATGAACAAATTCCTGATCTTTGCCGGGTTTGAGCCCGTGAGACAAAAAGGCAGCCACGTCTTTTACAGACATTCCGACGGCAGAACGACCACGCTTCCGAACCATAAAGGCAGAGACCTTGCTAAGCCGCTCGTACGGGAAGTCTTGCGCGAGATAGAGATATCCCCCGAAGAATTTATCAAAGGGCTGCAAAAATAGCGGGCGTTTACTTCGCAAGCCCGGCGGCCGTGAGAAATTCATTGACGCCTAAGCGCCTGGCAGGGAGAAGCCCCTCCGGCGGGAAAAGGCTCCCGCCTTTCGGGCTGATAAATTCTAATGAAAAGCAAGATAAAAAAAGAGCTGGCCTTCAGGCGCATAGCCGGAGAGGTTTTTATAGTGGACGCCGCCCGGTCCGAACTGCATGAACTCAACGGCCCGGCCGCCCTCATCTGGGAAGGCCTGGCCGCCGGCAGGACCGAGAAGGCCATCGTTTCGGCCATAACAGCGGAATTCGAGGTGGACGAAAGGACAGCCCGGGCCGACCTGGAGGGATTTATCAAAGAGCTGCTGAAAGCCGGCCTTCTTTGCCGGTAAACCTGTGTAAGCCCGTTCTTATTGGGATTATTTATGAAAAAGAAAAAAACCTACGAAAAACCTAAAATTAAGACCGAAAAGGTCTTCGAGACCGCGGCCCTGGCCTGCGGCAAATGCCAGACCGGCGCAATAAACCAGCTGGCCTGCAAGACCCTGAAGAAGTTCTCCTGAGTTATGGCCGCCGCCAGGGCCTACCGCCTAGAGGGTTCCAGCATGCTCCCGGTCTTCAGGCCCGGCGAGCTGGCCCTTGCCGGCCGCGGAACGCGGCCCCCGCGGCGCTGGCTGCGGCCGGGCGATTGCGCCATTTACGAACTCGGGGGCCGGACGCTGCTGCACAGGGTTTTGAAGACCGGGCCGGACGGGGCCTGGTTCGCCGACGACGCTGGGCGGCTCGAGCCGCACTTCGTGGCCTGGAAGAACGTGTACGGCAAAGTCCTCAGCCGCAACCCGCTGGCCGGCGGCCTCTGCGGGCGGCTTTACTCCAGGCTCCGCCGCTTCGCAAATGCTTCCCTCCGCAAAACTTAACGACCTTTCCCTTGAGCGCTGCGTCCCGGTCTCGGTCATAGCCGAGCTGACCCGCCGCTGCCCGCTCTCCTGCCGGCACTGCTACCTGCCGGAAACGCGCGGCCGCGCCAAACCCGGCCGCGAACTGACCACCGCCCGCTGGAAGAATATCCTAGACCAGCTGGCCGAAGCCGGCGCGCTTTACCTGGTCTTTACCGGCGGGGAGCCGCTGCTGCGGCCGGACCTGCCGGAACTCTGCCGTCGCGCCAAAGAACTGAATTTCGACATCCGCATTTTTTCCACCGGCTTCGGCCTGACGGCGGGACTCGCCCGGGAATTTCGGGAAGCCGGGGTCTCGGCTTTTGAAATTAGCTTTTACGGCAGGCCCGCCCTGCACGATTCCGTCACCGGGCTGAAAGGTTCCTTTAAGGCGAGCCTGGCCGCCGCCCGACTGCTGAAGAGGAATGGGCTGAAAGTGAAGCTGAAGACCCCGCTGATGAAACTGAACGCCGGGCAGGCAGCCTGGCTGCAGGAACTGGCCGGGGCCGAAGGTTTCGAGCTCTCTTTCGATCCGGTGCTGGTACCGGCCAACGACGGCGACACGTCAGCCCTCGCCCAGCGCCTCACCGGGCCGGAACTGGCAAGAACCGTGAAAAAGCTCGGTTCCACGGCGGCCGGACCTTCTTATGACCTGTCACCTGCCCCCCCGGCTTTCTCCGCTGATTTCCTGTGCGGCGCCGGCCGCAATGTCTGCGCCGTGGGCCCCGGCGGCGAGCTGTATTCCTGCCTGCAATTGCCGGTAAAACTCGGTAACCTGGCCAGGCGCAGCTTCAAGGATATCTGGAAAAATTCCCCCTGGCTGAAAAAATGGCGCCGGGCCCGGGTCAAAGACCTGAATGCCTGCTCCTCCTGCGCGCACCTGGACTTCTGCAGCCGCTGTCCGGGAGTCAGCCTGTTAGAGGAAGGCGACATGTTCGCCCCGAACAAACCCGCCTGTGAAATGGCGGAGATAACGCACCGGCGGCTTAAGGCGCGGGCGGGGAACTAAAGCTCTTTCCAGTAGATATTTTTCATGCCGTGAGGCATGGGCGCGGCTTCCGCGCAGTTCGTGATAACGCGGCCCGGCGCCCCGTTCTTTTCCAGGGCAAGCCAGTACGCCAGGTTTTTAAAGAATTGCGGCCGCACCACGGAAGACAGCTTGATCTCATGGGGCGTAAACGCGCCGTTTTCCCTGGTTATCAGATCTATTTCCACGCCGCTCTGGGAACGCCAGAAATACAGCTCGGGCTGTATCCCCTCCGCTAATTTGCGTTTCAGTATCTCCGAAACTACGGCATTCTCGAACAGCGCGCCAGCCATCGGGGAATTCAAAGCGATTTCGGCGCTTGGCATTCTTAAAAGATAATTCAGCAGCCCCATATCGTAAAAATAAAGTTTGGGCGCTTTTATGATCCGTTTCCCGTAGTTGTTGTAAAGCGGCGGCAGCAGGTAGACGATATAAGTCGCTTCAAGCGCCGCCAGCCACCTTTTTACGGTGGGAACGCTGATCCCGATTTCGTTGGAGATCCCGGAAAGTTTAAGGAGCTGACCCGCGCGGGTGGCAAGCAGGCGGAGGAATTGCTCGAAATCTTTAAGGTCGTTCACGCTTATGACGGCGCGCAGATCCCTTTCCAGATAGGTCTGGAGATAGCTGGAGAACCAGATCGCCCGGTCCACGTTTTTATTCACCGAAAGTTCCGGGTAACTGCTTGAAAAAATAAGGTCCCGGAGGGTTCCCGCATCCTTCCTTTCCTTAAGCTGGAAGGTCGGAAGGGTAAGGATGGCCGCCCTGCCGGCGAGGGATTCCGAAACGTTCTTCATAACGGAAAATTGCTGGGAGCCGGTAATGAACCATTGCCCGGGGGTCCTTTCTTCGTCTATCAGTATTTTCAGATACGTCGTAATAGCGGGAAGGTGCTGGACCTCGTCCAGGACGAACGGCTTTTTCCGCGTCCGTAGAAAGGTCAGCGGGTCTTCCGCTATAAGGGCGCGCACATCCGGGTTTTCCAGCGTGGCGATGCGGTCCGTGTCGCCGATAAGATGCTTCAACAGGGTGCTTTTCCCGGACTGCCGCGGCCCTGTAATGACTATGGCGGGGAAAGTAGTCCTGACCCGCCTGATGGTATCTTCAAGCAGTCTTTTCGTATACATATGGGTATTTTAACATCTAATATTAAATCGGTCAAGTATTAGGAAAAGTTTATCGGTAAAAACTGCCCCTTGACTATGGCTATTCGTCTGCTATACTATTGATATCAACGGCAGCGTTTCGTTCTGGCTGCCTGTTTTTTTCTTCTGTCATTGGACACATTTTATCCAATGACCGTCGTCGGATCACAGCGTGTCAGTCCGGGAAAGATATTTTTATGAAGATGAACCGCACCTTAGCTTACGGCCTGGCCTGCCTGCATTACCTGGGGCAGAACAACGGCGGCGGCTGGAACCAGGTGGGGCAGATCTCGAAGTTCCAGGGCCTGCCCCCGGCCTACTGCAACAAGGTGCTGCAGGCGCTGGTGCACGCCGGGTTCGTGGAGTCGCAGAAGGGCAAAGGCTACAGGCTGACCAAAGAGCTGGACGATATAAGCGTCTGGGAACTGATGGAGTCCTTCACTTTCAACGGGGCCCCGAAGGCCGACAGGAAACAGATCTCCATAAAGCTGTACGAGACCCTGCGCGAAGAAGTGAACCACTGGCTGGTGGGCTTGAGCGTACAGGACATCGTCGAGATGATGAAAGAGGAAGAAAGGCACAGGGACGAGGAAAAGAAAAAAAGCGCGAAGCCGCCGCTGTACGGCGGCGCGGCGGAAGAATAGCGGCGGGCGGGAAACACTATGTTCTTCGGGACGGCAAATAAAGGAAGTGGAAAACGCGGCTCCGGCGCGCGCGCCCTTTCTTTCGCCCGCCTTTTTCTTCCTTTAGCCTTTAGCCTTTATCCTTTATCCTTTCTTCACGCCGAGACCCGCATAAAGACCGTGGAGTACAACTTCGGCGGCTATTACAGCGCCACCGATATCGCTTCGGGCGCCACCCGGCAGCTCTCCGGCCGCGTCGTGAAGCTGCCCGAGAACGGCAAGACCATACGCAGCGCCTGGCTGGAGTTCGAGGGTACGGCCGTCACCAGCAACCAGAACGTCACCGCGCTCGTCCTGTATTTCGACGCCGCCTCCACCGCCAGCACCGCGCGCCTTACCACGGGCCAGTACACCGCCCAGACCGGCGAAACCATGAGGCTTTTCGCCAGGGCCGACGTCACCGCCGCGGTAAACGCCCAGTTAGGCGGCCTGGCCGCGGGAGTCAACTTCGCCGCGGCGGCGCGGGTGACCGGGCCCGCCTCCAATATGCACTCGGCGAAACTCTACATCACCTACGAGTACGACGACCAGTCCCCGACGCAGGTGAAGACGGTGCGCTTCCCGCTGTATTCGGACTACGCCACCCTCATAGCCGCTTTCACCACGCAGCAGGCGGCGGGCACCATCCCCATGCAGTACCTGGCCGGCGTGGCCGACACCACCGGCTTCACCCTGAAGCAGCAGTGGTTCGAAGTGCTGGCCTTCAGGCAGTCCAACGCCGCTACCACCGACGGCTCGATCTACCTGAATATCGGCGGCGGGGCGAACGAGCAGACCATGAACCTGCCCGGCGACTCCACCATCTCCTACGATTTCAGGTATCTCTCCTCCACCACCGTGGTGGTGGGTTTCTCCACCGGCGCCCTGCAGACGGTGAACCTGGTCACCACGCAGAGCCCGCTGAACCTGCTTTCCGGAGAGGTGGTGCTGACCTATGAATTTTCCCCGGCCTCGCCGTCAAAGACGCAGACGGTGCGCCAGTATCTCGGGCAGGCCGTCACCGCCGCGGCCAACTCGGTGCTTTCGGCGCCGGTACGGCTGAGAGAGGAAGGGATAACTCTCAGGCGCGTTTACGCCAGGCTGTTCGGCAGTTTCGATTCGGCCACCGCCGACGCGTTGCCGGTGGATGCCTCCATAGGCGGCAGCGTTGTGGCGCAGCGCAACTACAGCATCAGGTCTCAGGCGGCCCAGGTCTCCGGTTATCAGTTCTTCCACGATATGACGGACGCCATAGGAGGCTGGACCAACGGGGAGCTGGCCCGTTCCACGGTAACGGCCGTCTCCAACGCCGGCGGCGCCACCGGCGCCCACGGCGCCGAGCTGATAATAACCTACGACTATACCAACGACGCCGCCCACACTTCGCATTACCTGGTCTTCGGGGGCAATTCCACAGTCGGGACCACAAAACCTTACGCTTACAGCCTCGCGCTTTACTATCCGGAGACAGCGGGCAGTTCCAAGACCGTGACCGGGGCGCATCTCCAGGCCGACATCATAAACAATACCACCACCGCGGACTTTACCACCACCGCCGATTTCAACGGCAATACACCCATCACGCCCGCCCACAGGACCGTCATCGAGGCCTCCCTGGTGCGGCAGTTCTATCAGAACCTGCCCCAGGTCTCCACGCGCCCGGCCCTGGTGGCGCTCAATTATACCCTCAGTTCCGCCGCCGGCGCCTTGGGCGGACAGGCGGCGCTTTCCTACCTTTACGTGCCGCCGCCCAAACTGGCGGTGACGCTGGCGCAGCGGGCCAACGGCTCCACGCTGACTACGGGCTCCTATACCAATGCCAGGGCCATAGAGCTGGAAAGCGTTCTCTCCAGCTCCATGAGCGCGGATAACCTGGCCCTGGTACTGGAAATAAAGCCTTCGGCCTCGGCCTTCGACGGCCTGAACCTAGCCACCGGTACCTTCGGCGCCTATTCCGGCACGCCGCTGACCGTCAGCCTCAGTTCTTCCGGCCTGACCTCGGGCACTATCTATAAATGGCGGGCCCGCGCCGCCGGCGACGGCGGGAACGGCGGCTGGACCGCTTTCACGGCGCCGTCCTTCGCCGTGGACTATTCCAGCCCGCCGGCCCCCGCCATGGCCGCCATAGCCCCCGCGCACAACGCCAATCTGAGCATAACGGCTTTTCCCATGTCCTGGGAGGCCGTGGCCGACATAGACGGCTCCGGCCTGAAGAACTATGAATTGCAGGTGGCCACCTCCGCCGACTATACTACGTTGTCCTTCAGCTCCGCGCCGCTGGCCGCCGCGGCGCAGGTCTCCGGCCTGACCCAGAAATACTATTACTGGCGCATAAGGGCGCTGGACAATGCCGGCAATACCGGGCTCTGGTCCGCGGACAGGAATTTCCGGGTGGACCTTTCCACCCCCACGGCCACCTCCAACATGGGGACGGGGGACCAAAGCTGGCGCAAGGCCAATAATGGGACTTACGACGTGGACTTCGCCGACCTGGGCAATTCGCTCATAAAGCAGGTGGAGGTTAAGGTCACTTCCGGCGCGGCGCAGACCGGCACCGTCTTCGCCGACTGGACCCCCGCCCTGACCGACGTGAACGCCACGGCTTATTCCGCCGACTGGGCCCTGCCTTCCGGCGTCTGGGACCTCATACAGAGCTGGACTACCAACTATGTCTCGGTGCGGGTGGTGGACTATTCCTCGCAGACCTACACCCTTAACGACGCCTTCAAGGTGTTCAAGGATACCGTCACCCCGTCCTCCGTCAACGGCGAGTCCGGCGGCGATACTGCCTGGCGCAAGGCGGGCCGGAGCTACAACGTGGACTTCGCCGACCCGTATTCCAAACTGGCCGGCGCGAAGTACGAGGCCTGGACCGGCGTCGGCAGGACCGGTACGCAGAAGAAGGCCCTGACGGCCATACCCTCGGTTTCCGGCGCTTCGTTCGGCGCGGACTGGACGGTGGACTTCGCCGCCCTGGAGGACAGCGCGGCCAACTATATCTCGCTGGAGTTTTACGACGTGGCCGGCAATACCGCCACCATCACGGACGCCTTCTATATAAGGAAAGACACCACGCCGCCTTCCAACGTCAACGGCGAGGCCGGCGGGGATATTACCTGGCGCAAGGCGGGGCGGAATTATAACGTGGACTTCACCGACGCGGGTTCCGGCCTGAACGGGGCCAAGTACGCGGCGCGCACGGGGCCGAATTACACAGGCTCGCTCAAGGTCGCCTCTACCACCATAGCCGGGGTGACCGGCGCTTCTTTCACTACCGACTGGGGCGTGGACTTCGCTTCCCTGGAGGACGGCGGCACCAACTACGTTTCCATAGAGCTGTACGACGTGGCGGGCAATACCGTCACCATCACCGACGCCTTCTACGTTAAAAAAGACACCACGCCGCCGTCCAATATCAACGGCGAGGCCGGCGGGGATACTACCTGGCGCAAGGCGGGGCGGAATTATAATGTGGACTTCAACGACGCCGGCTCGGGGCTGAACGGGGCCAAATACGCGGCTCGCACCGGGCCCAATTATACCGGTACGCTCAAGGTCGCTTCCACTACCATAGCCGGCGTCATCGGCGCTTCGTACAACGTAGACTGGGGAGTGGACTTCGACTCCCTGGAGGACAGCGGTACCAACTATGTTTCCATAGAGCTGTACGACGTGGCGGGCAATACCGCCACCATCACCGACGCCTTCTACGTTAAAAAGGACACCACGCCGCCCTCCAACGTCAACGGCGAGTCCGGCGGCGATGCGGCCTGGCGCAAGACCGGCAGGAATTATAACGTGGACTTCACCGACGCCGGCTCCCGGCTGAACGGGGCCAAATACGCCGTTCGCACCGGGCCGAATTATACAGGCGCGCTCAAGATCGCTTCCACCACGATAGCGGGGGTCATCGGGGCTTCGTACAACGTGGATTGGGGAGTGGACTTCGCCTCCCTGGAGGACAGCGCCACCAACTACGTTTCCATAGAGCTGTACGACGTGGCGGGTAATACCGCCACGGTCACCGACGCTTTCTACGTCAAGAAGGACACCACGCCGCCTTCCTATCTTAACGGCGAGGCCGGGGGCGATACCGCCTGGCGCAAGGCGGGCAGGAACTACAACGTGGACTTCGCCGACGGCGGCTCTCTGCTGGCCGGGGC
>JACQPH010000070.1 GCA_016207645.1 Elusimicrobiota bacterium
GGGTGGTGCAGTTAATGGTCCTGCCATTATTATTAACTGCACGTTTTATGGTAACAAGGCGAAACGCGGAACAGGTGGTGCGTTTCAGGGCAAAGGGAGAATACTCAATTCTATTTTTTACAAAAACACAGCAGTTAAAAAGGGTAATGATATAACGGCGGAAGGTAATCTCAAGATCGATTTTTCCCTTTTCAACTATTCGAGCGGAGGGGTAGATGTTGGGACGAATATTGTTATGGGGGACCCAAAATTTGTCGATCCTGATAATGGCGACCTTCATCTCCGATCTGACTCACCATGCATTAAAAAAGGGAAACGATTGTCTTTGTCTGGGCTTAAAGATGCTAAAAATATTAATATCAAACCGGGTGTCGCAGGTAAAAAAATTAACATGGGAGCTGATGAGGCCGTTCTGACATCAGCACTTAAAGATTATCAGCCTATCCCTGAAAGGATAGAAAACAATAAGACCGGACTTATGTGGGTAAAATACAGTGATTCCGCTGGTTGTAACGATGGGGAGACTTTAGACTGGGACAAGGCGATGGCATTTTGTGAGGGTCTAACCTATGCCGGTTATTCTGACTGGAGGATTCCGAATAAGGAAGAGTTGACATTGCAGAACGATAGGCATGGAAACTATTGGATGATGGCCGAGGGCCAATCGCAGATGTCGGGTGGCATGCAGTTCAATAACGGTTTCAGTAGTTTCGCCTATAAGACTGACAACAACTACGTCTGTTGCGTCCGCGCCGGCTCCGTTCCCGTAGCTCAGTAAAACGTGGGGAGATAAAATGAACGAGCAAAACGCGGCCCGCCCGATGAAGTGCGGTGGTCGGGAGAGTCTAGACCAGTAACTGTAAACTGGAAATGAAGCCAGTTGCCGTTATCTTGAACGATAAAGAACTTGTACGGCTCTTAACCCACCTGGGGCTGCCTGCCGAATTCCCTAAGTTCAAACCCGCCCCTAAAGAATGCGGCCCGCCGGACGAAGATTGTCAGGTGGACCCGCGGGTGGACTTATACGAAGCCATAGACCCGCTCCCGGCTAACGATCAGATCAAAGAACTTTCCGCTTCACCACGCCCGGCACCCCGGGCGCGGCGGAGCTTTTTTTAAATTTCAGAAAAACGCCCCGACTTATTGGTATTATAATAAAATTACCGGACAGGGCCATCAAAGAGAGGCTGGCCGCTATGTTTCCTACATCTCGGGAGCCGGGGCCGGCGCTCTCGCCCGGGGGAGGCGGGGCTAAGTTTGATATAATTTTCCCAATGATGCGGTAAGGAGAGGGGACCATGGAAAACGACGCCCAGCAGCAGGTTAAGACCGACGACGTGCTGAACAAGCAGGTGGTCTACGACGGGGAGGGCTACAGCCGCGAGGTCGTGGAGAAGATGCTCACCTCGTACCAGGCCAAGAACAATGCCGACCTGCGCAAATTCGAGGACCTCTCCAAGGCCTACGAGCGCCTTTCCAAAGAGATGAGCGAGGAGATAGGCGACCAGAAGAGCGTTTTCAACTACCTCGGCAATATCTTCACGCTGAAGGACCTGGGCACCAATTTCAAGGGCCTGGGCTACAAGCTCCCCATAGTCAGGGAGCTTATCCCCGCGCGGGACATGAAGGAACTGCTCAACGAGAAGGTGGAGGTGGCCCAGCGCAAGGTGCAGGAGGTCGGGAACTACCTGGACGTGATGCAGACCGACATCAAGAACCTGCAGGACGACATGAAGCGCCTGTCCGCCAAGATGGTGACCGCCGCGAAGAACGAGGAGACCGCCGCCGGCTACGTGCTGGCGCTGGAGGAGCACCGCAAGAAGCTCGACGCCGAGCTGAAGGCCCTGCCGGACCAGAAGACAGCCGCGGCCCGCGAACTGGAGGCCAAGATAGGCGACATCAGCCGGCTGATCTACGAGCACGGCGCCCAACTGCGCTTCTTCTCCACCGCCGAGGACCGCATCTCCGCCATCATCACCATGAACAACCACTTCCTGGAGATCATGACGAGCCTGCACTCCAACATGAACACGCTCTACACCACCGGCAACGAGATGCTCAACGAGCTGCACGGCAATATGGCCGGGCTGGCGTCCATCTCCAAGGCCGGCGAACTGACCATAGAGATGAACCGGTCCATGGAGTCCCTGAAGAAGAGCGTCAACAAGCTGGCCAGGCTGGCCTCCGAGACCTCCCTCTACCTCACCCAGAACGTCACCAAGCTGACCGCCGAGATGAAGATCTACGACAGCGAGACGGAAAAGCTGGTGAGCGACAACCTGGCCGCCGAGCGCTCCGTCAAAGAGCAGCGCATCGTCGAGACCATAGAGCTGGCGAAAAAAGAATACGCCAAGGCCGCCGGGCCCAAGGCGGGCTAGTCTTTGGGCGCGCGGGCGGAGGGGCGGTTCTTTTGTCTTTCCGGGGACGGCCTGGAGGCCTACTGCCGCTCGCTCTCCTCGCTGATCCTGGCCGGCCGGCTCAATTCCTCCTATCCCGACCCCTATGTCTGCTCCGGCTATCTCTCCTGCCTGGCCCCGTCGTTCAGGCGCGGGGCCGGCGGGGGGCTGAACGCCGACAGGCTGAGCGGGCTGCCCTGCCTGAAGGACATGCTCGCCGTGAAGATAGACGGGGACCTGGCGCCGGACTATATCGCCAGCCAGGAGGAAAGGCGGGCCGCCGGGCGCTCGCTGCCCGCGCAGGCGGAGGCCAGGCTGGAATATCTGAAGCGCCTGGGGGAGGCGGCCCTGAAGCCGCTGAACCGGCTCGACGTGAAACTGCGCCGCGTGGACAGGGAGCGCTGCAGCGCTTTCTTCGAAGTGGTCTACGACGCTTACGCGGTCTCGCCGGCGGGCTTTACGAGGTACACGCTGCAGCTGGAGCAGAAGGACGCGGCCTGGTCGAGCGCCTTCCTGGCGCGCAGCGGGGATTACAGCGAACCCACTTCGGAATTCAGGGCCGGGCTGGAAAGATATGCGCAGGACGAGAGCGAGCTGCTGTTCCTTATTATAGGCGGCATCAAGGGCGTGCGGGTGGAAGAGGTCTGCCGCGCGCGGATAGGCCCCTTCTGGAGCCGGCAGACCGGCTTTCCGCAGGGCTGGCCGGGGGCCGGGGCGGGACAAGCCGTGCTGCATTTCCCGCTGGACAGGGCCTCGGTGGAGCTGAAAGCCGATATGAACAACGATCCTTTCGAGGGGATGTACCGGGAATTCCTGAAGGGGGAAAGCAAAGACCTGATAGAAGAGCGGGTGAAAAGCCTGGGCTACCGCGTGCACAAGGACAGGAAATTCGCCTGCACCAGAAGCGCCGAGCCGGGCCTGAGGAAGCTGCTCTCCGCTCCGGCCGCGAGGAACATAATCTACGCCATATGAACATAACCCTCAGCTCGCAGTTGCTTGAAAAAGAGCTGGAAGCTGCCAGGGCGCTGGTGTCCGCCTGCGGGCTGCCGGCCGCGCTGGCCGCCGTGGACGACGGGGCTTTCGGCACCACCCAGCTTAATTTGCAGGCCCTCGAAGCCGTCTCCGGAGCGCTGGCCTGCGCGCGTGCGGCTTCCGCCGCCGGGAAAGTGCCGCCGGTCTACGCGGCCTATATCCTGGCCAGGGAGGCCGACGAGCGCCTCTCCTCCGTTTCCGGCCTCTCGCCGCTGCCGGAGACCGCCGGCCTGCCTGGCGAGCAGTACAAAGGCTGGGCCGCGCTCGGCCTGGAGCCGCTTTCGCGCGAGCTGCTTTCCGACTGCGCCGCTTTCCTGCGCTTCTACGCCGGGCATGGCGACAGCGCGAAGCGCCCCGCGCGGGACAGCGAAGCCGCGCGCTGCCTGAATTCCTATTTCTCGCTGCTCGCGCGGGCGCTGAAAGCTCTCGGGAAAGAGCCGGATTTTTCGGTGAGCGGCGGGAAGCTCAATTTCGCCGGCTGGAAGACCTCCCGCGCCGGCGCCGACGAGCCCGGCCGGCTCCTGCCGGTGAGCTTTGACGACATAGTGGGGAACGAAGAGTTCCTGGCGGCCGGCAGGCGGCTCGCCCGCGACGTGGCCGGTTTCGACCTGAAGGCGGGGAAGAACCCCAAGAAAGTGCGCAACCAGATCCTCTTCGTGCTGGGCAAGCCCGGCTGCGGCAAGACCGTGACCGCCCACGCTATAGGCAACTATTTCCTGGACCTCTGCAAAAAGAGCGGCGCCCCGGCGCGGCTGCGCGTGATCCGCCGCACCGACTGGGCCTCCTCCTTCCAGAACCAGTCCTCCAAAAGCCTGCTGGATATTTTCAAGAACGAGGTTTTCGATTTCGACGGGGTCTGCGGGGTCTACTGGCCGGACATAGACACCGCTTTCGCGGCGCGCGGCGATTCCGACATCAGGCAGGAGGAGAAGAACATCCTCGGCGCCGTCTTCGGCATCCTCGACGGGACTATCGGCCCCAAGAACGGAAAATGGTTCCTGGTCTGCGACGCGAATACGATACACATGGACGAGGCCACGCTCTCGCGCATCTCGCAGAACCCGATCACCGCGGCGGGGCCGCGGACGGCGGCGGATTTCGTGAAGCTGCTGCGCGACATCAAGCTCAAGGGGAAGGGCGCCTGGCTGCCGCTGACGCCGGAGCAGTGGGAGAAGGTGGGCGCGCGCTGCGTGGAAGAAGGCCTTTCCGGCCGGGCCGCCGAGCATCTGGCCGGGCGCGTGATAACCTGCATAGAGGATTTCGAGGAGCCGGATTCCTATTTCGGCCTGCCTTTCGCCGAGAAGGAGAAATTGATAACGGAGCTCTCGAAGCCGG
Organism: Elusimicrobiota bacterium; assembly: GCA_016207645.1. Taxonomy (GTDB): domain Bacteria; phylum Elusimicrobiota; class Elusimicrobia; order Elusimicrobiales; family UBA9959; genus UBA9959. Next base: position 4,764 of record JACQPH010000070.1, read on the forward strand.
TACCTTTCGAAAAGATAATGGAGATGCTGGAAGCCTACTGCAAGTTCGAGAAAGAGGCGCAGCGCCGCTCCGAAGAGGCGAAGTTCCTGGACCGCGTCAACGAGATCCGTTTCAACCTCTCGGCGCAGCAGGCGGCGCTCGGCGCGGGGGGGAAATGAAAAGTAACCTCGTCGCGCAGGGGATGGTGCTGGACCTGGTCAACCAGTTCTCGGATACCCTGGCCTTCTACCGCGAGCTTATCCAGAACTCGCTGGACGCCGGCTCCAACCGCATCGACGTCAGCCTGGAGTACGTGCTGCAGCCGGACGGGAAGGGCCTGGCGATCATGCGCGTCGAGGACGACGGCTCCGGCATGGACGAGGACATCATCGACAACTACCTGCTGGTGCTGTTCAAGTCCAGCAAGGAGAACGACCTCACTAAGATAGGCAAGTTCGGCGTCGGCTTCCTTTCCGTCTTCGCGCCGAAACCGTCGCTGGTTCGCGTCTACACCTCGAAGAACATGGAGAGCTGGCGCGTCGATTTCCCGAATTACCGTTCTTATAATAAGTACAGGATGCCGAATCCGCGCGACGGCACGCTGGTGGAGGTCCACAAGAGAGTGACCCCGCAGGAATACGCCGTGCTGTCGGAAAGATCGCTGGCGACGGTCAGGTACTGGTGCCGCCACGCCGACACGCGGATCTATTTCCGGGACCGCAGCCGCAACGTGCCCGAGCAACTGGTGAACGAGCCTTTCCGCCTGCCGGGCGGCGAGAGCCTGCGCTACGCGGAGGAAGGCACCGAGGTGGTCATGGCCTTTTCCCCGCCGGAGGCCGAGCGCTCCGGCAACAAGGTGGTTTATACCGGGGAGGACAGGCCCTTTTACGGCTTCTACAACCGCGGCCTGACGCTCAAAGAGGGGCGCAAGGTCTTCATCCCCGGCGTGGAATTCAAGATCAAATCCCGCTACCTGGAACACACTATAACCCGCGACAATGTGATGGAGGACGCCAATTATTATAAGGCGATGGATATAGTGAAGCGTCTGGCCTCCAGGGAGCTTCCCAAAAAGTTGCGCGCGGAGCTGGAAGCGGTAGCCCTGCGGCTCTCTAAAGCGGCCGCGGCCGGAGACATCCCGGGCGTGAGGGAGCTGGAATACGAGTGGGAGCGCCGCAAGACTTTTTTAAAGGTACTGTGCGGCTCCCTGCTTTCCCGCTTCCGGCACGACCTGGCAGAATGGAAGATCATCCCCGCGGTTTCCGGAGAGCCGGCTTCCCTCGACGAGCTGAAAGCCGCCTGGAAAGAGCACCGCCCGCTGATAAAGGCGGGCAGCAGGGTGCCCGCCTATTTCCTGGCGAACAAGCCGGACGCGCTGACCGCCGCTCTCGGCGCGCTCGGCGCCCCCGTAGTGCTGGAGTCGGAAACCTGCTTCTACACCGAGTTCATCTATTGGACGGGGGAGGCGATGACCGCGGTGCGGGCTTCGAACCTGGTGCTGACCGAGGAGGAGGACCCGGGGAAGCTCGGCCCCGCTGTCGCCGCTTTCCTGAAAACCCTGCCGCTGCTGGGGGAAAGCTGCGGCGGGAATTATTCCTGCGTCTATCCGGCCAGGTTCGTTTACGAGAACCCCTCGGCGGAGCCCCAGCTTTTTCTCTTTAAAAAAGATCCCTACGGCGTAGGGCACCGCGACGAGTGGTATCACCGCAAAGGCGAAAGCGGGCTTTGCCCGGTGATAAACTGCTCCCACCCTTTTATTAATACCCTCGCCGGGCTGCACGCCTCCCGCCCCGGCTTCGCCGCTTTCCTGCTGCTGAAGTCGATGCTGCTGCACCAGGAGGGTTCGCTGCATCCCGACGCCGCGAGCACCTACAGCAATTTGTCCCCGAAACTGGAAAGGCGGCTGCTCAAAGCCGCCATCGGTCTGGACCTGGCCGCGGAGGCGCGCAATGTCTGACGCCGCCCCGGAGAAAATAAAGGTGACCGACTGGTACGCCCTGCGCCGGGTGCTGTTCTTCGACCCGGCTTACGGGTGCTCGTGGGTGCACAACAGCGCCGAGCTGGCCCGTTTTTTCGCCGAAAATGGCGGCTATGTGCCGCTCACCGCTTTCCAGCTGCGCGAGTGGATGAAGGCCCAGGCGGCCGGCGGCGCCGAGGGCTCGGTCTGCTTCTTCACCCAGGACATCGCGCCGGACCAGGTGGCCGGGACGGAAGACGCCTGGGCCCCGGGCGCGGCGGCTTTCTCCCGGGATATAGTGACCGGGAAAGGCGCGGCTAAGCCTTCGCAGTCCTGCCTGCTGATGGCCTATCTCCGCGCCGGCGGCCGCGTGGTCTGGGTCGGCGATATACCGTTCTACTACCTGGGCCGGCGCGGCGGCGATGTGGAGACCTGGGGGATAAAAGGACAGAGCAAAGTGCTGGGTCTGGATTCCATCTGGGACGTCAAGGCGGAGCCGCGCCTGACCGAAGCCGGGCGCGAATGGGGGCTCACGACGCCGGGCAACTCCTCGCGCTGCGTACCGGCGCGGGATGTTACCGCCGCGCTGACCATGGCGGGGGAAGTCGCCATGGCCTTCTTCAAGAATTTCAACCCGGAGCTGCCGGCTAGCGGTTTCCTGCGCCTGCGCGAATTCATGCCTCTGCCGGACCTGCTGCGCGCCGCGGAGCACGGCCTGGAGGAGGAAGCGGAAGCCGAAACCCCCGCACCGGCGGCCGCGCCCGGACCCGCGGCCGCGGAAGACGGGGCGGTGCCGGCCGGCTCCGGCACTTTCGTGGTGGACAAGCAGCGCGCGCTCGACAAGCTGATGCGCTTCCAGCTGCCCGACCCCGAGACCTGCCTGCTGCCTATCATGCGCTGCGCCCTGGCCGGGAAAGCTTCGGGGGTCTCGATAAAAGAACTGTCCGAGGGAGGGCTGGAGATAGCGTTCGACGGCGCGCCTCTCAGCCGGGAGAGGCTGGAGGACCCTTATTCCGCCCTTTTCGAGACCAGGTCCGCGGCCAATTCGGCCGCCAGGCATCTGGCCACCGGCCTGCTTTGCGCGCTCAGGCTCAACCCGAAAATGATAACGGTCGGCGCGGGAGCTCCCGGGGCTCGTTTCAGGCTCCGGATAGACGAGCTTGGCAAGGAACAAGTACAGCCCAGCGAGGGGCCCGGCGACGGCACCGTGGTAAAACTGCTCTGGCTCGGCGTGGTTTCCCCTTTCAGGAACCGGAACCTGCTTTCGCACGTGCGCTGGCGCTGCTATTCCAGCCCGGTGCCCGTGCTGATAAATAACGCCGACATACCGCGCGGCGGGACCGAGGCCGGCTCGCAGGCGATACATTTCGAGGAAGGGGCCCTGCACGGATTTATATCGGTGCCCAAATGGCCGGCGGCGGCGAGCAGGCTCACGGTTTCCGTGAACAATGTGATGCTGGACACGCCCCTGACCGTGAAGCTGCCTTTTCTGCCGGTGACCGGCTACCTGAACAACGACGATTTCACGATGAACATCTCGCAGACCTGGGTGGTGAACAATTCCCGCTGCTCCAAGGCCGTGGCCGTGGTCGCCGGGCAGGTGCCGCTGCTGCTGGCCCACGTGCTGAAGTACCAGGAAAAGAACCTTCCGGCCGCGGGCAGGGCGATGGCTTTCTCCGGCATGTCCGGCTACTGGAAGGAGTGCGTGGAGAGCGGGCGGCCCGTGGAGCCCGGGCTGCTCGGCGAATTCTTCAAGAAGATCAGGGGTATCATGCTGGCCGGCCTCGGCGCCGACGAGGGCAAAGGGGAGAGCGCCGAAGCGATGGTGCGCGAGACGGCGCGGGTCACGCTCTGGCTCAGGGAGGCCTGCGGGCGCCTGCTGAACTTCTATGAAAAGGACCGCTACGACCCGCAGCTGAAGGCCCTGTGGCAGGCCCCGGTCTTCCTTACCATAAACGCCGGGGCCCGCAGCCTCGCCCAGGTGGAGGAGCTGGCCAAAAAAATAGGTTTCGTCCCTTTTTCCCGGATGCAGTACCCGGACAGCGCCCTGCCTTTCGACGTGCTCTGGTGCCCGAGCGAGAAGGACCTGGAGCTGATAGGCCGCTGGGATACGGCGGACATGACCGTGAAGATCCCGCATTACGGGGCGAACCCGGCCGCGGCCGAAGAGTTCATGGGCGGCGGCGGCCTGAGATTCCTGGCCGCCCGGCACGACCTCTACATAGCCCCGTCGTCGAGGAAGACCGTCCGCGAGACGCAGCAGGTGGAGATCTCGCTTTCGGATATCAAAATGCCCGAGCCGGTGAAGCAGAACCAGCGGCCGCCGGTTCCTCCTCCGCCTCCTCCTCCCCCGCCGCCGCCGGCCGCCGCGGTCAAGCCGGAGAAAAGACCGGCCCGTCCCGCGCGGCGCCCGCTGCCGCCCATGCCCACCGAGAAGCAATTGGCGGAGGACCCGGCGGCTAATTTCCCGGAATACCTCTACCGCCGGGCTTCGCGCATAAGAGCGGCCGGGGCCAGGCTGGTGGCTAACTTCATCAGGGAACGGTCCGCTAGAGGAAAATGGGCGAAAGAACCCCTGGCGGCGGAGATCCTGGCTTCCGGCCTGCCGCCGCTGCACAAGGCCGATTACCTTCTTTCGGTGTTCTACAGCGAGTACAACAGGCGCGAAGTGAAGTTGACGGACACCGACGACGTGAATTTTCAGAGGGCTTTAGCGGAGCTTTTGGCGAACGGAGGAAAACAAAATGAAGAAAAAGACCAGGACTGAGGACCTTTCCACGGAGCTGAAGAAACTCGGAGGCAAGGTGCACGAGGCGCTGGAAGCGGCCGCCGCCAGCGCCGAGCTGAAAGCCGTGAAAACGGAGCTGGGCGAAAGTTTCGCCCGGATCGGCGAGAAGATAGCCGCCGCCGCCAGGAAGGCCGAGGAGGCCGCCAGGAACGACGAGCTCAGGGCGCAGGCCCGTAAAGTGGCCCAGGCCGGCATAAAAGCCACCGCCGGGATACAGAAGAACCTGGCCGGCGGCCTGCGGGAGGTAAGCGCGCGCCTGGACGAGCTGGCCAAAAAGCTGGACGGAAAAAAATGAGCGGTCAGGAGCCGGAGGAGGGCATAGGCGGCCGCTTCCGGCTGACGGCGGCGCAGGCCGTTCCGCCGCCGCTCGAACCGCTGGCCGCCGTGGACTCCAGGACCGGGAAACGCTGCGAGGTCTGGCGCGTACTGCCCGGTCTCGCGGGCTTGGACTATGGAGCGCTGGAACGCGCCGCGGCCGAGCTTAAGGGGCTGCGGCATCCTTCGCTGCAGGACCTGCTGGGGGTATTTCCGGAGCCGGGCGGCCCCGGAGAGTACTGGGTCTACGAGGCCGCGCCCGGAAAGCACTTCGAGGCTTTGGCAGGGGAAGGGCGGCCCTTCACCGAGGCCGAGGCCGCCGATATGGCGGCTTCCCTGGCGGGGGCGCTGAAAAAGCTGCACGGCGCCGGTCCCGGCTTCTCCCACGACAGGATCTCTCCCCGTAATATATATCTGGCGGAAGACGGCCGCGCCGTGCTGGGCGGGATAAAGCCTTTTCCGCGACGGCCGGGCGGGGACTTGTACTACCCTCCCGGCGAGGCCTTCTCCCGGGCCGCGGATGTTTATGCCCTCGGAGCCTCGCTGCTTTTCCTGCTGACCGGCAAAAAGCCCGAGCCTGGCGCCGCCGCCGGCGCTTTCGGGGACCTGGACAAGAGCCTGCCTTTCTCTCCGGGGTTTATCCGGGCGTTAAAAAAAATGACGGCTGCCGACCCCTCGGAGCGCTACCGCTCCGCGGCCGAACTGGGAGCGGCGCTGGCCGCTTTGCTGACCGGAAAACCGGTTCCGAAACATAAAATTTTACTCCGCGCCGCGGCCCTTTGCGCGCTGCTGGCCGCGGCAGGCTGGGGGTTGCGCGGTTTCATCCTGGAAAGAGGGAAAGGGGAGACGCTTTTCGCCGGAAGGGCGGGCTGGGCCGAGCCCGGCGGCCTCGAGTTCAGCCGCGACGGAAAGTTGCTGGTCCTGGCCGGCGACAGCCGGCTTTATATCTGGGATACTAAGGACTGGCGCGAGGAAATAACCAACGGCTTCGCCAACGGCCCCGGAAAATATACGCGTTACGCGGAGTTCCTGCCCGACGGCGGCGTTGTGGCCGCTTCCTCCTCGGGCGAGGGGGCCTCGGAACTGCGCTTTGTTTCCGCCCTGCGGGGGAACCGTTCGGTGCTGCTGAATATCCCGCTAGAGAAAAAACTGGATTCTGCGTCGCTGAGTCCGGACGGGACGCTGGTAGCCGTAGCGGTGAACACCTACGACAGGGTAGAGGAACGCCACCTGGGCGGGGAAATAACGGTGTTCAACACCGCCGGGCGGGTCGTGCATAAGCCGGCGCTGGCGGGCGGGCCCGCGTTCTCGGTGAAGTTCACCCCGGACGGCGGGAGCCTCGTCTATAAGACCTATTTATGGGATAAGGCCGCGAAGGCGCATAACCTCGGCCGCATCGTGCGCCGGGACCTGGCCTCGGGCTCCGAAAGCGTGCTCCTCCGGGACAAGCCGGGCCCCGGCTCGGGACTTTTTTCTTACAGCCCTTCCGGCCTGCTGGTAACGCCGGTCGGGAACACCGAGGTTTTAAGCGTCTCGGACCCCTCTGGCCGGAGGCTGGCCGAGCTCAACTCGGATGCCGGCCTGGAGGAGTACCGCTACCCGATCTCCGCGGAAGGCGCCTTCAGCCGCGACGGCGCCCTCTTCGCGGCCCAGTTCACCAGCCGCGACAGGGTTTCCATCCGTCTGTTCGAAACAGCCTCCTGGAAGCTGGTCAAAACTTTCCGTCTGGGCTGGATAAGCGGGGGCGCGGTGGCGGGCATAGCTTTCGACCCCGGCGGAAAATTCCTGGCGGCCGCGCAGGGCAAAGCTTCCGGTTCAAAGGTCTACGTTTACAAACTGAAGGGGGTCAGATAAAATGGACCTGGGCGAGAAATATTCCAAGCTGACCCCGGCTGCGCCCTGGCCCGGCGGGCCGGTCTTTACGGCTGAAGGCCCGGGAGGTAAAAAGTTCTTCGTCCGCGGGGCTGCCGGGGCCGAGGCGGGCGCCGCGCCTTTCCTCTCCCATCCGGCCCTTCCCGTTTACGTTGAGACCGTGTGGGCGCCGCGGGACGGCGAGGAAAAAAAATTCCTGGTATACGAGCATTTCGCCGGGGAAAGTATCGCCTCCGTAATCGCGGGCGGCGGCGCCTTCACCGAGATAGAGGCGCTGAATCTGGGCTATGAAACGGCCAGGGCGCTGAAATACCTGCATGGCCTTTCCCCGCGCGTGGCCCACGGGGCGGTCTCGACGGCTTCGGTTTTCCGTTCCGGGGCCAGGGTTTTCCTTTGCGGCTGCTCGGCCGCCCGCGATACGCGCGCGGACCTGGAGGGGCTGGCCGGGCTTATGCGCGCTTTCGCCGCGGTTCCAAGGGGCGGCGGTTTTTCCCCGGAGTACTCCGACCTGCTGGAAGCGCTCGGGCGGCCGGATATCGAGGCCGGGCAGGCGCTCAAGCTTATAGAGTCCCTTGGAACCCGGCCGCTGTTCCGGGTAAAGGAGCCCGCGCTTAAGCCGAAGAAAGGCGGGCTGCCGCTGTACTCCTGGCCGCTGGCCGCGGCGGTACTGTTCCTGGCCTTTTTCCTGGCTTTCAAATTCCGCATGGACTACTGGCCCCAGCTCCGCGCCCGGCGCAATATCAGCCTGGCCACCGAACTGGCCCGGGATTTTCCCTGCTCCCTGGTTCCGGCCCCGGCTTCCCGTTCCGGTTCGGGGGGGAATCTTGTCTTCAACCCCGGGCTTGAGGGGCCCTGCGGCTGGCATGCCTATGGCGGCTTCAAGCGCAGTATGATCAAAAAAGGAAATCCGCATAGCGGGGTCTACTATTTCCATGTGGCAGACGCCGAAGACGGCATTTACCAGGACGTGGACATCTCGCGGTACGCCGGCAGGATAGCGGCCGGGGGGTGCAGGGTGTATTTTTCCGGCTACTTGCGCGCGGACGGCTGGGGTCGCGACGGGATGCCCTATCTTTACGGCTATGCCATGCGCAGCGAGGATGATTATACCTACCTGGGAGGCTTCCAGCCTGTCGGTTCCCGTATCTGGACCCTCGCCTCCTACGAATGGCCGCTGCCGGCCGGCGTTAATAAGGTAAGGGTTTCGCTTCAAGCATCTTCCTATAAAGGCTCTATCCTCTCAAAAAAAGCCTTCTTCGACGATATCTCGGTAGAGATCAACTGTCTCTGAAAAGGAGGCAGGCACCTTTTGGGCCTTTTAAGGCCTGAAAACATCGAAAAGGTGCCAGCCTCCTTTTTAGGGGGGGTTGACAAGTCAAGATATTCGCTTATAATATTAGGGCGCCGTCGATGGCAATCTTTGCTTGTTCGGTCTGGGACCAAAGGCCTATACGGCGCTGGGGCTTAAGGCCTTTGATTAAAGTCAAACCATGAGCCAGAATATTGATATGAAACGGGCTATCCTGACTTTAGCGGCAGTGGGCGCCATGACCATGGGCTTGAGAGTCCAGGGCGCTTCTTTCGACAGCCTTATATCGGACCTGCCCAAGCCCGTGGCCGTCGAGGTTTCCGCGCCCGCCCCCGTGGACGCCGCGTTGCCTGCCGCCCCGGCGGCCGCCGAGCGCGAATGGCTCGTGCTGGTCTTCATCAACGGGGTAAACGACCTGGGCATACTCGGCTTCGCAGACAAGGACATAAACGAGATGGAGGCCGTAGGCTCCTCCGACAAGCTGGCCGTAGTGGTGGAGTACGGCATACTCGGCATAGACGACCCGGCCAGCCGCAATCTGCAGTTCCAGCGCGGCTCCAAGACAATTTACGTCACCCGCGACGCCGATCTTTCGAAAATAACTTCCCCGGTCATCTACAGCTCCAACGATGCCGACATGGGCAGCGAGGCCAACCTGGTGCGCTTCGTGAAGCGCGGCCTGCGCAGATACCCGGCCAGAAAAGTGGCGCTGATACTCTGGAACCACGGCGCCGGCCGCCTGGGCATCTCTTACGACGATGTCAGCAGGAACCAGATGGAGATAGACAAACTGGGCGCGGCGCTGGCGCTGATAAAGAAGACGCTGGGCCGCAGGATAGATGTTTTCGCCACCGACGCCTGCCTGATGCAGATGGCCGGCGTGGCCTATGAGTTCAAGGACTCCGCCGAGGTCATAGTGGGCTCGGAAGAGGAGATACCGGGCAGCGGCTATCCTTATACAGAACTGCTGGGCCGGCTCTCGTCCGATACCGGCATGGACGCCGAGGCTCTCGGTATGGCGATGGTGGAGACTTACGGCGCCAGCTACAGGGCCGACGCCACTCTTTCGGCGTTGAGGGCTTCGGCCCTCCCCGGTTTCGTGGAGTCGCTGAACGGCTGGGTCGGCGCCGTAAAAGCGGACCGTGCCGCTTTCAGCGCCGCTACCGATGCCGGCCTGGTGGCTTCGACCTCCAGGTTCACGCAGAAGGAATCCAGGGACCTGGTGGATTACACCCAAAAGGTGGAAGCCCGCCTGCCGGCCAGCCAGCCGGTCAAACAAGCCGGCGCTGCTCTAAGGGAATATCTTTCCTCCGAACTTATACTTAAGAACGCGGTTAAACCGGCCGGCCGCAAACCCTATACCAAAGCCGAAGGTCTGGCCATCTATATACCGGAGTCGCAGTACAATTCGGCCAATTACGGGAAACTGGACTTCGTCCGCGCTTCCCTTTGGGACGATTTCCTGCTGGATATGATGAGGGAGAGGCTCAAGTAATATGACTTCCGGTACCGCCAGACCGACGCGCCTGGCCGCCATCGCGGCCGGGCTGCTCTTTTTCGCCCTGGACGCCGGCGCGGGAATGACCGCCCCGGAGCGCCTGGCCGCCTATGAAATAGCGATCTCGAGCGCCGACCCGGCGGCAGCCCTGGCTTTCCTGAAGGACGGCGAGGCGCGCGAACTGGCCGAGGCCGAGCCGCGGAAAGCCGCCGCCCTGCTCGGCAAGGCCGAGGCGCTGAAGGACCTGAAAGAACTGCTGGCCATGCCCTGGGACGACGCCAGGGTGAACCAGCTCAACCAGTCCCTCTCCATAAGGATAGACGTGGACAGGCCCCTGCCGAAAATGGGGATAGGGCCGGAGCCCGAAAAGCTTTTGTCCTGGCTGTCGAAATACCAGCCCTCCTTCCCGGCCTCTAAAAAGGCGGTGCTGGTAAAGGCCATCAGGCAGTGGGAAGTGATCTTCGGCACCATGACGGATACCCGCTCTTTGAGCTGGGGCCAGGCCAATATGCGCTCCGGCCAGGCCGTTACCGTCACCAGGGCCGCCTGGGAAGGCATGGTAATACGCGAGCGCAACGCCGTCATAGAGAGGCTCATCCAGGCCGACCCGCGTTTCCTCATTTATAACGACGAGCGGCTGGCGGCGGCGAAGGGCGACGTGGCCGTGGACGTGGCCGTGCGGGCCGTCATCAATTCCGGCGCGCTCACCCCGGCGCAGCTGGCGCAGCTTTCGGGCAAGACCTTCACCGAGCAGGCCTACCTGCTGGGCAATTTCTTCGACGGCAGCGATATAAAGGTGGACCCGGCGCTGAAAGCGAAGATAAATTCGGCCCGCGGCTCCCTGCCGCAGGAAGTGCTCTCTCCGCAGGACCGGGACCTGCTGGGCAGCATGCTCAATACCGCGGTGGCCAAAGAGCTGGCCGGCACCAGGGCCGGCGACAGGGCCCTGGCCGCCAATCCCGGCGGGCTGAAGCTGAAAGTCTCGCCCCTGAGCGGAGGTTATTCAAGTTATGACGCGGCCTCGGGCCGGATCGTGCTGGATTCCGAGACCATACAGCAGTATATGCGCCTGAAGGGCTATACCGCTTCTTCCATCATGACCAGCCCGGCGCAGCTGGCCGAGCTGGCCAAGTACATGTCCCCGGCCGTGGTTTACGAGTCCGCGCATAAAGCGCAGGCCGACTGGGCCGCCGGACAGGGCGTGTACAAGCCGCATGTGCAGGAGGACGAGATAGAGGCGATGTCGCTGGAAGGCCTTTATACCACCGAAAAGATGGGGAAGGACCCCGAATACGGCCGCATCTTCGCTTCGAGCAGGGACCTTTCCTCCTACGCTTTCAAGACGCTGGAGACCGGCACTGAATTCAAAACAGGCCGTTCCAAGAAATTCGCCGTCACGGTGCGCCAGCGCTGGTTCTCCGGCCTGCCCTCCCTGGACGCGGCCGCCTCGCAGGTGCTGGGCGCCGTCACGGAGGAGCTGGAGCGCCGCGCTTCGCTTTCCGAAGCGGAGAAAGCCTCCATCGATTCCACCGGCCTCAACCTGGAGGAGGCCCTGGAAATGTCGCCGGCCGAACTGGCCGGCTCGGCGGGGGAGATACGGACCTCCGTTCTTGCTAAAATACAGGGAGACCTTTCCAGGCTCGGCGTTTACAAGAAACGCTATAACGCCGCCGAAATGGAGAACAGCGAAGCTCTTAGATCTCTGGAGCCCGGCGTGCCGCCTAAAAGCGCGGTGCCGCGGGTAATATGAAAAATATAATTTTAACCGTATCCATGCTTTCCGTTATGGCCGCCGCCTGCGCCGGGGCTCAGGCCAAGGCCAAGGGCGTACAATTTAAAAATTACGCCATGGACAATGATTATTTCGCCTGCAGCGTGCCGGCCGGCTGGTCGCTCGAGCGCGACCAGGAAAAGGACGAGCAGTACAAGATCTACGAGATCCAGCTCCTCGCCCCGAAAGCCGAGAAGGCCCCCACTTCCATTTTCGTGTCCTATTACGCCAAGGACAACGCCGACTTCAACGGTTACGAGGATTTTGTAAAAAGCAACTCAAGCAACGTGGCCGGGGAAACCAGAAATTCGCGCGAGGTCTTCGAGCCCGCTAAAGATATAACCCTGGCCGGCCGCAGGGCGCTGCTGCTGTCCCGCGAGCGGGTGGTTTCGCTGCACCCGAAGAGCAAGTCGGACGAGACCGTGCAGCTGAAGGAAAAACTTTACGTCCTGCCGGCGCGGGAGGGCTGCTATGTCCTCCATTTCAGCGCGCAGAAGACCGCTTTCATGGCCAACCTGCCCGTCTTCGAGAAAATAGCCAGAAGCTTCAAGGGAAAACCTTAGTACTTCATGCCTTTTAAATTAGAGGCGGCCAAGATAATAAGCACGGTGGAGCGCCTGCGCGACCGGATAGGCGAGCGCTTTCCCGAAGCCGGCCTGTTCAGGGTGGCGGGGGACTTCCTGCGCCTGTCGAAAGAAGCGGCGGAGCGGGCCGGGAATATAGGCAGACCGCTGGTCCCGCTGCGGGCGGGGATAGCCCTGCTGCTGCTCGCTTTTTTCGCCGTGCTGGCGCGGATAGCCGCGGGTTTCCACGTGGCCGGGAGCTTCGGCACCCTTACCGACCTCATCCAGGCCGTGGAGGCCAGCTTCAACCTCATTATCCTTCTTTGCGGCGGCATCTTCTTCCTCGTAACATTGGAGGCCAGGATAAAGAGGAAGCAGGCCCTGGAAATGATACACGAGCTCCGCGCCCTGGCGCATATCGTGGACGTGCACCAGCTCACCAAGGACCCGGAACAGCTGCTCGGCAGCGGCCGCGGCACGCCCTCCTCGCCGGCGCGCACGATGGAACATTTCGACCTCCTGCGCTACCTGGATTATTGCGTGGAGATCCTTTCCCTTACCGGCAAGATAGCCGCGCTCTACGCGCAGCATTTCAACGACGAAGTCGTGCTGGAGGCGGTAGACGGCATAGAGGACCTCTGCAACGCCTTCTCCCAGAAGATCTGGCA
>JACQPH010000003.1 GCA_016207645.1 Elusimicrobiota bacterium
CTTTCCTTTTCATTTGAAAATAATTATTTTCAAATGAAAAGATTTCCCCCATAGAATCCGCCAAATCCCGGTCGAAACCCCGGTTTTAGCCATAAAACACCCTAAAATCCCCCCGTATCGCATTGGCACATAAATTGCTCTGCACCGGGCATAGCGGTACAAAATCTAAAAGGGTAGGTAGGAGAAAATTATGAAAAAGAGCAACATACTGATAGCGGCGTTCGCGGTGATAATAGCGGCAGTTCCGTTTGCCGCTGCGGAAGGCTTCGGGGTGGACTTTGACCGTGGGGCGTTTAGAACAGCGGATTTTATGGAAGCAGTTAAGACTTCCGATATGTCCAGGGCGGATAATATCAGCATCACACCTGCTCCTGTAACCGCGGCAACCACCTTAAACATAAAGGTTTATATACTGGCCGCTTCCAGTTTACAGAAGCTAAGGAAAGAAGTTCTAACCATGCCTGGGCTGTCTAAAGAATTCCTTCAACTGATAAACGAGGAAAACACGGTAGTGTTATATAATAAGGACAGTGTCTTTTTAACTACACTTGTTGGGGATATCCAGCACATTATTCTTGAGAGTAACGATAGAAAGTTGATGGAATATATATCAAAGCAAAAAACCGGGCCCCTGCAGGCGAATCTCCGGAACAAAGGAAAATGCTGGGAAGTTATTAAGCTTGCATGGAAGATAGTAAATGGGATCTCGGTTGCTTACGAGATAATAACAACGGTCTGTGATGGGGAAGGAGACAGCACCCCCCCGGCAAATCCCAACTTACCCGGCGCTTCCACCATCCCCGGGGTTTATCATGAGAGAATGGGCGGACTTTAATTACTACGCGAATAAGATCTGAGATAAGCATCGAGCCAGCCTGTCGTCTCTTTATCATCGAGGCGGCAGGCCTGTCTTCTTGGATTTAAGGAATTTGATCATGAGCTGCCCTATTGAGTTTGAAAACAAAAAAATAGTTAACCCCTGGATCCTTGTCGGGGTGGGCGGGGCTATATGGCTTCTCTCCGGCATTATTATGGCTGAAATATTCAGCCCCTATCTTCCTATAAAAGAATTAGAGGAAGTCTACATTCTCGGAGCCAAATTGCTACAGGCTTTATGTTTAATAGGTCTTATATCCGTAATCGGCATAGATACTTCGACGGTTATCCGCAATTGGCTGAGCCATTGGCGGGAGCATTGGCGAATTGTTCTTAGATATTATGTTGTTTATGTCGGCTTCCTGCTACTGATAATGGGGGTACTATCGGCAATATTGATCCTGCTTGTAAAAACAGGGGCGATCGATTATTCCACATTTATAAACGCAGCTGCGGAACCGGATATAAAAGACAGAATGGTGCGGGTAAAATTCCTGCTGGAGAATTCAATTCCGCTGTTTATCGTCTCCCTGATTTACATGTGTATTCTAGGCCCGGTTATTGAAGAAATATTCTTCCGTAGATTCCTGTTTGTGGCTTTGCGTAAAAGGATGAATTTTGCTCTGGCTCTGTTTACCTCATCGGCATTCTTCATGGCCGTACATCCCAATATAGCACTGGGGGCGATCGGGGGAATTTATTTAGGATACGTTTATGAAAAAGGGAAAAGTCTCCCTGCTAATATATTAATCCACTCAATAACGAATCTTACGGTTATCACGATAAGTATGATGCTCGCCTGACCCGCATCCGCACTAATTTAATAAATCTGTTTTGGGTGTCGCGAAAGTCAAAAGGCGCCTTATAGGAGAGTAAAAACTATACATGCCTTTGAACTGCGGGATTCAGGTTAAGCGAGACAGAGACCGTTTGTCAACGCCGTAATTGCCAACCGTTTTGTTGCCACTAAAAACAGTGGCAACAAAACAGGAGCAATAGCTGCCGGCTTTAGGAAGAAAAAGCTACTTCTTGTTGTTCGCGGCCCAGGTCAGGTAGGCGTGCATGAAGGGGTCCAGGTCGCCGTCCATCACGGCGTCTATCTGCGAGGTCTCGTGGCCGGTGCGCATGTCCTTGACCAGCTGGTAGGGCATGAAAACGTAGGAGCGGATCTGGTGGCCCCAGCCTATGTCGCCCTTGGCGTCGTAGTGGCGCTCCATCTCGGAGCGCTTCTTGTCCATCTCCACCTCGTAGAGCCTGGCCTTCAGCATCTTCATGGCCGTCTCGCGGTTCTGGTGCTGGCTGCGCTCTATCTGGCAGGCCACCACTATGCCGGACGGTATATGGGTGAGGCGCACGGCGGTCTCCACCTTGTTCACGTTCTGGCCGCCGGCCCCGCCGGAGCGGAAGGTGTCCAGCTTGATATCCTTGTCTTCCACCTTTATCTCTATCTCGTCATTGATGTCGGCCAGCACGTCGATGGAGGCGAAGGAGGTGTGGCGGCGCTTGTTCGCGTCGAAAGGGGAGATGCGCACCAGCCGGTGCACGCCGATCTCGCTCTTGAGGTAGCCGTAGGCGTATTTCCCGCGCACCAGGGCGGTCATGCCGCGCACACCGGTCTCTTCGCCCGGCAGCATGTCGGTGACGGAGAAGCTGAAGCCCTTGCCGGCGGCCCAGCGGGTGTACATCCTGAGCAGCATCTGGGCCCAGTCGCAGGCCTCGGTGCCGCCGGCGCCGGCGTGGATGCTGAGGATGGCGTCCAGCTTGTCCATGGGGCCGGCCAGCTTCAGCTCGAAATCCAGCGCCGAAAGCTTTTTCTCGATGGCGCGCAGCCCTTCCATGATGACCGGCAGTTCGCCCGCGTCGCCGGCGTCGCGGGCCAGGTCGAAGTGCGCCTTGAGATCCTCTATCCCGCGTTTGACCGCGTCCAGCAGTTCCACGCCTTTCTTCAGGTCGTTCAGGTCCTTCAGGTGGGCCTGGGCCTTCTGCGCGTCGTTCCAGAAATCGCCGGAGCCGGAGACGGCCTCCTTCTCGCGCAGGGCGGCGCGCTTGGTATCGAGCCCGTACAGCCCGGAGGAGGCGGCCAGGGCCGCCTCCAGCTCCGCGAGCTTGTTGGCTATATCCTTGAGTTCCAGCGTTTCCGCCATGGATATCATTTTAGCAATTTTATTTTTAACCGTATTTTAATAGAATAAGAATCTGCCCCGTTAAAGGCGGGACTGCATGATGACAGATAAACTTTCCGCCGCGCGTTCGAAGATAGACCGCCTTGACCGGCGCATAGCCGGCCTGCTGTCGCGCCGCTTCGCCCTGGCCGTCCCCCTCCGGGGGCTGAAGAAGCGCCTCACCGACCCCGCGCGGGAAAAGCGGGTGCTGGCCAACGCCGCGGCCGCCGCCGGGAAAACTTTCTCGGGGGCCGCCCGGTCCGTCTTCGCCGAGATCATAAGGCAATCCAAGAAACTCCAGGGCGGAAAATGATAATAAATCTGCAAAAGAACCTGAGCGCCGCCGCCGGACGGGAACTCCTGCCGGCGCTGGCCCGCCTGCTGCCCGGCTGCCGCCTGCGCCGCGCGCCTTCCGGCCTGGCCGCGGCCGTCCCCGATCCCCGCGGGGCCGCGGACGCCGTGCCGCGCATCGAGAACCTGCCCGGCGTGGCCGGGGTGCTCCTTTCCCACGCGGAACTCTGCCCGCTGGCCTGCGCCCGCGATAAAAGGACTTTTTCAAAACCGCTGGACTTCCGCCGCGGGCCGGTCTTCATAGCCGGCCCCTGCGCGGTGGAGGAGGAGAAGTCCTACCTGGCCTCCGCGCTGGCGCTCAAGGCCGCCGGGGCGCACGCTCTGCGCGCGGCCCTCTTCAAGCCGCGCTCTTCGCCCTACGCCTTCCAGGGCATAGGCTGGCCCGGCCTGAAGATCATAGCGAAAGCCAAAAAGCTGACCGGCCTGCCCCTCGTCACCGAGGCCACCGACACCAGGCAGGTGGGCCGCCTCTCCGCTGTCTGCGACATACTCCAGGTAGGCGCGCGCAATATGCGCAATTACGAACTGCTCAAGGAAGCCGGCCGCTCCGGCCGCGCCGTGCTGCTCAAGCGCGCCATGCACGCCACCCTGAAGGAATGGCTGCTCTCGGCCGAATACCTGCTCAGGCACGGCGCGAAGGAATTGCTGCTCTGCGAGCGCGGGGACTCGGTCTTCTCTTCGGACAGCCCCGGCCTGGATCTCGGTCTTATGCGCGAGGCCAAAAAACTTACCGGCCTCCCCGTTCTCGCCGACCCGAGCCACGCCTCCAGGAACCGGGAAATAGCCGGGACGCTGGCGGTCAGGGCGCTGCGCGCCGGCGCCGACGGCCTGCTCATAGAAGCCAGCGTTTCCCCGGAGACCGCCAGGGTGGACGGCAGGCAGACCCTGACCGTAGCTTCCTTCCGCGCCCTGACCGGCAAATGAACGAACCTGATGCAGAAAAAGATCATTAAGGCCGGCCTGCTGGGCTTCCCGCTTTCCGGCTCCCTCTCCCCCGGGGTCTTCCGCATCCTCTCCGGCCTCGCGGGCGCGGAACTCAGGTACGAACCGCGGGAATGCGCGGCCGCCGAGCTGGACTCGGCCATAAGGTCCGCGGAGGCCGAAGGCTGGGCCGGCTTCAACGTGACCATACCGCATAAGCGGGCCGTTTTCAAAATGCTGGACCTGAGCGATCCGGCCTCGCGCGCCGTCAAGGCCGTCAACGCCGTGCGCTTCGGTAAAAAGGGCCTTGAGGGACTGAATACGGACGCCGCCGCCATACTGCTTTCCCTCGAGGAGAACGGCGCTGACCCGGCCGGGAAGGACGCGGTGGTCTTCGGCTCCGGCGGCTCCGCCGCGGCGGCGGGCTGGGCGCTGGGGCGGGCCCGCTCGGCCTCCGTGACCTTCCGCGCCAGGAACCGCGCCGCGGCCCTGGAGCTGGCCGGGGACCTGGCCGGGGTCTTCCCAAAGACCGTTTTCTCGGCCGCGCCTTTCGACGCGGCTGGTGGCGCCGGCATTTTCGTGAACGCCACGCCGCTGGGCATGTACGCGCCCGGCAGGCCGCCGGCAAAGCCGGGACCCGGCGACTTCTGCCTGGACCTGGCCTATACCCGGTCAGGCACGGAATTCCTGAAAGCCGCGGCTGCGGCCGGCGCCGCGGCCATAGACGGGCTGGAGGTACTGGTCAGGCAGGCGGCCCTCTCGCTGAAATTCTGGACGGGCCTGCCTGGCGGCGATATTGTAGAATTTAACAGGGAAGCACTTAAGCTCTTAAGGGAAAAGCTCGGGGGATGACTATGCGCTATCTTACCGCCGGCGAATCGCACGGCAAATACCTGACCGGGATCATCGAGGGCTTCCCGGCCGGGGTGAAAATAAGCCGGGACTATATAGCGGCCCAGCTGCGCCGCCGCAGGCAGGCGCCGGGCCGCAGCGCCCGCCAGGGCCGGGAAACCGACCAGTTCGAGATAATTTCCGGCCTGAGCGGCGAGATGACCACCGGCGCACCCATCAGCCTGCTTATCTCCAACACCGGCCGGGACCTGCCTCCCCCGTCCAGCCTGCCGCGGCCCGGCCACGCCGACCTGCCGGGCATGCTCAAGTACGGCCTGCTGAACGCCACCCTGATAAGGGAGAGGGCCAGCGCGCGGGAAACGGCCATGCGCTCGGCCCTGGGCTCCTTCGCCCTGCGCCTGCACGAGCTGCTGGGGATAAATGTTAATTCGAGCATAGTCAGCCTGGGCGGCATGCGCGGGATCACCGCGGAAACCGCCGCCGCCAAGCTGCTGGACGCGCGCCGCACCGGGGACACGCTGGGCGGGGTCTTCGAACTGACCGTGGAGAACTTGCCGGCCGGCCTGGGCGGTTTCGGCCAATGGGACCGGCGGCTGGGCTCCCGCCTCGGAGCGGCCCTCATGGGGATAAACGGCGTGAAGGGCTTCGAAGTGGGCGGCGGCTTCAGCCTGGCTTCCACCAGCGGCCTGGAAGCCTCGGGCAGCCCCGAACTTTCCGGCGGGCTCGACGGCGGCATGACCAACGGCCGGCCGCTCACCCTGCGCTGCGCGGTGAAGCCGGTGCCCGGCCTCCCCGGCGGGGTACTCGCCACCGACCTGAAAACTTTCCGCAGAAAGCTTTCCGTCTCGAAGACCTCGGACACCACGGCCGTCTTCTCGGCCGCCGTGGTGGGCGAGCACATGGCCGCGCTGGAGCTGGCCGCGGCCCTGCTGGAGAAATTCGGCGGCGATTCCTTTTCCGAGCTCGAGGGGCGGGTGTACGAATGGCGAAAAAGAACCGGAAAGATCCTGGCCCGGCTCTGAACATCTACCTCACGGGCTTCATGTGCGCCGGCAAGACCCTGGCGGGCAGGTCTTTGGCCGCGGCTATGGGCAGGCCCTTCCGCGACAGCGACGCCCTGCTGAGAAAAAGAACCGGCTCGAAACTCTCGGTCATCATAAGAAGGGAAGGGCTGGGCGCTTTCAGGCGCCTCGAAGCGGCCCTGGTCAAAGAACTCGCGGCGCGCGGAGGCCGGGTGATCTCCCTCGGCGGCGGCGTTTATCCCTCGAAGCGCTGGGCGGGCCTGCTGAAAAGGACCGGGAAAACGGTCTTTCTCAGCTGCCCCTGGCCCGAGCTGGCCGCAAGGCTCAAGGCGGAGCGCCGGGGCAGGCCGCTGCTCGACGGGCCCTGGGAAAAAGCGCTGCCGCGCGCGAAAAGGCTTTATGAAGCGCGCCTGGGATTTTACCGCCGGGCGGATATAACGATAGACACCGCGGGCCTTAAGCCCGGGCAGACCGCGGAAAAAATAAAGAAGGCCCTGAGCGAATGAAGATCTTTAACTATACCATCAGGAGTTCGAAGACCATGAAAGCGGCGCTGGGCCGGGACCTGGCCGATATACCGGCCGGCTTCCCCGCCCTGTTCAGGGGCGCGGACAAGCTCTGCATTGTCGCCGGCGCCGACGCCCCGCCCAGCCTGCTGGCCAGGGCCCTGGTCCTTTTCCCGGAAGGCGGAAAGCCGCATTTCCGGTTCCGGCTGCCTCCTTCCGAGAAAGCCAAGACCCTGGAGCAGGCGGGGAAGCTCTGCTCCTTCCTTTTCGCAAAAGGCTTCTCGCGCAATTCGCTGATAATAGCCTGCGGCGGCGGGGCCGTCACGGACCTGGCGGGCTTCGCGGCCTCCGTCTACATGCGCGGCATAAACTGGCTCAGCGTCCCCACCACTTTCCTCGGTCAGATAGACGCCGGCCTGGGCGGCAAGACCGCCGTGAACCTGGGCGGCGCCAAGAACATAGCCGGCACTTTCCACCAGCCGGCGCTGGCCGTCTGCGACACCGCTTTCCTGGATTCCCTGCCTCATTCCGAGCTCCGCTCCGGCGCCGGCGAGCTGGTGAAATACGCCATGATAGGCCCGGGCTCCCTGGCGCGGACGGTAAGGACGCATCTTTCGAAGACTCTCGCCGGGGACAGGGCCGCCCTGACAGCCTGCGTGAGCGCCTGCGCCGCCTACAAGCTCAAGCTGGCGGCAAAAGACGAGCGCGACGAAGCCGGCGCCAGGGAGGCGCTCAATTTCGGCCATACCGCCGGGCACGCCTTCGAGGCCCTGTCCGGCGGCCGCCTGCCCCACGGCGAAGCCGTGGCGCGGGGCCTGCGCTTCGCGCTCATAGCCTCGCGCGAGAGCGGCCTGCTGAACGCGGAACGCTTCGCCGCGATGAGCGCTTTGGTGGACGCGCTGCGCCTGCCGCCGGCCGCGGCCGTGCGCCGGGATTTCCGCAGATTCCTGGGCCTGGTCTCGCGGGACAAGAAGGCCAGGGGCGCGGAGAACCGCTTCCTGCTTACCGCCGGGCCCGGGCGCCTGCGCGCCGTGGAGGGTCTGAAGCCCGCCTTGCTTAAGAAAGCCTTTGAAGGAGCCCTGAAATGAACATCCTAGTGATACACGGCCCCAACCTGCACCTGCTCGGCAGGCGCAAGCCCGAAATTTACGGCAGGACCACGCTCGCCGCCCTGAATGCGTCGATCAAGAGGCATTCCGCCAAGCTGGGTTTTAAAACCAGGATTTTCCAGGCCAACGGCGAGGGCGAGATAATAGATCTGCTCACCGCCAACTCCGCCTGGGCGGACGCGCTGGTGATAAATCCCGCCGCCTACACCCATTACAGCTACGCCATCCGCGACGCCATAGAAGCGCTGGGCCTGCCGGCCGTGGAAGTTCACCTGTCGGATATCTCGGAGCGCGAACCATTCCGGAGAACTTCGGTCACGAAGCCAGTATGCCGCGCGCAGTTCAAGGGCGAAGGCGCCTTCTCTTATTTTAAAGCGCTGGATTTCTGCGCCGGCCTGAAATGAAGTCCTACACCCCCCCGCCGGACAAGTCCATAACCATCAGGGCGCTGCTGCTCTCCGCCGTAGCGGCGGGAACCTCGCGCATAGAGAACCCGCTGCGCTGCGAGGACACGGAGGCCGCGCTGCGCTGCCTCGACGCGCTGGGCGTAAAGGTCCGCAGCGACGGGAACGCTTTCCTCGTGGAGGGGCTGGGGCTGAAGGGCCTGAAAAAGCCGGCCGCCCCGCTGGACGCCGGCGAATCGGGCGCGCTCGCGCGCCTGCTGGCCGGCATACTGGCCGGGCAGGGTTTCCCCTCGGTGATAACCGGCCGCGGCTCGCTTCTGAAAAGGCCCATGGACGGCCTGGCCGCCGCGCTGAAAAAACTGGGCGCCGGGGTCGGGACGAGCAAAGGGCGGCTCCCTCTTTCGATAAGACCGGCCCGCCTGAAAGGGGGCAGGATCGCCGGCGTGGAAAGCGCGCAGGTGAAATCCGCTCTGCTGCTGGCCGGGCTTTACGCCGAAGGCCCGGTGGAAGTGAATGAGAAGGTCCCGACCAGGGACCATACCGAGCGGCTGCTGGCCCTCCTGGGCGCAAGGCTTAGGACCGAGGGTCGGCGCATAAAACTCGAGCCCGGCCCGCTCACGGCCAGGCCTTTGACCATACCCGGCGATATCTCTTCGGCCGCGCCTTTCATAGCGGCCGCCCTGCTTTCCGGAACGGAGCTGAAGATAAGTTCCTGCGGCCTGAACCCCGGCCGCCTCGGCTTTCTCACCGCGCTGCGAAAGATGGGCGCAAAAATAAACATCAGGACCGAAGCCGCCTTCCCGGAGCCTTACGGCGAAATAGAGGTGCTGCCCTCGGTACTCAAGGCGCGCTCCGTGAAACCGGCGGAAATACCGGCCATGATAGACGAGGTCCCGCTGCTGGCCCTGCTGTCGGCCCGGGCCCGCGGCGTCACCGTCATAGGCGGCGTAAAGAGCCTGCGCTCGAAGGAATCGGACAGGGTGAAAAGTTCCCTGGCCCTGCTGGCCTCGCTGGGCGTAAAGGCCTCCTGCCGCTCGGGCAGCGCCCTGAAAATAACGGGGCGGCCGGCTTTTTCCGCGGTAAGCCCGGTAAACACTTTCGGCGACCACCGCATAGCCATGGCGGCCGCCGCCGCCGCGCTGGTCTGCCCGGACCTTAAAATAGAGAACCCGGGCTGCGTGGGAAAATCCTACCCGGGTTTCTGGAACGATTTCAAGGGCGCCTTCGGCGAGCCCGCGCCGCCGCGCCTCCCGGGGGGTGTTTAGTTGGCGGGCGCAAGTATTGTATTATACGGTAGTAGCCTGCTTTGCCGCGTCTATCCGGGCAAAGAGTCCGCTGCTTACTAGGGGAAAGTTCATGAAAGTACTTCTGGTCGAAGATAACGCGCTCACGCGCAATACTATAAAGGCCCTGCTGGCCAAGCTGGGCCACGAGATCGTGGCCGAAGCGGAGAACGGCGACAAGGCCGTGGAGCAATTCGCCGAATTCAAGCCCGAAGTGGTTTTCCTGGACATCATCCTGCCCGGCAAGTCCGGTCTCGAAGTCCTGGATGAGATCCTGGAGATAGACCCGAAGGCGCGCGTGGTGGTCATCACGGCCGTGGACCAGGACGAAATAGACAACCGCCTCTACGACAAGGGCGTGTGCGCCATACTGCGCAAGCCTTTCTCCTTCGACGATTTCAAGGTGCTGATGAAGGACCTGGCCCCGACCGCCGCCGGCCGGAACCTGGAGGCCATAGCCGCCGCCAGCCTGGAGCGCTGCGCGGCCAGGCTGTCCCGCATCTCCTCCGGGAAGTGGAGCGTGTCCGGCATCCGCGTTTCCCAGGGCAGCATGGAGGAGATAGCCAAAAAACATACCGTCTCCGGCGGCGCCGGCTTCGGGGTCTATTTCAGGGTGACCGGGGACCTTCCTTTCACTTCCATAATCGTCTTCAGGCAGGAGGACATAGGGGTGCTTTCCCTCTGCTTCCTCGGCCTGACCACGCTGCCCGGCCTCAGCCAGGCGCATGAACTCCTGTTCTCGGAGCTCGGCAACATTATTCTAAACTCCGTCATCAGCGCCCTCTCAAACAAGCTCAAGCGCGGCTTCCTGCCCTCGGCCCCCAAAAGCCTTCAGGGAGAACCGCGTTTCCTCCTGGAAGCGCTCTGGGACACGCTGGAGGGCGGGCAGCGCTACTCCGTGGCCGCCATAACGCTGGGCCTGAACTGCGGCAAGGACGCCGCCCGCTGCGAAGCCGTGGTGGTCATTCCGGAATCCCTGGAGAAGGCTTTAGCCTCGGCCTAGAACCGATATTTATGCCCCACACCGATAAACCGGCCGGGCGGACGGGGAACGGCACCCGCGTCACGAACGGCATACACGAGCTGACCGAAGACGTCTCCGGCTCCGCCTACTGGAACCGCGACATCGCGCCCTCCCTCCTCAAGGACCGGCGCTGGGGCCTCAAAGACATCGCTGCGCTGTGGATCTCCATGTCCGCCTGCATCCCCACGTACATGCTCGCCTCCTCGCTTATCGCCGAGGGGATGAACTGGTACCAGGCGGTGCTGACCATCTTCCTCGGCAACGCCATCGTGCTGGTGCCGATGGTCCTGAACGCGCACGCCGGCACCAAGTACGGCATCCCTTTCCCGGTCTACTGCCGGCCGGCCTTCGGCCTGCTCGGCGCGAACATTCCCGCGCTGCTGCGGGCGCTCGTCGCCTGCGGCTGGTTCGGCATCCAGACGTGGATAGGCGGCTGGGCCATCTTCAAGATCCTCGCCATCTATATCCCGGCCTGGGAGACGGCCGCGCCGTTCGCGGCCGGCATCTCCCTGCCCCAGCTCGGCTGCTTCCTCTTCTTCTGGTCCGTCAATATGCTCGTGATCTACAGGGGCATCGAGTCCATCCGTATACTCCTGGACATCAAGGCGCCGCTCCTCATCTTCCTCGGCCTGGCGCTCCTGGCCTGGGCCTGGCGGCAGGCCGGCGGCTTCGGCCCGATGCTCGGCCAGCCCTCGCAGTTCGTGGCGGGCGGCCCCAAGGCGGGGCAGTTCTGGAGCGTTTTCTTCCCGGCGCTCACCGGCATGATAGGCTTCTGGGCGACGCTCTCCCTCAATATCCCGGATTTCACCCGCTTCGCCCGCAGCCAACGGGACCAGCTTATCGGCCAGACGATCGGCCTGCCGGCCACCATGGCGCTTTATTCCTTCATCGGCGTGGCGGTGACCTCGGCGACGATAGTGCTCTACGGCGCCCCGGTCTGGGACCCGGTGGTCCTCATCACCAAGTTCAAGAACCCGCTGGTACTCACCGTCTCGCTGTTCGCCCTGTGCCTGGCGACGCTGGCCACCAATCTCGCCGCCAACGTGGTCAGCCCCGCCAACGATTTCGCGAACCTCTGGCCGAAGCGCATCACCTTCCGCATCGGCGGGTTCATCACCGGGATCATCGGCATCCTGATCCAGCCGTGGAAGCTGGTGGCGGACCCTTCGGGCTATATCTTCACCTGGCTGGTGGGCTACTCGGCCCTGCTGGGCTCCATCGGCGGGGTCCTCATCTCCGACTATTACTTCATCCGCCGGGCGCACCTGGACCTCCCCGGCCTCTACAGGCGCAGCGGGCCGTACTGGTATAGAGGCGGCTTCAACAGCGCCGCGGTGGCTGCGCTGGCGCTGGGCATCCTCCCCTGCGTTCCCGGTTTCCTGGACGTCATAAAGCTTTTTCCAGCCCCCGCTTTTTTCAGGTCGCTTTATCACTACGCCTGGTTCGTCAGCTTCGCCATCTCGGCCGCGGCCTACTACGCCCTGATGCGGACGGCCGGGCCGCGCCCGGCGGAAGCCGCGGCCCTCGTGCCCGCGCCCGCCCCGGCGGCCGACTGACAACCCGCCGCCAGGACTCTCCCCTGGACACCCGCGGGGCCTCCCGCATGCCGGCGGCCCGCTAAAAATCCTATAATAGGTCGAAGTCGCCGACGTAGCTCAGCGGTAGAGCAACCGCCGTGTAAGCGGTAGGTCGAGAGTTCAATTCTCTCCGTCGGCTGAGAATTTCGGCCGCCTGCCGGGAACAGCCCCGCCCGCGGCCCCGCGTAAGTTTTGCCCGCGGCGCCGGCTATTTGCTAAAATAAACCTACGGCCTCTTCGTCTAGCGGTTAGGACGCCGCCCTCTCAAGGCGGAGATCACGGGTTCGAATCCCGTAGGGGCCGCCAATTTACGCTGTTGCCGAAATCCGCGCTGCCGAACCCCGGCAGCGCGTGCAGTTTCTCCGTTTCTGCCGCCGGGAAATTAAAATTTACTTTTATTTTTTTCCCGCCTAAAAGGAAGTTCGAACCGAATTTTTTCAATATTTGCAGGTTTTCCTCCGGATTTCCCGCAACCGCGGACTCTCCGGCGAGAACTGCGGTTTTATAGAAGCCCATAAGCGGTTCGAACCGTTTACTCCCCTCCCGCTCAAGGCTATGCCAGTGCCGCCTCAAAGGCCTCTGGCCATCAAAGCGGCCAAAAGCTGCGAGTTTCATTTCATTTTCCTTTTTTTCTTCCAGGCATGAACGCTTCTTTTGGGCGTATTCATCCTGCGTTATCAACCCGCTAAGTATCATGTCCAAAAGAGCGTTCATGCTCTTCGTAAGGAAATCTATTTTATCTCGCAGATTTTGTGCGGCCTCTTCCCCGGCCTGGGCCGCGCTTAAATTCTCCTTATTGATGTTGTTAAGAGCATCCGCGGCCAGGGCCGGGGGTAAGGAAACTCCTTTTAATAAGTCACGTATCTGTTTTTCCACTTCCTCTTCCCGTACATAAGGCTCCGAGCAAGACCCTTTGCGCTTGGTGCAACGCAGGTAGTTACGGCCTTTTTGGGTCTCGGTGGTTATGAAGCAGCCGCATTCCGCACAATGGAACTGCCCGCGGTAAGTGTAAGGCTTCAACTTGCCGTTCTTAGGCTTGCTCTTGCGCGACATTACCTCCTGGCACTTGTCGAACAAGGCTTTAGTTATGAGCGGCTTATGCTTGCCCTCATAGAGCTCACCCTTGAACCGCATAAGACCGTAGTAAATGGGGTTCTGGAGTACATACTGGTAGTTAGAAATCGAAAGCGCGCCGCGTTGCCTGCCCCCTATAAGCCCTACGCCGTTCATTATGCGGCGCACCTCCGCCAAGGGATAATTGCCCGAGGCGTATAGTTCAAAGGTTTTGCGGACAAAGGCAACCCGGTCTTTATCCGGCAATATGGTCTTGGTTGCCAGGTCGTTTATATAACCGAGAGGAGCGCGGCCAGGCCAGGTGCCGTTACGCAGTTTCTGCCTGAGGCCGCGGTGCACGTTTTCCGAAAGGTTATCCACGTAGTATTTGCTTTGACCGAAAGCGATTGAGAGCATGAACTTGCCCTGCGGCGTGGGGTCGAACCAAAAGTTAGGGAACTTTAAAGCCGTTATCTTGCCGATGTCCACCAAATATATTAAGCGGCCACCATCAATACTATTGCGGCAGAGCCGGTCAGGGTGCCAGGCCACTATGCCATGGGCCGCGCCCTGCTCAAGGCCGTCGACCATCTCGTTGAAGATCTCGCGGCCCGGCTCTTTGGCCGTTTTACTCTCGATGAACTCGCGGACAACAGTGAGCCCTTCTTTTTTTGCGTAGTCGCGTAGTTCCGTGAGCTGCGCCTCTATGGACAGGATTTGCCGGTCCGGCTCGTCCGTGGACTTGCGCGCATAAAGGAAATACCGCATATTTAGCTTCTCCATACATGCCTCCCCGCTCTTAAGGCCGGTTTTGCCCAGCAGGGCTTAACCGGACTTAAGTGCTATCTCCGCCACTCTGCGCCGCTGGTGCGGCCGGCCAGGCGCACCAGCGCTGGGCCGGCCGCACCGGCGGCCATAAGGA